>NZ_JBFTOQ010000081.1:0-16569 GCF_056398045.1 Cupriavidus sp. 05L411 | reverse complement strand
GATTTCCACTGCTTGCTCCTGTGTCAGCATCGGCGGCAAATCCGCCATCCTCCATCAGGTGGGTCAGTTTTACTTCGGCGGGGTGGGTCATTTTTACATCGGCGCTAACAGGTAGGTAACGCGCAGGCTGTTGCTGGCGAACAGCAGTTCGGGCCAGCGACGGCTCGCCCGCATCCAGCGGCGCACATGCGAGATGGCATGACGGATCTCCAGCGTGGTCGGCAGCACTTCCAGCATCTTGGTCTCGGCCAGAGAGCGTCCGCCGAAATCCTGGGAGATCGCTTCGGCAAGCACGTCCTGGTAACGCAGCAGTTGATGCTTGAGAGCGCGCAAGTGTTCACGCCGCTGCCCGGCATCGGGCAAGGTGTGGCGCAGGAAGGCTTGCTGTTGCGCGGCGAACATGGCCTGAACGCGGGCGCTCAGGATGTCTTGGCTGGCCAGTTCTTCTGTCAGAGCGCGAACATTCATGTGGACCTCTGCTGTTTATCGATCTGCAGTGCTGTATCGGAATGGGTGTCGGTTTCCGCATAAGCCCGTCCACCAAAGCGCAGCGCGGAGTGTGCCCGGCGCGACTGGAACAGCGGGTAGAACATCTGGGTGAACCAGCGCTCCTGCCCGAACAGCACGTCGTCCTGCAAGCCAATCTTGGCGGGATACTTGCGCGTGATGTGCGCGGAGCCAAACAGGATGTCCCAGAAGAACAGCAGATTGCCGAAATTGCCCTTGTAGTGGCCGATGCCGTCCTCATTCGTCATTGCGTGGTGCGCCCAGTGGGTGGCGGGCGTGGAGATCGTGCGTTCCAGTATCCACATCAGCGGACGCAGTGCACGGATCCGGTACAAGGGCTCGTCCCACCGCCATGCGCTGTGCGCGCCAAGGATCACAGTCAGCTTGATGACCAGGTACGCACCGTAGACTTTAGCGAAACCCAGATACAGCAGCACACCTGCAATCCACAGGCCCGGCATCATCAGGTAATAGAAAAAATTGTTCCGGTACGTGATGCGGATGCTCATGTACTGCGCGGTGTGGTGCGCGCGATGCAAAGGCCACAACAATGGCGAATGCGATACGCGATGCCACCAGTATTGCGTCATGTCGTCGCAAATCAGCAGGATCGCGGCCATTGCCCACCATGGCAGGTGCGCCCACGCGCCTTGTTGCTCCGGCATCAGCCAGGCGCAAAGCTTGCCGGCCCCCAGCAAGGCCAGAGGCTGGGTGATCGCGAGCAGGCTCACGAACATCGCTAGTTCCAGCTTGGTATCGTCCAGGGTGGGGTTGACGCTGTTCTTGTAGCGCCGCGTGACCCACTCCATGCAGGCAAAGCCAAGCATGGCGATCACGATCAAGGTGTTCTGAAGGTGCGGACTCATTGGGGGTTGTCTCCGATCTCGCTTTTTGGCCTGAAAGGCTTTAGTCCGGCTGACTGTAGGCTTGCACTGGCAATGCGTCAAATGCATACTATGCAATGTTCCAATGCGTACGGAGCAACGCATCATGATGGACCTTCGCCGCCTTAGCCACGTTCTGGCGCTTGCCGATGTTCTGCATTTCGCGCGGGCTGCTGAGCGGGTGCACCTCAGCCAGCCTGCGTTCAGCCGCAGCATCCAGGCCATCGAGGCGGACCTCGGCATCCGCCTGTTCGATCGTGACGTGGGCGATGTGCGGCCGACCCCGGCCGGCGAGTTCGTGATCGGGCGGGCCCGCAGGCTGCTCTTCGATGCGCGGTGCCTGCAGCGCGATGTCGATCTTTTCCGAGACAGCCAGCTGGGCGACACCGCCTTCGGCGCCGGGCCATTCCCGGCAGCGACCCTGATGCCGCGGGCGCTGTCCGAACTGCGGCGCCTCTATCCCAAAGTGGCCCTGCGCGTGGAAGAGAGCAACTGGCAGCAGTTGCTGGAACGCCTGCGCGCCGAAGACATCGAGTTTTTCGTCGCGGACGTGCGCGACCTGCCGCAAGACCCTGCACTGGAAATCCGTCCACTGGGGACGCAACCCGGTTTCTTCTACGTACGCATCGCGCACCCGCTTGCCGGACGTCAATGCACGGTGGCCGATGCCTGGCAGTTCGGCGTCGCGGCGACCAAGTTGCCAAGCGTCCTGAATACCGAGCTGGCCAGGGTGCTCGGCTTGCCGGCGGGCGAGGAAGCTGTGCTTGCGCTCGAGTGCGATGACATTGCTATCCTGCGGGCCGTGGCGTTGTCCACCGACACGGTTCTCGCCGCCACGCGGACATCGGTGCAAGCCGATCTCGATGCCGGCGCGCTGCTGCCGCTGCGCATCGAGGGACTGCCGTCGCTGTTCTCCGAGATGGGCGTTGTCAGCCTGCGCAACCGGACGCCGTCACCGATGGCGCAAAATGCCATCGCGTGCATCGCGGGGGTCGCTGGCGAGGTGAACGCCAGGCTCTCCTGATCATGACGCCCAAGAACGGCGCCAGCGCGGCAATCAATGCGGCGGGGCAACGGTAAGAAGGCCGCATAATGCGGCATTGCTTGCGCTTATCGTTTATTTGTACTCCATGCCTATTCGCCGAAAATCTTCGACGCCAGCCAGCGCGTCCGCTAGCCAGGGCGCGCCCGCGCAGCGAGCCGCAAAGGGACCCGTCGCAATCACCGTCACCCCGCCAGCCATGCGCCCCCCACGCCAGCCGCGCAGCGAGCAGAACCTGGTCAACATGATCAAGGCGGGGCGTGCGCTGGCAGAGCAACGCGGCGACCTGGATGACATTTCCCTGAATGACGTCGTGAAGGCCGCCGAGACGTCGATTGGCGCCTTCTATGCCCGCTTCAAGGACAAGGAGGCGTTCCTCCAGTTCATGCTTGAGGCTGCGCTGGACGAGGCTGAAGCGCTCACGAAAAAATCCATCGCCAGGGATCCGGTCTGGCAAGCCGGTTCGGCTACGGCCATCGTGGAGCGCATCGTGCGCGTCTACGTAGGCCAGTTTCGCCAGAATCGTGGCCTGTTCAAAGGCTTCCTGCGGCATTACTCCGCGACCGGGGGCGGCGACAATCCCATGCGGCAGGCCAACCGACGCATCCAGGATTTGCTTGTGCCATTGCTGGCCAGGCAACTCGATTCCCCACGCGCTGGCACCGCGAACTTCGAGGTGCGCGTCGCCATTCAGTTCCTGGTGGGCACGCTGGCCAATCTGTTGCTCAACGATCCGGGCCCGCTGCACCTGGAGCAACGCAAGCTGGAAACCCACCTGATCCGCATGATGAGCCGCTATCTGATGCTGCCGGAGGCGTAGGCAAGACGTCGCCCGCCGCTGGCAAGGCAAGGTAGCGGTGCAGCATCTCGGTGAGCCGTTGCTCCTGCCGCGGATCGTACAGATCCAGGGCGCTGGGCGTATGCATCACGATGTTGGTCAATGCACTGATGACAAGCTGGACCGCGATGCGGGTCTCGTCGTCCGGCCCGCTAAAGCGCCCGGCGGCAACGCGGCTGGCCAGGCGCGGCACCATGGCATCCAGGATCTGCCGGTTGGCCTCGCGAATGGGTTGCCACAAGGGGTTCTGTGCGGGGCTATGCCGCATATACGCGGCAAACAGGCCACGGTGCTTGCGGAACAGGCCGATATAGAAGCCGACGATGCGCGTGCAGATCGCGTGGGCCGGCCCTGCGTCCCAGGCGGGGTCCGTGGCCAGCGAATAGTCCAGCTCGGCGCGCAGCTCTGCCAGTGTGTCTTCCAGCACTAGCGCGCAGAAGGTCTCCTTGTCCGGAAAGCGCGCATAGAACGCACCAACGGAAGTGGACGCGGCCCGCACGAGATCGGCGAGCGAGAAGCCAGTCAGGCTGCCGGCCTCGTTGATCAGCGCTCTCCCGGCGGCAAGCAGCGCCTTCAGCGTGGCCTCGCTTCTCTCCTGGCGGGGCTGTTTCAGCCCCGCGCGCAGTGTTGGCGCCGCGGCATCAGAGGGGGCCGTGGTTTCGGGTGTCATACGTCGAAGGTGATGGCGACCGGCCGCTCCTGGCGCGGGCGCGCCTGGCAGGTCAGGATCCAGCCGGCGGCAAGTTCGTCAGCACTGAAAACATCGTTGCGTGCATGGACGACCGCGCCATCCACGCACTTGGCCGCGCACGAGCCGCAATAGCCTTCCTCGCAGGCATAGGGCGCATCCACGCCGCAGGCCAGCGCGGCCTGCAGCAGGGACTGGCCGCTGGCAACCCGCACCACATGCAGGGCGCCGCCGAGGGTTACCGTGGCGTCGCAAGCCTGCGCAGGCATTGGCGCCGCGCTTGCCACCTCGGTCTCCTGCGCGGCCGCGTCAAATCGCTCCAGATGCACGCGCCCCGGCGCCATGCCGGCCACTTCAGCGGCTTCCAGCACGGTCTGCATGAATGGCCCGGGGCCGCACAGATAGAGCTGGCAGTGTGGCACCGCCGAGAGCAAGGCGGCAATCTTGCCGCGTTCGGGAAAACCATCGGTATCGTCGTGGTGCAGATGCACGGCCAGCCGATCGGGATTGTCGCGGGACAGCCTGGCGATCTCCGCCGCGAAGATCGTGCTGCCGGCATCGCGATTGGCGTAGTAGAGCGTCATCGCGCAGTTGGTGGATGCCAGCGCCGAACGGATCATCGACAGCACCGGCGTAATGCCGCTGCCCGCCGCGCAGAAGAAGAGCGGGGCGTCCATGTTCTCGCACACGAACCGGCCGGTCGGCGCGCTTACCTCCAGTTGCGTGCCAGCGCCGACATGCGCATGGAACCAGCCCGACGCGCGGCCCCCCGGGATGCGCTTGACGGTGACGACGGGAAGGCCGCCTGCCTCGGGCGAGCTGGAAAGCGAATAGCTGCGTAGCAGTGTTTTCCCGTCCACGTTTACCCGGAAGGTGAGGTGCTGGCCGGCGCGATACACGAAGGATTGCTGCAGCGCATCGGGGACCAAGAGCGCGTAGGAACGGGCGTCTTCGGTCTCCCGAGTGATCTGCGCGACAGTCAGATTGTGGAACTGCATCAATATCTCCTGGCTTCTGCGGGCCCTGTGCCGGACCCTTGAAATAACAAGAAAGAGAATTATGATTCTGTTTATAGCCGGAAGCAAAAGCAAATTCAAGACCGATCCCACCACCGGCTAGGGTAAGGAAAACAGGCGGGGAGAGCGGTCAAAACCCATGAGCGCCAAAGGAGATTGCATGTCATCCCTTCATCGTTACACGTTGCCGGTGGTCCAGACAGGCTGGTCGATCGGCAGCCAGGTTTCCACCGAGTTCAACTGGGAGTACGACAACGAGAATTCCAAGCTGCTGCAGCTCTACGAGACCAGCAAGAAGCAGCAATGGAACGCCACAGACCGGATCGACTGGTCGCAGGAGCTCGACCCCGAGAACCCGCAGGAACTCGATGACCGGATGATCCCTATCTACGGCACGCCGCTATGGGAGAAGATGGGCAAGCACGACCGCATCGACGTGCGCCGCCACCAGCAGGCGCATTCGTTGTCGCAGTTCCTGCATGGCGAACAGGGCGCGCTGATGGTGTCTGCGCGCATCGTGCAGATGGTGCCGGAGATGGACGCCAAGTTCTATGCCGCCACGCAGACCATGGACGAAGCGCGGCACGTGGAAGCCTATTCGCGCCTGCTGCACGAAAAGGTCGGGATCATCTATCCAATCACGTCCGGGTTGAAATCGCTGCTTGAAACCATCCTGACCGACTCGCGCTGGGACTTCTGCTACCTCGGCATGCAGGTGCTGGTGGAAGGCCTGGCACTGGCCGCTTTCCAGCGCATTCGCGATTTCTCCAAGAATCCGCTGGCGGCATCGATCAACGCCTACGTGATGCAGGACGAAGCGCGCCACGTTGCCTTCGGCCGTACTGCGCTGCGCGGCTACTATCCTCAACTGACGGAAGCCGAGCGCAAAGAGCGCGAAGACTTCGTGATCGAGGCCTGCTACCTGATGCGCGATCGCTTCGATCAGAAGGAAGTCTGGTGCCGGCTTGGCCTGCCGGAAGAAGAGTGCGCCAAGGCCGTGCGGGAGTCCGAGACCATGCGGCAGTTCCGCCAGCGGCTGTTCAGCCGGATCGTGCCGACCGTCAAGGATATCGGCCTGTGGAGCCCGMGCGTGCAGGCCGCGTTTGCCGACATGGGCGCGATCGAGTTTGCCAATGTCGACGTCGAGGCGCAGTTCGCGCAGGACCAGAAGATCGCGGAGGAGTTTGACGCGCGCCGCGTGGTGATGGAGTCGATTGAGGCCGCGCAGGCCGAAGCCGGGCACTGAAGCGGTCTTGGCTGCGGGCCCGGCCTGTCTGGCCGGGCCCGCGCGCATGACGCTGGCGAGCCGGCGTGCTCTTACGCTTGGAGCGCCTGTAAGCCACTTGCGAGGCGCTCGCGCATGCGTTGTCTCAGTTCGGTAGACAGGTGGGCGTTCACTGTGGGAAAGGTATCGGCAATACGCGCCAACAATTGATTCAGATGCGTTGCGGCTGCGTTCTTGTCATCAAACCCGAAGTGCACCGCATCCGTCAGCACTGCGTCGCGCGCGATATCGAAGCGGCCCTCGGACAGTTGCATGGTGAGCGTCCTGGGTTGCGCGTCGGGATTGGGAACGACGTCGAACGCCGGCGAGAGTCGCCAGCGCTGTTCCCGCGCGTGGTAAATAGTCGCATGATTGCGTGGATGGTCGTCAKCATTGCCGACGATGGCGTTGAACACCATGCGTTCGAACAGCTCGATCCGGTCTTCGAGCGGCGCGCCTATCCGTTTCAGTTCCTGTGCCAGGCGCGGGTAGCTCCACGAGGCTGACAGTCCGCCGGGATACTCGGCGCTCAGCAAGGAGGCGCCACTGAGTGTCATGGTTCTTTGTTGGCCGTGGCGATCGAAGCGGCAAATGCGCACTACGCTTAGCCCGTCTTTGACATGGTGATGCACCGATCGCGCGAAATGCATGCCTGCGGTAGCACCCCACTGCAAGGTGAAGTGTTCCAGGCTGGGAATGTCTGCCGTGTCGCTGGGCAGAATCGGCTTGACCAGCCAGTAGTCCTCGCCGTCTTGCAGCGTGCCCTTGGGCCGGGCGCCGCCCAGGCTGGGCGTGGCCATGAGCATCCTGCGCAGCCTCGCATCGACGGGGGGGCGCCTTTCGTACATGGCAAGCAGTTCTTCGGCCAACCCTTCAAGTTGCAGCAGCTTGGGGCTTGTGATGACATCCACGGACGGCTTGCGCGAGACGCCGACGGCCAGTGCCCCCCAGCGATCGCCATTCCTGGCCAGTCTCAAATAAGTGCTGTCGTGCGCATCGTCGGCAAGATTATGTTCGCGCTGTAAAAGCATCCGTCCCCACGAATCCGGGCAGGCATCACGCAACACGTCGTGCAGGCCGCGATACCGATGGGCGAGATGGTCGATGCCGGCAATGAGTGGCAGATTGACCGGATCGATGGACCACGGCAGAGCCGCATCCATGTAGCTCGGGGCATATCGGAACACGCCGGTGCGTCCGTCTGCGTGTTGGGCATAGCGACCGACGGTTACCCAATCGCCCGTGTCCGGGCGTTGCAGGTAGATGAACAGCGGCTTAGAAGTAGTCATCATCCCTCTCGGAAGCCGGCGGGCGAGCCCTGGCATGCGGACTGGTCGCCCAATAACGCGGGTCCGGCGGCGGTGCAGCCATATCCAGCAACCCGAGTATCAGCAGAGCGGTGAGATAGGTTGCGGCGCCCGCGCCTGGATCGCCCCGTTCGACTCGACGCAAGGTCGCATCCGAGATGCCCATTCGCGCGCACAGGTCGGCGGCGGGAATGTGTTGTGCGACGCGTTGCGTGCGTATGCAGCGGCCCCAGGTTCGCAGGCGTTCCGCAACCAGCGATGGTACGGCTTCGGCATGCAGCAGCTTCTTCGGCACAAAAACTCCAGTTATAGATATCTTTTTAAGTGAGTTAAAACGATTTCTATGATGTTGTCTTCCTAATGAAAGTCCAGACGAGGGGTAATTGGCCGTTGGTTTGATTATAGATATCGTTTTATGAAGTGTAACACGATATCTATGATAGGTTTGTGTTGTGCCGTTCTGTGTGAACATGGCGTGCTTGGAGGGGCGAATCCAGGGCATTGACGACTAGCGTCCTTCGGTTCGCCGAGCCGATTGCCTTGGGGCCGGGCGCCATGCCGTCAGTCATCACCACTGCGCGCCGAGCGCAGCGCCAGCCGGAAGGCATGCGGCGTCTGCCCGCGCCAGCGCCTGAACGCATTGATGAAACTAGTCGCCTCGGCATAGCCCAGTCGCGCGGCAATCTGTTCGATCGACTGGTGCGGGCCACTCAGGAACGCCTCGGCCAGCGTCTGCCGCACTTCATCGCGCAGTTCCGCGTAGGTCGTGCCTTCGTCCAGTAACCGTCGCCGTAGGGTTCGCGCCGTCATGTGGAGGTTGTCGGCCGCCGCCGTCATACCCGGCATTTCGGCACAGTGGGCCGCCAGCAGGTCGCGCACGCGGCCTGCCAGGCCGAGGCGCGCACGCCGGGCATCCAGCAACTTGCGGCACTGATCGCGCGCGGCGGACTGCGCCAGCACGTTGGCCTGGGGCAGCCGTTCGGCGAGCAGCTTGCTGTCCAGCAAGATGGCGTTGTGTGGCATGCCAAATGCGGGTTCGACGCCGAAGACGCGCCGGTAGGGCTCGGTGCTGTCCGGCCGGGCGAAGCGCAGGTGCACGGTTTCCTGGATCGGCACCGCATCGAACAGATCCCGCAGCACGGTGAGGAAGGCGGCCATATCGCGTTCCACATTGAACTGCCGCAGGCCTTCCGGCACGTCCGAGTCATCCACGACGAGCCACGTTTGCTGCCCAGCCTCTTCGACTCGAAACGACGTGAAGGCAAAGGTCAGGTCGAAATACTGCAGCGCCACATCGAGCGCTGCACTCAGCGTCTGACTGCTGAAGATGGCCAGGCCAAGTACGCCAAATGCGGTGAAGTGGTAGCGTTGGCCGACCTCGATGCCAAGGCCCTGTGCATCGCTTAGCGCGTCGACCATATTGCGGATCAAGCGGAGCTCCTGCTCGCCACGCACAAGCAGGTTGGGGTCCGTCAGTTGAGCCTCGGTAACGCCAGTACCCGCCAGCACGGCCGGCACGGTCAGGCCATGCATGACCGCGAAATCGGCCATCAAGCACATACTGGTCACGTTGCGCTCGAAACTCCATCTCGGCATGGCGGGGCTTTCCACTCTCTGATCTGGTGTCCCCGATTATCGATTTTTTGTCCGATTTTGTCATTACCGCACTGCCTGGCCGCGCGTACCCTTCGGACACTTAAAACAAAACCGATGCAGGCAGGAGACAAGATGGCCACGTCACAGAAGGAAAGCCCCGATGGGGCCAGCGCCGAGATGGCGAGCGCAAACACGACCATGATCGCGATCATCGGGTCCGGATTTGGCGGCCTGTGCATGGCCATTCAGCTCAAGCAGGCCGGCATCGACGCGTTCGTCATCCTGGAGAAGGCAGATGGCGTCGGCGGCACCTGGCGCGACAATCACTATCCGGGCGCGGCTTGCGATGTGCAGTCGCACCTGTACTCCTATTCCTTTGCGCCCAAGGCCGACTGGTCGCGCAAGTTCGGCCAGCAGTCCGAGATCCTTTCCTACATGCAGGGCTGCGTGAAGCGATACGGCCTGGCCCCCCACCTGCGGTTCGGCAGGGAAGTCACCTCGGCGGATTTCGACAAGGAAGCCGGCCACTGGGTCATCACCAGCAGCGACGGCGCCGTGTTGCGCGCGCGCGTGCTTGTGACCGCCTGCGGCCAGCTCAATCGCCCGGCCGTGCCAGCAGTTCCCGGGATCGATGCATTCCAGGGCAAGGTATTTCACTCCGCGCGCTGGGACCACAGCTACGATCTGGCGGGCAAGACTGTCGCAGTGATCGGCACCGGCGCCAGCGCGATCCAGTTCGTGCCGCAGATCGTCCCCAAGGTGAAGGCGCTGAAACTGTTCCAGCGTTCCGCCGCGTGGGTCGTGCCCAAGCCGGACAGGCCGTTTACCGCACTGGAAGAATGGCTGTTCAAGCATGCACCGGTGGCAGAGCGCCTGTATCGCGCCATGATCTACTGGAAAAACGAGAGCCGCGCGCTGGGCTTTACGCGCTTTGGCTGGCTGCTGGAACTCGTCGCGCTGCAGGCGCGCCGGGAGGCCAGGCGCCACGTCCGGAATCCGGAGAAGCGCCGCAAGCTCATTCCCGAGTACAAGATCGGCTGCAAGCGCGTGCTGATCTCGAATGACTGGTACCAGGCCGTGGACCAGGACCATGTGGACCTGATCACGCAAGGCATCTTACGCGTGGAAGCCGACGCCATTCTGACGCGCGATGGGGAGCGCCATCCGGTGGACGCCATCATCTACGGCACGGGCTTCCAGGCTACCGACTTCCTGGCGCCGATGCGGGTGACCGGGCTAAGTGGCATCGACCTCAATCAGGCCTGGCGCGATGGTGCGGAAGCCTACAAGGGCATCAGCGTTTCCGGCTTCCCGAACCTGTTCATGCTCTATGGCCCTAACACCAACCTCGCGCACAGCTCGATCGTCTTCATGCTGGAGTCGCAGGTGCGCTACGTCATGCAGTGCGTCGGCAGCCTGCAGGCGCCCGGCCTGCACTTCATGAACGTGAAGGCCTCACGCCAGAAGGCATTCTCCGACATGGTGCAAAGGCAGTTGAAGCACAGCGTCTGGGAAGCGGGCTGCACCTCCTGGTACAAGACGGCCACGGGCAAGAACACCATCAACTGGCCTGGCTTCACGTTTACGTACCGCCGCATGGCTAGCAAGCTGGACCTGCGGGATTACGAACTGCATCCCGCGCCCGGCCATCCAGCGGCCTGAACCACAGGGCGAATCATGAAGAGAACCCTGCTTTCCTGGTTTGTGCGCAGGTGCGTCAAGCCGGTGCTCTCGCCAAGCTTCTCCGCGCGAGCCCAGCGGCGCTGGGGCCGCTTTATTGGGCTATTCCTGCTCGGCGCGCGAGGCACGGCGCGGAGCCGGCACAAGATAGCTGGCGTGCCCGCTATCCTGTTTTCGCCAACAGCGCAGCGGCCGGCGCGCACCGTGCTGTACCTGCACGGCGGCGGCTATGTGATGGGCGGGGAGGGCAGCCACGGCAAGCTGATGGCGCACTTTGCCAAAGCCGCGCAGGCGCAGGTGTGGCTGCCGGATTATCGCCTGGCGCCGGAGCACCCCTTTCCGGCCGCGCTGCGCGACGCGCTGGCGGTCTACGCGGCTCTGCTGGAACAGGGGCACGCGCCGTCGCAGATCGCGCTGGCCGGGGATTCCGCCGGCGGTGGCCTGGCAGTGGCCACCGCCGTGGCCATTCGCGACAGCGGCCTGCCGCTGCCGGCATCGCTGGTGCTGCTCTCGCCGTGGGTGGACCTTAGTCTTGCCGGTGCCAGCTTGCAGACCCATGCGGAGCGCGATTGCCTGGTCCATCCGCAATGGCTGCAAGCTTGTGCCACTGCCTATCGCGGTGCCAGGCCTGCGAACGATCCGGGCTGCTCTCCACTGTTCGCCGACCTGCGCGGCCTGCCGCCCATGCTGATCCAGGTGGGCTCGGAAGAAGTGCTCCTGTCGGATGCCGAGCGCCTTGCCGCTGCGGCCATTGCCGCCGGCGTGCAGGCGCAACTCCAGCAATTCGATGGCCTCTGGCACGTATTCCAGCTGCACGCTGGCGTGCTGCGGGAGTCAGATGCCGCGATCGCGCAGATCGGGCATTTCATAAGACAGACCACCGGGCCAACGTCCGCATGGATCGCGCCAGATGCGATGAAAATAGCCGCGCCCGTCTAGCGTGATTCGCGTATAGGTGGGAGCGCCTTCGCGGGTCACGCCGGCCACGAACTTCAGGATCGACTGCTTGGCGGGGTGCCATGAATATGCAACCAGTTGCATTGATTCGGCATTGCGAAATTGAATGCCCAATCAACGATCACGGGTTACCGAGCGGAGACAAATAGGCATGACCATAAACAATCGCGTTACAAGGATGCTTGGCGTCCAGCATCCTATCGTCCAGGCGCCCATGGGATGGATCGCCCGGGCCCGGTGCAGGTGGCATGGGCATCATCGAGACCTCATCCGGAGAACTGGATACCATCCGTGGTGAGATCCGCAAGATGCGCGAACTGACCGACAAGCCGTTCGGCGTCAACATTGCCCTGACTTATGTGCGCGACCCAGCCATCGTGCAATTCGTCGTCGACGAGGGAATCCGCTTCGTGACCACATCCGCCGGCGACCCGACGCGCTATTGCGCCGAACTGAAGGCCGCCGGCCTGACGGTTTTCCATGTGGTGCCCACGCTGGCTGGCGCGCTCAAGGCGGTCGCCGCCGGCGTGGATGGCCTGATCGTCGAAGGCAGCGAGGGCGGCGGCTTCAAGAATCAGCGTGACGTCGCCTCAATGGTGTTGCTACCGCTGGTCTRCTCGAAGGTCGATGTCCCGGTCATCGCAGCCGGCGGTTTCTGCGACGGTGCCACCATGGCGGCGGCCTTTGCCATGGGTGCCGAGGGGATCCAGATGGGCACGCGCATGTTGTCGTCGGTAGAGTCACCCGTTCACGACAATTGGAAGAACGCCATTGTCGATGCCCGCGAAACGGACACCGTTTTTCTCAATCGCGGCGGCAATGGCCCAGCGCTGCGGGCCCTGCGCACGGCACGCACGTCCCGGATCGAAGAGCAGGTGCCGGAGAGCATCAAAAGCGAATTCGCCGGCGTGCAGCAACTCTACTTCGGCGGCGACATGGAGGCGGCCGTTCCGCTGACCGGTCAGGTTTGCGGGCGTATTGATTCCGTAAAAACGGTACGGCAGATCATTGAAGAGACGATTCGGGATTTCAGCCAGGCTGTAGACGGACTGGCTGCGCGTTACGGCTCCGTGAAAGCCTGATCAAACGCTTGACTCCACCGTGCCCCCTCCGTCCCATGGCGCCCCAATCGGTCCTGGAGATATAGCCATATTGTTCAGCCAGGCTGCGGTTTCACAGAATACGGCTCAATCGAGGCATGGGGGAGCATCAGCGGGCTGGGGCAGGGTGGGAAGTGCGACCACCTTTGCCATTGCTTGCAGCCTGTCCGGCCCACTTCCATCTTTGCAAGCCGCCTTTCTCCCGCCGACCTTGTGCTCACGTGCAATGTTCCGCCACTATTCGTTACGTCTCCCGCTCGCCTGGTAGTTTGAGCGCGCAAATCTGGCGCGTGAGGATTCCTCGGACGATCGCTTCAGTTCGATTGTGAGCGCCTAGCTTATCGCGCGCGAGATCCACATAGTAGTCCACGGTACGAGCTGAAATCCCGAGCTCTTGGGCGATCTCCTTGCTTGACAGGCCGAGCGCCGCGTACGCGAGTACATTCTTCTCCCTGTCGTTTAATCGAGCAGGACTGCTCGATGTCTCAGTGTTCCTTGAATACGCATTGTCATAGGCGGCGTGAAGCCTCGCGTGAGCAGCGAGAATGGAGCCGACGTCGGGACGAGGGGCGCTCTGGATGAGAAGCCGCGACGCCGAGCCGTCCGGCCCATAGAAGGCGCTCTCAATGAGGTCGGCGGAAAGCAACCGCGGCAGGGCGGGGCCGCTCCATCGAAATGGAGATGCTACGGGAGGAAAGTCCATCCCGACATCTCCAAATTCTTGCACGATCAGCGGCACTGCAATCCCAGGCGCGTAGGAGATACGGCCCGCTGATGCAGAGAGACTTGCGCAGGCCGCATATAGGAACTGCAAAAGCCCGGGCTCAAATGCTGTCACGGCTTTGCCTCTGCAATGTGGAAGCCTGATGCTGGCGTAGTCAGTACAACGTGCGATCCATCCGCCGAATTCTTCCCGCGACTTTCGTCGTAAAAAATAATAATGAAAAAATGAAAGTTAGTCGGCATTCTATTTTTTATTTTCATACTACTGGATATTTCTTGGTTCGATTCTGGAAATACGATTCAATTAATCGGAAATTTCTTTATAAGAAAAATCTCATTATTCTCCTTCATGGAATCCTTGATGCAGTTATCACGACTTGCCGTAATGGCCAGGGAAGATATGTGTGCAAGCGATGGCTAAACATACAGGCCCTCCATTCCTGTGTGGTTTGTCTTTCCATCAAGTAGCCAAATGGCCTGCGCAGATTGTCATCCATGGCGAACCTAGCATAGTGACGGAGATGATGGAATCGGACTAGTCCGATTTTTGGTGAGAAAAGTCGGATTTTTATGCTCAGACAACACTTGTAATTTTACGAATAGGCAGGCGGCTACGTTAGCCGCGAGAATTCACGCGCTGTATAAAAGTCGGCCAAAGATCCCACCTGGTTCGTCGTTTTCAAATCGCCGTAGCAACTCACGCGGACACCGCTTCCTACCTGGCGCTCTGTTTTCGGAAGTTGCGCAAGTTGGAGGAAGAATGTGAAGAAGAAATGGTTGGTTGGTGTTTGCGCAGCGCTGTTGCTCGCTGGGGTGGTCCAGGCCGGCGAACAGGTGGCCGTCAAGTTCGACGGCGCTTCCAATGCGGAGGCTGTCATCCAGACCTTTCGCAGCGCCACCGGGGCGGACCTCAAAATGGTTCGCCTGATGTCCGGCAGCGCCTGGGTGATTTCGCTGCCGGACAATATCAATGACCAGGAGCGCGCTCGCATCCTGGATGCCCTGCGGACGATCCGCGGCGTCGATTGGGTCGAAGCGGAAACCCACCATCGGACGAACACGCTGAACGGCGGCTGGATTCCGAACGATCCCAACCTGGCCCCTAACCAATGGAACCTGCATGACCCGGCGATACCGGGCAATGCCAAGGGCGCGATCAATGCGGTGAATGCCTGGTCGAGCAGCAAGGGCGATGGCATCGTGATCGCCATTATCGACAACGGCGTGAACGCAACCCATCCCGACTTACAGGGCAAGATGCTCCCAGGCTACAGCTTCATCACGCGTACCGGCCGTGGCACCAGCACGCAGCCGCCGGCCTTTGGAGCGAAATGCGCCAACGCTGCCCAGCAGAACGGCAGTGCGCCGACCATGGTCTATCACGGCACCAACATGGCAGGCATTGCCGCGGCAGCAACCAACAACGGATTGGGCATCGCGGGGGTCGCCCCGAATGCGTCTATTCTGCCCGTCAAGGTCATGGATGAATGCCAGGCGAGCAGCTTCGACGTCGCAGACGCTATTCGATGGGCCGCAGGTTCCAGCGTACCTGGCGTTCCTGGCAACCCGAACCCAGCTCGGGTCATCAGCATGAGTCTTGGCGCCGCCGGAGTCTCGCAGTGCGATGCGGTAACGCAGGCGGCCATTGCAGATGCAAACGCCAAGGGAGCCGTGGTGGTGGTGGCAGCAGGTAACGAAAGCGGCCCGGTAACAACGCCCGCTACATGTCATGGCGCGATTGCCGTTGCCGGATTGACTTACGCCGGCACTCTCGGTTCGTATAGCAATTTTGGTCCGGCAATTGCGGTTGCCGGCCCGGGAGGTGGCGGCGTGGTGAGGCAGCCTGATCCTGTCTATGGCTGGTCGCTGGAGGACATCGGTGCTACGTCCTATGATAGCGATGACAGTAACTCGCCCATTTATAAGTCGGTTGGGATCGGCACGAGCAATGCCGTTCCACAGGTTGCTGGCGTTGCGGCATTGATGCTTGCTCAGCGGCCGGCGCTGACGCCTGCCGCGGTACGCCAACTGCTGCGCAAGAGTGCCCGGTCTTTCGTAGACTCAAGCTGCAACACGTGGATTTGCGGCGCCGGCATGCTCGACGCATTCGGGGCCGTTACCCTGGCAGCGCAGGCCATTGTTCCCAGCGCGTCGGCGATTGCGCCGAAGTCGGTGAGTACCGGGACGACGGTGGCACTTGATGGCAGCCAGTCCAGCAGCGCCAACGTCTCGTTTGCCTGGACCCAGCTTAGCGGCCCGAGGGTTACGTTGCTGAATGCCAATGCGGCGATCGCCTCGTTCACCCCCATAGTGGCTGGCGACTACCAGTTCGGCCTGACCGTGACTGACAACGCCTCAGGACTGTCGGCCGGCACCAGTGTGCTGCTGTCGGCAGCGGTACCTGCCAACACAAGTAGTGGTAGCAACTCAAGTGGGGAAGGCGGTGGTGGCGGAGCGTTTAGTCTCTTCGAGGCGGCGCTACTCCTTGTTGGCGGCTTGCTCGCCTTCGCAGGTCGCCGCCGCATCCGCTGATTCAGACCAGACCGACGGAGCACGAGTAGAGACCTAGTAAAAAATGGAAGTCGCCCGGACCCGGTGTTAGCGCACTAGGTCCGAGCTAACTCTAGCCATCCTCGGCAGTGCATGCCAAGGCGCATCGTGCCATGACCAGTTTTTTTGAGCGGTCGAGTGTCATACCCAAGCTCAGGGCATCAGTTGATCTGCCGGCCCAGTCTCCGCATAGTTTATTTAACATAATCATCATTGTGCGTCTTTTGGATTGTAAAGGCCAAATCAGAATGTCCGCTTCCAGCCACATCAGAATGTCCTCTGGATAGACCTATACTGGTAGCGCCTGGGTTGGACGGGAGCGCGCCGTGAAGGATCGAGGGTTGATCACCATGAGTCAGCGCGCCGTGAAGGATCGAGGGTTGATCACCATGAGTCTGCGTGAAGTTGACCGCTTCA
>NZ_JBFTOQ010000080.1:0-17030 GCF_056398045.1 Cupriavidus sp. 05L411 | reverse complement strand
TCTGAGCATCGCCCTAAGGCGATGTGAGTTTGGCCCCCGGCCGCTCTTTTTGCCTGTCGACGAGGGGGGGTCGCCCCATCCGGGTCGCKTCTTTGCCTACTTTCTTGGCCGCTGGCGAGACAAGAAAGTAGGTCGCCTCCCCGCAGGGGAGGTGAAACTGCAGTTGAAGTTGACGTTAAGCCGTTGCACATAAAGTTGCACTCACAGCACCCCCAAGTTACCGCAAAATMACACCCCTCCGTACTAACCCTAATCCCCCCATCCTCCTTCATCCCACTGACAGGCTTTCGACAGCGTTTGATATCAAACTGAAAGCCATTTGACAGCGTAATGACAGCCCCCCCGGCGCAAACTTGCCGCCGTTAGCAGCACCCCCAAAGACCAAGCCCAGACAAGGCCATTTCCCGGAAAAAGGGGAAGCCGCCCCCCTCTGGCGCCCGATCAAAATCAAGCCACCGGAACCAACCGGCGGCAACTGCGAGAGACACCAGCAACATGTCAAGCTCCCCCTCCCAGCAACACGGGTTCCGCACCGTGTTCCGCGTTGTCAGCGGCAACTTCCTGGAAATGTACGACTTCATGGTGTACGGCTTCTACGCCGCCGCCATCGCCAAGACGTTCTTCCCCAGCGGCAACGAGTTCGCCTCGCTGATGCTCTCGCTTGCGACCTTCGGCGCGGGCTTCCTGATGCGTCCGCTCGGCGCCATCATCCTGGGCGCGTACATCGATCACCATGGCCGCCGCAAGGGCCTGATCATGACGCTGGTCCTGATGGCGCTCGGCACCCTTCTGATCGCCTGCGTGCCGGGCTATGCGTCGATCGGCGTGGCCGCACCGTTGCTGGTGCTGGCGGGCCGGCTGCTGCAGGGCTTCTCCGCCGGCGTTGAGCTGGGCGGTGTGTCGGTGTACCTGGCGGAAATCGCCAAGCCCGGCAAGAAAGGCTTCTACGTGGCCTGGCAATCAGCCAGCCAGCAGGTGGCAGTGATCTTTGCCGGCCTGCTCGGCGTGGTGCTGCACTCGATGCTGTCGCCTGAGGAAATGGGCGAATGGGGCTGGCGCATTCCGTTCCTGATCGGCTGCCTGATCGTGCCGTTCCTCTTCCTGATCCGCCGCTCGCTGGAAGAAACCGAAGAGTTCAAGACCCGTAAGCATCGCCCCAGCATCAGCGAGATCTATCGCTCGATGATGGAGAACTGGCGCATCATCGTGGCCGGTTGCATGATGGTTGTGATGACAACGGTGTCGTTCTACATGATCACCGCGTACACGCCGACCTTCGGCAAGACCGTGCTCAAGCTCGATGACGTCGACAACCTGATCGTCACCATGTGCGTGGGGCTGTCCAACTTCATCTGGCTGCCGCTGATGGGCGCCTTGTCGGACCGCGTGGGCCGCAAGCCGCTGCTGGTGATCTTCACCATCCTCACATTGCTCACGGCCTATCCGGCGGTGTCCTGGCTGGTGGCGGAGCCGTCGTTCAGCCGCCTGCTGATGGTCGAGCTGTGGCTGTCCTTCCTGTACGGCAGCTACAACGGCGCAATGGTGGTGACCCTGACCGAAGTGATGCCGCCCGCAGTGCGCACGGCGGGCTTCTCGCTGGCGTATAGCCTGGCCACGGCCCTGTTCGGCGGCTTCACGCCGGCCATCTCGACGTACCTGATCCACAGCACCGGCAACAAGGCCGCGCCCGGCCTGTGGCTGATGTTTGCCGCTGCATGCGGGCTGATCGCCACGCTGGTGATTTTCCGCGGCGGACGGCAGCATGCCTATGTCGAGCCCGCGGCCAAGGCTGCCTGAGATTCACGAGGGCGGCCCTGCTGGGGTAGACTCGCAGCTCCGGCAGGGCGGCTGCGAACACTGCGGCTGACATCGCGCGGCAATATGACGGCGCCAACATCACTAATCGGCGCGCGCTTGCCGGATGTGCGGCTCCCCGCGCTTGGCTATCGGGCTCTTTGAGAATATCAATTAGCCTCGCCCTCCGGGGATGACGCATAATCCATGTTCGTTGCGCGGCAGCCTGGTCTTATCCGTTGGGGATGGCAAGGCTTGCGGCGCGAGCGTCTCTCTTCAACCGTATCCAGGAGCAGTCTATGAAGACCGTTGGTGACAAGATCGAAGCCTTCCACGTCGTCGGTGTCAAGCCGGGTTTCAACAACCACGAAGAGAACGGCCAGTCGGCCTTTGAAGACATCACCGAAAAGTCGTTCGAAGGCAAGTGGAAGATCATTTACTTCTACCCGAAGGACTTCACCTTCGTGTGCCCGACCGAAATCGTGGCTTTCGCCAAGCTCAACGGCGACTTCGCCGACCGCGATGCGATCGTGCTGGGCGGCTCGACCGACAACGAATTCGTGAAGCTGGCATGGCGCCGTGAGCACAAGGACCTGAACAAGCTGGACCAATGGCAATTCGCCGACGTGACCGGCTCGCTGATCGACCAGCTGGGCGTGCGTGACCAGGCTGCCGGCGTCGCACTGCGCGCTACCTTCGTCGTCGATCCGGACAATGTCATCCAGCACGTGTCGGTGAACAACCTGAACGTCGGCCGTAACCCGGACGAAGTGCTGCGTATCCTCGACGGCCTGCAAACCGACGAGCTGTGCCCGTGCAACCGCGCTGTTGGCGGTGCCACGCTGTAAGCTGTCGACCAGCTGACATGCTGCACAAACTGCCGGTGAGAGATTGCCGGCGATTTGTGACGATCTGCGCGCCGGGCTTTGGCCCGCGCCTCAAAACCCGCCATGGCGGGTTTTTTGAGACCTTACCGATAGGAGATTTGTATGGAATTCCTTAGCACGATTAAAGGCCTTATTCCTGACTACGCCAAGGATATCCGCCTGAACCTCGACGGCACCATCGCCCGCTCCTCGCTCGAGGGCAACGATGCCGTGGCCGTGGCGCTGGCCGCAGCGTTTGCCGCCAAGAGCCGCGTGATCGTCGATGCGATCCGCAACGCGGGTGTGCTGTCGCCCGAGGAAACCAATGCCGTGCTCACCGCCTCCGCGCTGATGGGCATGAATAACGTCTGGTATCCGTTCGTGGAAATGGCCGACGACCAGGATCTCGCGACGCAACCGGCCGGCCTGCGCATGAATGCATACGCCACGCACGGCGGCGTGGACAAGCGCCGCTTCGAGATGTACGCGCTGGCCGCATCCATCGTCGGCAAATGCCATTTCTGCATCAAGTCGCACTATGCACTGCTCAAGAACGAGCAAGGCATGACCGCGCAGCAACTGCGCGACGTGGGCCGCATTGCCGCCGTGGTCGTGGCGGCAGCCAACGTCATCGCGGCGGAATAAGGCCGTATCGAGGGCTTGCGGGAGGCACGCGCCGTCCCGGCACGGCCCTGCATGGTGCTTCCGGTACGTCCCCGAAAGCCCCGCGGCGCAAGGCCTGCGGGGCTTGCCCAGCATGCCGCGAGCGTCAGCGCAAGCCTGTTGCCAACGCGCCAAGTCGGTAATTCACTGACTGCATTTGTGCACCGAAGGGCCTACAATCCAGCAAGGTCACAGCCTTCGCCCCCCCTGCCATGAGCACCCTTCCTTCGCATACCTCCCCCCGCTTTCACTACCGCCTCGCCACCGTGCAGGACTGGGGTGACATTGCCGCCGTGACCCAGCAAGCCTATGGGCAATATGAGCTGGAGATCATGGAGGACTGCCGCGAGTCCTTCCAGCAAGGCATGAAAGCCGTGTTGGCCGCGTCGACTTCGGAAATGGAGTGGTGGGTGGCGGAAACCGATCACGGCATCAGTGGCGCGGTGTTGTTCTGCCATCCCGGTGCCACGTTGCAGGCGCTGGACGGCAGCACCATCACGCTCGCCTTGCCGGAAGCCCGCCTGCTGGCGGTCAGCCCGCAGGCACGCGGACTGGGGCTTGGCCGCACGTTGATGCAGGTCTGCATCCAGCGCGCGCGCGATATCGGCGCCGGCGCGCTGCTGGTGCGCACCATGCCGGAAATGAAATCCGCCAACCAGTTGTGCCAGCAGATGGGTTTTGTCAAACGCACCGAAGCCGGTGCGCGCTCGGGCCCGATGGCCAGGCTGATCGACTACCTCTACGCGCTCCCGCCCGAAAACGCCGACGCAACCGGAACGGCCGCCAGAAGCTGAGCGCCCGCCGCGCTCAGCCCCGCATCAATCCTGCGGGGAGACGATCGTGCCGCGCCAGATCAGCACCACGGCTTGCGCAACGATACCTTCCTGACGCCCCTCGAAGCCCAGCTTCTCATTGGTCTTGGCCTTGACATTGCAACTGGCGGCGGCCAAGCCCAAGTCCTCCGCCAGGTTCGCCACCATGGCGCCGATATGCGGCGCCAGCTTCGGCGCCTGCGCGATCACGGTCGCATCCACGTTACCGATTTCATAGCCTGCCTCGCGCACGCGCCGCGCGGCCTCGCGCAGCAGGACACGGCTGTCCGCGCCGGCAAAGCGCGGATCGGTGTCGGGAAAGTGGCGGCCAATGTCGCCCAGGCCGGCCGCGCCGAACAGCGCATCGGTGATGGCGTGGAGCAGCGCGTCCGCATCGGAATGGCCCAGCAGGCCGCGGTCGTGGGGAATGTCCACGCCGCCCAGGATGAGCTTGCGGCCCGGCACCAGCGCGTGCACGTCATAGCCTTGGCCGACGCGGATATCGAATGGGGTCATGGGAGCAATTCTCCTTCAGGATCGGAACGGGGGATGGATAGGAATGAATAGGGATCGGTGGGGATGGCTGGTAATGCGCGAGGATGACGGTCAGGGCTTGCCAGCACCCTCGCCCAGCAGCAACTCGGCCAGCGCGAAATCCTCGGGGTAGGTCACTTTGAAATTGCGCAGCGAGCCATTGACCAGGCGCGGATGCAGGCCCAGCCGCTCGATCGCGCTGGCCTCGTCGGTCACCACGGCGCCCGCGGCCAGCGCTTCCTGCAGCGCCTGCCGCAAAACACCCAGGCGGAACATCTGCGGGGTCTGCGCCTGCCACAAGCCCTCGCGCGAGACCGTGGCGCCGATGCGCACCACCGCCGCCGGCTGACCGCCGGGGGGCGCATCGGCGCGCTTGAGCGTATCGGGCACCGGCACCGCCAGGATGCCGCCGATGGCTGCGTCGGGGCCGTCTTCGTCCGCGCCGTCGCCCTCCACCGCGCGCACCAGCGCGTGGATCATGGCGGGCGTCAGGCCCGGGCGGGCCGCATCATGCACCAGCACCCAGTCACGGTCCGTGGCGCCAAGTTGCGCCAGGTGATGCAGGCCAGCCAGCACCGAGGCATGGCGCGTATCGCCGCCCACGAAGGCAGTGTCAAAACGCAGGCCGGCAAACGCCGCCGCGCCGAAGCGGGACTCCAGCGGCATATCGTCGGGCGCCAGCACCAACGCGGTGGCGCTGATGGCATCGCAGGCGGCAAAAGCGGCGAGCGCGTACCAGATCATCGGCCGGCCGGCCACGGTCTGGTATTGCTTGGGCAGGCTGCCGCCCGCGCGGCTGCCGGTACCGGCACAAGGAATGAGGGCAAATCGGCGAGCAGACACGGATAGCGTGAGGGACAAGGTGAGCACCATGCCAAGAGCACGGCGCAAGGCTTCGGGGCCCCCGCCATGGGCAGGGGAGCGGGAAGCGCGGCATTGAAAACGCGGATTCGGAGCGCATTCTATAATACGGCCTTCGCTCGCGGACATGCGGGCGTCGATCAGCGCGAGCGCCCGCCGGGCGCCGCATGCTTCGCCCACTCCCCGCCCGCGATGCCGGCGGGGTGTCGCTGTTGCATCGCCGCGCTCTTTTTGCCCCGCAACGCCTGAAAGCCGTCAACAAGCCAGCCCGTACCCGATGCCTGAAGCCAATCGCCCCGCCCCCTTCGCCAACCTCCCCTTGGTCAAGGCCGGCCAGCGCTATACCGTGTCCGGCCTGCCCGGCTCCGCCGACGCCCCGGCGCTGGCCGCCTACGCCAGCCAGCACCGCGAGCGTGTGCCGATGCTGGCAGTGGTGTGCGCCAACGCGGTCGACGCGCAGCGGCTGGCCGAGGAAATCCCCTGGTTCGCGCCGGGCCTGCGGGTGCGTCTGCTGCCCGACTGGGAAACCTTGCCCTACGACAGCTTCTCACCGCACCAGGATCTGGTCTCGGAGCGGCTCGCCACGCTGCACGACATCCAGGGCGGCCAGTGCGACATCATGCTGGTGCCGGCGCAGACCGCGCTCTACCGGCTGGCGCCGCCCGCCTTCCTGGCGGCCTACACCTTCTTCTTCAAGCAGGGCGAGAAGCTGGACGAAGCCGCGCTCAAGGCGCAGTTCACGCTGGCCGGCTATGAGCATGTCAGCGCCGTGATGCGGCCCGGCGAGTACAGCGTGCGTGGCGGCCTGATCGACCTGTTCCCGATGGGCTCGCCGCTGCCGTACCGGATCGACCTGTTCGGCAACGAGATCGAAACCATCCGCGCCTTCGATCCAGACACGCAGCGCAGCCTGTACCCCGTGAAGGAAGTGCGCTTGCTGCCGGGCCGCGAGTTCCCGCTCGACGACGCCGCGCGCACCGCGTTTCGCGGCCGCTGGCGCGAACTGTTCGAAGGCGACCCGAGCAAGTCGACGATCTACAAGGACATTGGTAATGGCGTGCCGTCGGCCGGCATCGAGTACTACCTGCCGTTGTTCTTTGAAAGCTCGGCCACCGTCTTCGATTACCTGCCCGCCAACAGCCAGCTCGCCTTTGCCGGCGATGTGCCAGACGCCATCCGCCGCTTCTGGGCCGACACCACGCAGCGCTACAACTTCATGCGCCATGACCGCGAGCGGCCGCTGCTGCCGCCCGCCGCGCTGTTCCTGTCGGAAGAGCAGTTCTTCACAAGCGCAAAGCCGCTGGCGCGGCTCGTGCTGCAAGGCACCGCTACCGGCGACACCGTACCGCTGGCTGAGTCGCTGCCCGATGTCTCGGTCAACCGGCGCGCGGAAGATCCGCTAGTCAACCTGGAAGCGTTGCTGCTGAAAAAAGACCGGCGCGTGCTGATGTGCGCGGATTCCGCCGGACGGCGCGAAACGCTGCTGCAACTGTTCGGCGAAAGCGGGCTGCGCCCGCAGCCGATCGATGATTACGCCGCCTTCCTGGCGGGAGATTCGCATTTCTCCATCGTGGTGGCGCCGCTGCAAAGCGGCTTTGCCGTGCCCGGGGCGCAAGGCATCGAGCCGCTGGCCTTTGTCACCGAGGCCGAGCTGTATGCCGGCACCGCGCGCCGCACGGGCCGGCGCAAGCAGGAACAGGCCAGCGCCGTCGACTCGATGGTGCGCGACCTGGCCGAGCTCAAGATCGGCGATCCGGTCGTGCACAGCGAGCACGGCATTGGCCGCTACCAAGGCCTGGTCTCGCTGGACCTGGGCCAGGGCGAGGAGGAATTCCTGCACCTGGACTACGAGAAAGGCAGCAAGCTGTACGTGCCGGTGCACCAGTTGCATGTGATCTCGCGCTACTCCGGCGCCGATCCGGACACCGCGCCGCTGCACTCGCTGGGCTCCGGCCAATGGGACCGCGCGAAACGCAAAGCCGCGCAGCAGATCCGCGATACAGCCGCCGAGCTGCTCAACCTGTACGCGCGCCGCGCCTTGCGCCAGGGCCATGCCTTCGAGCTGACGCCCAGGGACTACGAGAAGTTTGCAGAGAGCTTCGGCTTCGAGGAAACGCCGGACCAGGCCGCGGCCATCGCCGCGGTGATCGCCGACATGACCTCGGGCAAGCCGATGGACCGGCTGGTGTGCGGCGACGTGGGCTTCGGCAAGACGGAAGTCGCATTGCGCGCCGCCTTCGTCGCGGTCATGGGCGGCAAGCAGGTGGCCATCCTGGCGCCCACCACGCTGCTGGCCGAGCAGCATTTCCAGAATCTATCCGACCGCTTCGCCGAATGGCCGGTGCGCATCGTGGAGCTGTCGCGCTTCAAGACCAAGAAGGAGATCGACGGCGCCATCAAGCAGATCAACGACGGCACCGCCGACATCGTGATCGGCACCCACAAGATGCTGTCGGACGACGTCAAGTTCCAGCGCCTTGGGCTGGTCGTCATCGATGAGGAACACCGCTTTGGCGTGCGCCAGAAGGAAATGCTCAAGACCCTGCGCGCCGAGGTCGACGTGCTCACGCTGACCGCCACGCCGATTCCCCGCACGCTGGGCATGGCGCTCGAAGGCCTGCGCGACTTCTCCGTGATTGCCACCGCGCCGCAAAAGCGCCTGGCCATCAAGACCTTCGTGCGCCGCGAGGAAGACGGCGTGGTGCGCGAGGCCATCCTGCGCGAGCTCAAGCGCGGCGGACAGGTCTACTTCCTGCACAACGAGGTCGACACCATCGAGAACAAGCGCGCCAAGCTCGCCGAGCTGGTGCCGGAAGCGCGCATCGCGGTGGCGCACGGCCAGATGCACGAGCGAGAGCTGGAGCGCGTGATGCGTGACTTCGTGGCACGCCGCGACAACATCCTGCTGTGCACCACCATCATCGAGACCGGCATCGACGTGCCGACCGCCAACACCATCCTGATCCACCGCTCCGACAAATTCGGCCTGGCGCAGCTGCACCAGCTGCGCGGCCGCGTCGGGCGCTCGCACCACCAGGCCTATGCTTACATGCTGGTGCACGATGTCGAAGGCCTGAGCAAGCTGGCGCAGCGCCGGCTCGAAGCCATCCAGCAGATGGAAGAACTGGGCTCGGGCTTCTACCTGGCCATGCACGACCTGGAAATCCGAGGCGCGGGCGAAGTGCTGGGCGACAAGCAATCGGGCGAGATCCACGAGATCGGCTTCCAGCTCTACACCGACATGCTCAACGCCGCCGTCAAGTCGCTCAAGGCCGGCAAGGAACCGGACCTGATGGCGCCGCTGGCCGTGACCACCGAAATCAACCTGGGCACCCCGGCCCTGCTGCCCAGCGACTATTGCACCGATGTGCACGAGCGCCTCTCGCTGTACAAGCGCCTGGCCAATTGCGAAACGGCCGAGCGCGTGGACGACATCCAGGAAGAGCTGATCGACCGCTTCGGCCGCCTGCCGCCGCAGGCGCAAGCGCTGATCGAGACGCACCGCCTGCGCATTGCCGCGGTGCCGCTGGGCGTGCGCAAGATCGACGCCAGCGACGCGGCCATCAGCATGCAGTTCCTGCCCAACCCGCCGATCGACGCCATGAAGATCATCGAGCTGGTGCAGAAGAACCGCCATATCAAGCTGGCAGGACAGGACAAGCTGCGCATCGAGGCCAAGATGCCGGATGTGGCAGTGCGCGCGCAGACCATCAAGCACACCCTGCGCCAACTGGCCTGAATGACCGGAATGGCCTGAATGGCCTGATCATTGCTCCACAGTACCCGTTCGCAGCGCGGCGCCGCCGCGGCGGGCCACGATGGTGCACCGTGCATGGACCGACGAGCCAGCACGGTGTAGCATCATTTACTTAACACGTTACCCAAAGCCAACCGCCATGCAAGCCGATACCCTCAGCAAGCCTGCCGATGCCGCAACCCGCGGCAGCGCGCTCGACTGGACCCAGCGCCTGGTCAGCTACGACACCACCAGCCGCCACTCCAACCTCGGCCTGATCGAAGCCGTGCGCGATCATTTCCTGGCCAAGGGCCTGCGTCCCCATCTGAGCTACAACCCGCAGGGCGACAAGGCCAACCTGTTCGTCACCGTGCCCGCCGCCAACGGCAGCACCGATGGCGGCATCGTGCTGTCGGGCCATACCGACGTGGTGCCGGTGGACGGCCAGAACTGGACCACCGACCCGTTCAAGCCGGTGATCCGCGATGGCCGCCTGTACGGGCGCGGCACCTGCGACATGAAGGGCTTCATCGGCACCAGCCTGGCGCTGCTGCCCACGCTGCTTGAGGCCAGGCTGCGTGAGCCGGTGCACTATGCGCTGTCCTTCGACGAAGAGATCGGCTGCATGGGCGCCCCCTACCTGCTGGCGGAACTGCGCGAACGCGGCGTGACCCCGGGCGGCTGCATCGTCGGCGAGCCCACCAGCATGCGCGTGATCGTGGCGCACAAGGGCATCAACGCCTACCGCTGCTGCGTCAAGGGCCAGGCCGCGCATTCCTCGCTCACGCCCAAGGGCGTCAACGCCATTGAGTACGCCGCCCGCCTGATCTGCCATATCCGCGACATCGCCGACGAGTTCAAGGCCAACGGCCCTTACGACCGCGACTTCGACGTGCCCTTCACCACGGCCCAGACCGGCACCATCCACGGCGGCATCGCGCTCAACACCATTCCGGCGTTGTGCGAGTTCGTGTTCGAATTCCGCAACCTGCCGGGCGTCGATCCGGAAGCCATCTTTGCCCGCATCCAGGGCTACGCCAACGACGTGCTGCTGCCGAAAATGCGCGCCGAGCATGCCGACGCGGGCCTGACCATCAACAAGATCGCCGCCGCGCCCTCGCTCGACGTGGCCGAGCAGGCCGCCATCACGCAACTGGTGCGCGCGCTGACCGCCGACCGCGACGTCAACAAGGTCGCCTACGGCACCGAGGCCGGCCTGTTCCAGCGCGCCGGCATCCCGGCCGTGGTGTGCGGCCCCGGCGATATCGAGCAAGCCCACAAGCCCGACGAGTTCGTCGCGCTGGACCAGCTCGCCGCCTGCGAGGCCTTCCTGCACAAGGTGGTCGACAGCCTGCGCGTGAACTAAGCCGTTTTCTCGTTTTCCGTTGTAGCCGGCCCGCTAAAGCTGCGGGCCGGTGGTTGCGTCATGTCCAAAAAAATAACCCGGAGACACCATGACAGCAGTATCGGCAAGCGGTAGCAGCAACAGCGGCGCGGCAGCATCTGCCGCGCCCGCCTCGCGCCATCCCTGGCGCGCGGTGATTTCAGCCTCGATCGGCAATGCGCTGGAGTGGTTCGACCTGGTCGTCTACGGCTTTTTTGCCGTCACCATCTCCGCGCTGTTCTTTCCCAACCACGATGAAAACACCTCGCTGCTGCTGACGCTGGGCACCTTCGGCGTGTCGTTCTTCATGCGGCCGCTGGGCGCGGTCGTGATCGGCGTCTATGCCGACCGCAAAGGCCGGCGCGCCGCGCTGACGCTCTCCATCCTGCTGATGATGGTGGGCACGCTGATCATCGCGCTACTACCCACCTATGCCGCGATCGGCGTCATGGCGCCCATCGGCATCGTGGCAGCGCGCATGATCCAGGGCTTCTCGGCTGGCGGCGAATTCGGCAGCGCCACCGCCTTCCTGGCCGAGCACGCGCCCAACCGGCGCGGTTTCTACTCCAGCTTCCAGGTCGCCAGCCAAGGCCTGACCACCCTGCTTGCCGCGGGCTTTGGCGCGGTGCTCACCACCACGCTCACGCCCGACCAGATGCAATCCTGGGGCTGGCGTGTGCCCTTCCTCTTTGGCCTGCTGATCGGCCCGGTGGCGTACTACATCCGCCGCCACGTCGACGAAACCCCTGAATTCCTCCAGGCCGAGACCACCGACACGCCGCTGCGCGACACGCTCAGCCACCAGAAGGAGCGCCTGCTGCTGGCCATGGGCGTGGTCATCGTCGCCACGGTGTCGACCTACCTGGTGCTCTACATGCCCACCTACGCGGTCAAGCAGCTCGGCCTGCCGCCCTCGGCGGCGTTTGCCGCCACGCTGGCCACAGGCGTGGTGCAGATGCTGTTCGCCCCGCTGGTCGGGCACTGGTCGGATCGCTATGGCCGCATCCCGCCCATGCGCCTCGCCGCGCTGCTGTTGCTGGTGTCGATCTGGCCGCTGTTCTGGCTGCTCACCCACTATCCCGGCTTCGGTGTGATGCTGGCGGTGCAGGTGGTGCTGGGACTGATGATGACGCTGTACTTCGGCGCGCTGCCCGCGCTGGCGTCGGAGATCTTCCCGGTCAAGACACGCACCACGGGCCTCTCGCTCTCGTACAACATCGCGGTGACGCTGTTCGGCGGGTTCGCGCCCTTCATCCTGACTTGGCTGATCGGAGCCACCGGCAGCAAGCTGGCGCCGAGCTTCTACCTGATGGCCTGCGCGTCGATCAGTCTGGTGGCGCTGGCCCAGACGCGCGCGCGCCTGGGCATCCGCTAGCCGCGCATGCGTTGGTTTCTGCATCCTGATCCATCACGAAAAAATATAAAAGGAGTCTTCATGGCAGCACACCAAGCCCGTTCCCCTGCCGCGCTGCGCGCCGGCGTTTCCGCCCTCGCGCTGGCCGCCGGCCTGCTGTGCCTGGCACCCGCCGCCGCGCAGGCGCAAGCCACCGGCAGCGAGAGCCTGCAGGCGCAGATCGAGACCCGCGCCAAGGCCGTCGAAGCCCAGCTGATCGCCTGGCGCCGCGACATCCACCAGCATCCCGAACTTGGCAACTATGAAGTCCGTACCTCCAAGCTGGTGGCGGACCATCTGCGCAAGCTCGGCATGGAAGTGAAGACCGAGGTCGCCAAGACCGGCGTGGTGGGCGTGCTCAAGGGCGGCAAGCCGGGCCCCGTGGTGGCGCTGCGCGCGGACATGGATGCGCTGCCGGTGAAGGAGCGCGTGGACGTGCCCTTCGCCTCCAAGGCCAAGGGGCAGTACCTGGGCAAGGAAGTTGACGTGATGCACGCCTGCGGGCACGACACCCACGTCGCGATCCTGATGGCCACGGCCGAGGTGCTGGCCGGCATGAAGGACCAGTTGCCCGGCACTGTCAAGTTCATCTTCCAGCCGGCCGAGGAAAGCCCGGCGGATTTCGAGCCCAACGGCAGCAATATGTGGGGCGCCAAGCAGATGGTGGCCGAAGGCGTGCTGGACAATCCCAAGGTGGATGCCATCTTCGGCCTGCACGTGAGCAGCGGCATCGAGTCGGGCAAGCTGGCCTGGCGCAGCGGCCCGTCGATGGCTGCCGCCGACCAGTTCTGGATCGACGTCAAGGGCCGCCAGACCCATGGCGCGCGCCCCTGGGGCGGCATCGACCCGATCGTGGTGGCCTCGCAGATCGTGCTCGGCCTGCAGACCATCCAGAGCCGCCAGGTCAACGCCATGCTGGAGCCTTCGGTGATCACGGTTGGCACCATCCACGGCGGCAACCGCATGAACATCGTGCCGGAGAAAGTGGAAATGATGGGCACGGTGCGCACCTATGACGAAGGCATGAAAAAGGACATCCATGCCCGCATGAAGCGCACCACCGAAGCCATCGCCAGCAGCGCCGGCGCCGAGGCCACCTTCAAGGTCGTGGAGCTTTACAACGCCACCGTCAACCAGCCCGCGCTGACCGACAAGATGGCGCCCACGCTCAAGCGTGTGGCCGGCGATGGCAACTGGATGATCGCGCCCAAGGCCACGGCGTCGGAGGATTTCTCCTTCTATCAGGAGAAGGTGCCGGGGTTGTTCTTCAACCTGGGCGTCACGCCCAAGGGCGTGGACGTGGCCAAGGCAGCATCCAACCACTCGCCGGAGTTCTATGTGGATGAGGCCGCGTTGGTAAATGGGGTCAGGGCGCTAGCTGGTCTGACGGTCGACTACATGACGATGGCGCAGCGATAAGGGGGCTTGCCGGGCAGACGATGATCGGAGGTGATCTCGTCTGTCTGGAGGGCAGTTATGGGACATGACGGCTTCCGGTCGAGGCCGTGTGGAAACGTCTCTCGAATCGCACCAATGCGCGTCCCCTCCGGAGCGGAGCCTGCCTTATCGAATTTTCGGCCAATCCGGTCGTCGGTGGCGTCGAAACAGGTGCGAACAGCGCTCATGGGCCCCTGAGAGCGGTCTTCAACCCCATTTTTTTGGGCGCAAATGGGTGCTTACGCACCCACCAGGCGCATGGCCTTCATTGTTTTCGAGAACCCGAGAATTCGAAGGACGCGCTTCAAGTTGTACGCCAGAACATGCAGGCTCATTTCAGTACCTACATTCGGTAGCGTGCGCGTCAGGACGTGAGTGTAGCCCATCCAATGTTTGAAGGTTCCGAAGACATGCTCGACCGTTCGCCTACGAATCGTCATGGCATCTGGCGTCTTGTCGAGCCGGCGCTGGACGGCCTCCAGCACTTCCTCATGCTCCCATCTTGAGATGCGCCGGTACGGACTCGGCGTGCATTGAGACCGCATCGTGCACTGAGGACAAGCACTACTCCAATAGCGGCGTAGCTGCAGTCCATGCTCTTCTCTGGTGAAGCGGTATATCGCACGTTCGCCGGCGGGACATTCATATTCATCGTCTCGGGCAATGTAGATGAAGTCCGCCCGATCAAATCGACCTCCCGCCTTCGCGCTGGACGTCGTTGGCTTGGGCAAGATGGCAGCAATGCCCGTATCCGCGCACGCCTTGATCTCCTGCGCACTGAAGTAGCCACGATCAGCTATGGCTTTGAGCCTGGTCTTACCCATCGCATCGCGAGCGGCTCGAGCCATCGAGTTGAGTTGCGCCCGATCATTGCCAATATTGGTGACCTCATGAGCTACGATCAGATGGTGCTTGGCATCTACGGCCATCTGTACGTTGTAGCCGACCATTCCAGAGCCCTTGCCACTTGTCGCCATCGAGCGCGCATCAGGATCGGTCATCGAGATCTGACCATCTGGCAGCGTCTTGAGCTCTTCCTTTATCTGGTCAAGGCTATGCATCTGCTGACGCAGTTGCGCAATCTTCTCGCGCAGTCGAGTTGTTTTGAGTTCTATCTCCGCCGGCTGCGTGCGATCGGCAGTCTCCAGCGCGCTCAGATACCGCTGGATGCTCTCTTCGATTTGCTGCTGGCGCTTGTCGACCTTGCCAGCAGTGAAATTGCGGTCCCGAGTATTGACTGCCTTGAACTTGCTACCGTCGATGGCGACCAGGGCCTGCGAGAACAGCTTTAAATCGCGGCACAGAACCACGAAACGACGGCAGACATTGCGAATGCCCGTGCTGTTGTCCCTGCGGAAATCTGCAATCGTCTTGAAGTCCGGCGCCAGTCGACCGGTCAGCCACATCAGCTCTATATTGCGTTGGCATTCACGTTCCAGACGGCGGCTGGACTGGACCCGGTTAAGGTAGCCATAGATGTATATCTTCAACAGGACGGCAGGATGATATGAGGGGCGACCTGTAGTCGAAGGATTGGCACCCTCGAACCCGAGCGACTCGAGATCCAACTCTTCAACAAACGCGTCGATGATCCTGGCGGGGTTATCCTCGGCGATGAAATCATCGAGGCACTCTGGAAGCAGCGTAGCTTGCTTGCGGTCCTCTCCCTCTATGAATCGCTTCATTCGGTCCCCCAATCTGAATGCGTTGATCCAGTCTAGGTGATCGAGACGTTTTCACACACCCTCGGTCGGGAAGAGCCAACTGGCACCCCTCCCCTCGGTCGACCGGAGTCGGCCCAAAGGCAGGCACTCGCGCTCAAAGACAAATGATTGCGTTCCAGCTAGCCGCAAGGCGTGTGTCTCGATGTGCGAGGCGGGCGAACGTCTTGGGTGGGCCGCGGGAATCGAGGTAGCCATTTGCATCTCCCCAGCCCCCCCAATAGTTGGGTTATCGATTTTCCCGGACTTATTGCATAAAGAGCTAGAATTGCGATGCTTTAGATTTCGAGTCAGAAAATCCATCGCACTAGAAATTAACAATAAGATTGAAGGGCAATAATGAAAACGATGAGTAAGTTTTTTGCCAGCCTCCTGCTGGCAGGGTCTCTTGCCGCCTGCGGCGGCGGTGGTGACGACGGTGGTGGCAGCTCGCTGAGCATCAATGCTACGGGCAGCGCTCCACAAGCGACGAGCGTCGGTGCAGGCCAGACCGCGTCCATCAACGTCAAGTCGGGCGACTTCATCAAGCTGCAGGCGACCGAGCCGGTCAAGTGGCAAGCCGTGATTACCAGCACCAAGACGACGGTTACCAACCAGACGCTGACGGACACGGTATGGTCCGGCAACCTGATCAGCCCAGACGGTGACAGCATCGTTCTGACGGCCGCACTCGCCAGCAATCCCAACAAGGTATTTACGCTGAAGCTGGCGGTTGCCGCATCGACGCGTTATTCGGCAATTGCGCCAACGGTCGGCGAGGTAACGACGTTCAAGGAAACCTCGGTAACGATCGGTGGCACCAGCAACGTCAGAAACATTGCATACACGACTTCGGCCGTCAACAACGGCGTGTTCACCATCAATGCCGTGAATCTGGCCGACAACTCGGCTTTCCGCAACTACACGCAAGATGGCGACCGCAATCGTCTGACCCAGACCTACCCGGCGACCAACAACGTCTGCACGTATACACCCAAGCGTGACCTGTACAATTTCCCGCTATATGTGGGCAAGACGTGGAACAGCACGTGGCAATACGCTTGCCTGGTGGGCGGCGTACCCGGTTACCATGAAAACGCCAGCGTGGTGGGCAATGTGGAAGGTATCGAGTCGGTTACGACGGCTGCCGGTACGTTCAATGCACTGCGTATCAGCTATGTGATCTCGTACGCCAACTCGAACGATCCGGCTGGCTTCACGACCTATAACGAAACCATCAAGACATGGTGGTCGACGGAGCTGGGTCGTATTGTGAAGTGGCAAGATACCTATGGCTATCCGACCAGCTTCTCGGATCCGACTTACCTGAGGACTTACACGCAGGAACTGACCAGCGTGAAGTAACAGAGTGAGATGTAAGGAAAATGGCCAGCACGAGCTGGCCATTCAGATTGTTGACAAAGGTCACTCTGGTACAGGGTGGCCTTTGTTCATAATGGCGTGATGCTAAAGACGCCAATGCCTACCAGCACGAGCAACGCTGCGGAGTGTCTGCTTCGGAGCGACCTGACCGGTTGAATCCGCAGTCGTGAAGGGACGACTGGGAGGCGCCGGGCGAGGTTTCTTCCAGGCCAGGAGCAGCCCTTAGAGCTACTCCTTTCAAGGTGACGAAAATTAGGGCACCCTCCGTGTTCTCGAACAGAAACCGGTGTCAATGGCGTGGTACTGGACGCAGTAGTGGAACGCTTTCTCGAACACAGCCCGATCAGCGTGATGGCGCGCCTTGCAACGCGCCCTTGATCCGGCCTGGATCGACGAATTGTTCGAGCAAGAGCGTGAAACGCAGTACACGCGGGAGTTATTGTTCTCGACGACGGTGGAAATCATGT
>NZ_JBFTOQ010000079.1:0-17638 GCF_056398045.1 Cupriavidus sp. 05L411 | reverse complement strand
ATCCCCAAGTCCAATGGGAAGGAACGCCCTCTGGGTATTCCGACCATGTTGGACCGAGCCATGCAGGCCCTGTATCTGCTGGCGCTGGAACCGGTGTCCGAAGGGACGAGTGATCCGAACTCCTATGGGTTCCGGATCAATCGCTCTACCGCGGATGCCATGTCCCAGCTATTTGTCTCGTTGTCCCAGAAGGCTTCGGCTCAATGGGTACTAGAGGCAGATATCAAGGGGTGCTTTGACCATATCAGTCACGACTGGCTGGAACGCAACGTCCCGATGGACCGCGCAATTCTGCAAAAGTGGCTGAAGGCTGGCGTTGTATTTCAGGGCCAGTTTCAGACGACCGAGGCCGGAACACCACAGGGGGGCATCATTTCCCCGACTCTGGCAAACGTGGCATTGAACGGGTTGGAACGGCAACTGACGGAGTCCTTGCGGACGAAGCTGGGAGTCAACCAAACCAAGAAGCTAAAGGTTAACGTTGTGCGCTATGCGGATGACTTCGTGATCACCGGCAACACGCCGGAGCTTTTGGAACATGAGGTAAAACCGTGGGTGGAGCAGTTCCTAGCAGTACGGGGGCTGACGCTATCGACGGAAAAGACGCGGATCGTCAACATCGCCAACGGCTTTGACTTCCTAGGGTGGAATTTCCGGAAGTACTCGGGAACGCTGCTCATCAAACCGAGCAGGAAGAACGTGCAGACGTTCTATCGCAAGGTGAAGGAAGTCATCAGTGCTAACAAAGCGGGAAAGCAGGCGGATCTAATTGCTCTGCTGAATCCGATGCTAAGGGGCTGGGCGCAGTATCACAGTCCAGTGGTTGCAAAGGCCACGTTCACACGTATGGAGCATGTGGTATTCCAGGCTCTATGGCGATGGGCGACACGGCGACACCGAGGAAAGAACTCTGATTGGGTGCGGAAGAAGTACTTCGCTTCGATCGGGGAACGGAACTGGGTGTTCGGGACCACAGTCACAGACGAGGCTGGTAGTCGCCACTGGATGGAACTGTACTCGCTTGCGAGCACGGTCATTCAGCGGCACACAAAAGTCAAAGGGAGCTACAACCCCTTTGACCCTGAGCAGGAGCAGTACGGTGAGAAGTTGCGGCAAGAGCGCATGCGATCAAGCATGTCGCACCGAAAGCAATGGATCAAGTTGTACCTGTCCCAGCAAGGCTTGTGTGCGGTGTGTCAGTGCAAGATAACCAAAGAGTCCGGGTGGGAAGATCACCATCTCGAACCGCGCATTCTCGGCGGCTCGGACGCTCTGGGAAATCGTGTGCTGTTGCATCCGAATTGTCATATCCGCGTTCACCACCACGGCCAGACCGTTGTGAAACCGGTGTTTAATTAACATTTTGTAGAGGCTTGAGCCGTATGCGGGGAAACTCGCACGTACGGTTCTTAGGGGGGGATGGTGACCAGGAATGGCCTATCCCTACCCTACCACCGAGGGGGCGTCGCCCGCCGACGTCCGCATCACCGGAGTCCGATTCATCCCATCTGCCGCATGAAGCCCGCATGAAACTTGTCGCCTGGATCATCCGCATCGTCCTGTTCGCGCTGCTGTTCGTGCTGGCGCTGCGCAATACCGCCGACGTCTCGCTGCAGCTCTTTTTTGATGCCGTCTGGCGCGCGCCGCTGATCCTGATCTTGCTGGCCGCCTTCGGGCTGGGCATCCTCGCCGCGCTCGCGGCGCTGGCGCCCGTGCTGATGCGTCAGCGCATGGAGGCGGGCCGGCTGCGGCGTGCGCTGGGCGAGGCGCGCAGCCAGTCGGCGGAAAGTGCGCGCGGCCCACAGGCCGCGGCAGGTTCCGGCATTCCTTACAACGTAGTTGGCCCGAAAGTCTGACCCATGATTTTTGAAACCTGGTGGCTGCTGGCGCTGCCGCTCATTTTCGGCCTCGGCTGGATGGCTGCCCGCTTCGATGCGCGCCAGCTGATGAGCGAGCAGGGCGCGCTGCCGCGCTCCTATTTCAAGGGGCTGAATTTCCTGCTCAACGAGCAGCCCGACCAAGCCATCGACGCGTTCATCGAGGTGGTGCGCCTGGACCCCGAGACCACCGAGCTGCACTTTGCGCTTGGCGCTTTGTTCCGCCGGCGTGGTGAAACCGAACGCGCCATCCGCGTGCACCAGAACCTGGCTAGCCGCCAGGATCTTCCCGATGCCGAGCGCGAGCACGCGCTTTATGAGCTGGGCCAGGATTTCCTGCGCGCCGGCCTGCTTGACCGCGCGGAGGAATCGCTGCGCCGGCTGATGTCAGGGCCGTACGCGGCCCCGGCCAAGCATGTGCTTCTGGAGCTTTACGAAGTCGAGAAAGAGTGGAAGAAAGCCATCGACGCGGCACGCGAGCTGCAGCCGCTGGAGCAGAAGGACTACAGTGTGCAGATCGCGCAGTTCTGCTGCGAACTGGCGCAGGACGCGCTGCAGCGCAAGCAGCCCGATGACGCCATCGGCTGGCTGCAGCAGGCTGCCAAGGAAAACCCCGCCAATGTGCGTGCGCCGATGCTGCTGGGCGATGTGGCCATGGCCGCGGGCGACGCGCAAGGCGCGCTTGGCCACTGGCTGGGCATCGAGAAGCAGGACGCGTCTTACCTGCCGCTGGTGGCGGATCGCGTGGTTAAAGCGTACCGCCAGCTCGGCGACGATGGCCGGGCGCTGGAGTGGCTGCGCGGCCTGCTGAAGACGAACCTGGCTGCCGAGTTGCTCGATAGTGCCTATCGCGCCGAGCTGGAGCAGCACGGCGCGCATGCCGCGGCCGTGCTGATGCGCGAGCAATTGCGCCGGCAGCCGTCGTTGCAGGCCCTGACCAAGTATTTTGAGGCGCAGGCCGCCGAGGTCGCGCAAGCCAGCGTGGCTGTCACGGCCGATGCGGCCGATGGCGAGCTGGCGGGCTCCGCCCACGATATCGAACATGAGCAAGAGGTGTCGGCGATTCGCGACCTGCTGCAGCACCGCACGCGTAACCTGGCACGCTATACCTGCCGAGAGTGCGGTTTCCGCGCCCGGTTGTTCTATTGGCAGTGCCCTGGCTGCAACCGCTGGGAAACCTACGCGCCGCGCCGTTCCGAGGCGCTCGGCTGATGCCGATGCCGATGTTGTTGCTTTAGCGTCGCACGCCAATCCCTATCTGGAGTACAAGTTATGAAAGTCACCATTATCGGCAGCGGCTACGTCGGTCTAGTGACCGGGGCCTGCCTGGCTGAGCTGGGCAACGATGTGTTTTGCCTGGACGTCGACGAACGCAAGATCGCGATGCTCAATGCCGGCGGCGTGCCAATCTACGAGCCGGGCTTAAAGGAGCTGATCCAGCGTAATCGCGAGGCTGGCCGGCTGACATTTTCCACCGATGTGGCGGCCAGCGTGGAGCATGCCGACGTGCAGTTCATCGCCGTTGGCACGCCGCCCGACGAGGATGGCTCCGCCGACCTGCAATATGTGCTGGCGGCGGCCCGCAATATCGGCAAGTACATGACCGGCTTCAAGGTGGTGGTGGACAAGTCCACCGTGCCGGTCGGCACCGGCGATCGTGTCGCCGAAGCCATTCGTGAAGAGCTGACCGCCCGTGGCCTCGAGGACCTGCAGTTCTCTGTGGTCTCGAATCCGGAATTCCTGAAGGAAGGCGCCGCGGTGGAGGACTTCATGCGTCCCGACCGTATCGTGCTGGGCTGCAATGCCGACGTGGCAGGCCGGCATGCCAAGGCGATCATGCGCCAGCTCTACGCGCCCTTCAACCGCAATCACGAGCGTACGTTCTATATGGACGTGCGCTCGGCCGAGTTCACCAAGTACGCCGCCAACTCGATGCTGGCCACGCGCATCTCGTTCATGAACGAGCTGGCGAACCTGGCCGATGAGGTTGGTGCCGATATCGAGCTGGTCCGCATGGGCATCGGTTCCGATCCGCGCATCGGCTATAGTTTCCTGTACGCCGGTGCCGGCTACGGCGGCTCGTGCTTCCCCAAGGATGTGCAGGCGCTGATGCGTACCGCCAGCGCGCATGGCAAGCCCATGCGCGTGCTGGAAGCGGTGGAAGCGGTCAACGACGCGCAAAAGCAGGTGCTGGCCGACAAGGTCGTGCGCCGCTTTGGCGAGGATCTCACTGGCCGTACCTTTGCGATCTGGGGCCTGGCCTTCAAGCCCAATACCGACGACATGCGCGAAGCGCCGTCGCGGGTGCTGGCGCAAGCGCTGGTGTCGCGCGGTGCCTCGCTGCGCGTGCATGATCCGATCTCGATGGCCGAGGCCAAGCATGCGCTGGCGCTCGATCTCGCACACATCGACGGTGGCTTTGCACGCGTGCATTTCAGCGACGCGCAGATGGACACGCTCGACGGCGCTGATGCCCTGGTCATCGTCACAGAATGGAAGGTGTTCCGCAGCCCGGATTTCAACCAGATCAAGCGCCGCCTGAAGGCACCCGTCATCTTCGACGGACGCAATCTGTACGAGCCCGAAGCCATGCAGGAAGCGGGCATCGAATATCATGCGATCGGGCGGCCGACCACGACGCGCTGAAACGCAACCCAACGGGAACGACAAGCCAACGCCCCGGCTGACGGACCGGGCTGTGTTGCCAAGGATGTCCATGAGCAAGAACCATATTCCGCAGCAACAGATCAATCAATCGCGCATCCTGGTGGCGGGCGACATGATGCTCGACCGCTATTGGTTCGGCGATGTCGAGCGCATCTCCCCGGAAGCCCCGGTGCCGGTGGTGCAGATCAAGCGCAGCGACGAACGCCTTGGCGGCGCTGCCAACGTGGCGCGCAATGCCGCCGCGCTGGGCGCCCAGGTGGGCATGCTGGGCGTGGTCGGCGATGACGAGCCCGGCCGTACGCTGGAGGCGCTGCTCAGCGCCAGCCACGTGCAGCCCTACCTGCATCGCGACCCCAGCGTCAACACCACCATCAAGCTGCGCGTGGTGGCGCACCAGCAGCAGTTGCTGCGCGTGGACTTCGAGAATGCACCGGGACATGAAGTGCTGGCTGCGGTGCAGGATCGTTTCCTGGCCCTGGTCAAAGAGTACAAGGTCCTGGTGCTCTCCGACTACGGCAAGGGCGGCCTGGCCCACGTGGGCCGCATGGTCGAGGCGGGCCGCGCCGCGGGCTGCCTGGTGCTGGTCGATCCCAAGGGCGATGATTACTCACGCTATCGCGGCGCGACGCTGATCACCCCCAACCGTGCCGAAATGCGGCACGTGGTGGGCGCCTGGAAGACCGAGTCCGATCTCACCATCCGGGCCCAGAACCTGCGGCGCGAGCTGCATCTTGAAGCGCTGCTGCTGACGCGCTCGGAAGAGGGCATGACGCTCTATACCGAAGCCGAGGTGCTGCACGTGTCGGCGCAGGCGCGCGAAGTCTACGACGTGTCCGGTGCCGGCGACACCGTGATCGCCACGCTGGCGACCATGCTGGGCGCGGGCGTGCCGCTTAAGGAGGCCGTACAGCACGCCAACCGCGCTGGCAGCATCGTGGTGGGTAAGCTGGGCACCGCGGTCGTCACCTATCCTGAATTGTTCGGCACGCCGGCGTAATGGCCGCGCTGCCTCCTGGCTCTTTTGAGCCCACACGACCATGACCATCATCGTAACCGGCGCTGCCGGCTTTATCGGCAGCAACCTCGTCAAGGGCCTGAACGAGCGCGGCGAAGACAATGTCGTCGCCGTCGACAACCTGACGCGCGCCGACAAGTTCCACAACCTCGTCGACTGCGAGATCCGCGACTACCTTGACAAGAGCGAGTTTCTCGAGCGCTTCAAGCGCGGTGAGTTCGGCAAGGTACGCGCGGTGTTCCATGAGGGAGCTTGCTCCGACACCATGGAGACCGACGGCCGCTACATGATGGAGAACAATTTCCGCTACACCCAGGCGTTGATGGATGCCTGCCTGGAGCAGGGCACGCAGTTCCTCTACGCCTCTTCGGCAGCCACCTATGGCGCCTCGCAGGTGTTCAAGGAAGAGCGCCAATACGAGAAGCCGCTGAACGTCTACGGCTACTCGAAGTTCCTGTTCGACCAGGTGGTGCGGCGCACGCTGCCGTCCGCGTTGTCGCAGATCGTGGGCTTTCGCTACTTCAACGTGTATGGCCCGCGCGAAGCGCACAAGGGCCGCATGGCCTCGGTGGCGTTCCACAATTTCAACCAGTTCCGCGCCGATGGCACGGTGAAGCTGTTTGGCGAGTATGGCGGCTATGTGCCGGGTGGCCACACCCGCGACTTCGTCTCGGTGGAGGACGTGGTGAAGGTCAACCTGTTCTTCCTGGAGCATCCGGACAAGTCGGGCATCTTCAACCTGGGCACCGGCCGCGCGCAACCGTTCAACGACATTGCCGCGACCGTGGTCAACACGCTGCGCGAGGCCGATGGCCGACCCCAGCTGACGCTCGACGAGATGGTGCAGGAGGGACTGGTGGAATACATCAAGTTCCCCGACGCGCTGCGCGGCAAGTACCAGTGCTACACCCAGTCCGATGTCTCGCGCCTGCGTGGCGCTGGGTACAAGGATGCGTTCTACACTGTGGAAGAAGGCGTGTCGCGCTACTGCCGCTGGCTGCTGCAGGACAAGGGCTGAAGTCGCAAAGACACCCGCGTAAGGGCGCCTTTTGTGCGCCTTGCGCGCGCTGTGGAGACACCTTGGTAGCGTTGAGGTGAACTTTTGTTGCGAGGTGCGCCAAGCCGGTTGCGCGCTCCTATCCTGCGTGTTGCTTCGTCCAGCCAGGGCGAAGCGACCTTCATCAATGGATAGGAGAAACTCCCATGTTCAAGCCAACTTTGACGCGCGCGTCCAGGCAGGTCCTGCTGGCCGCCGCCGTCTGGTTCTCGCTATCGGGTGCCGCGATTGCGGCGGTCGATGTGAATACCGCCGATGAGGCTGCGCTGGTGTCGCTCAAGGGCATCGGGCCGGCCACGGCCAGCACCATTGTCAGCGAACGCGGCCGGGGTGGTCCCTTCAAGGATGCCGCGGATCTCGCCGATCGGGTCAAGGGCCTGGGGCAGAAATCTGTCGTGCGCCTGCAGGAGGCCGGCATGACCATCGGCGCCGGCGGCGCTGCGGCGCCGAAGGCCACGGTGGCGGCGGCCCCGGCCCCGGCCAAGAAGGACGCCAAGACGGAGAAGCCGCCGGCCAAGGCCGTTCGCTAAGGTTGCCGCGGGCGTGCGGCGCGGCGCCCGCATCCAAGCTATCCGATCGTCGAAGCCCCGGCCGAGTCCGGGGCTTTTTGCTGCTCGTGCACCAGCACGAGGATCCGGCGCTGGTATGGCTCGTGCTAGTGCCGTGTGGCTTATCACGAATGCGGCCGCGCGGTATCATGCGGACGCTGTTGCGGCCCGAGCCGGCTGCGTGGCCAACAAAATCCAAGATCGCGCCGGACCTGCCCGCACACGGGGCGGCCAGGCCAATAAAAAAGGGAGCTGGAGAATGGGAAATAACGAGGACGCGGGGTTCCTGCCCAAGTGGCGGCTAAAGACGCACGGCGTGATTGCGCCTGATGAGCGCCTGCCCGCCGGCCAGACACTGCTGGCAGGTATCCAGCATGTGGTAGCGATGTTCGGCTCAACCGCGATCGCGCCGATCCTGATGGGCTTCAATCCCAATATCGCCATCCTGTTTTCCGGCATCGGCACGCTGATTTTCTTCCTGTGCGTGCGCGGCAGGGTGCCGAGCTACCTGGGCTCCAGCTTTGCCTTCATCGCGGTGGTGATCGCGGCGACCGGCTACGCCGGCAGCGGCCCCAACCCGAATATCCCGGTGGCGCTTGGCGGCATCATCGCCGCGGGCGTGTTGTACCTGCTGATCGGGCTGGTGGTGCAGGCGGTGGGGTATCGCTGGGTGGAGCGGCTGATGCCGCCGGTGGTCACGGGTGCCATCGTCGCGGCCATCGGGCTGAACCTCGCGCCGGTGGCGGTCAAGGCCGTGAGCGGCGCGCCGTTGGATACCTGGGTGGGCCTGGCGACCGTGCTGGCCGTGGGCGTGGTGGCGGTGCATGCGCCGGGCATGCTGCGTCGGCTGCCGGTACTGGTGGGCGGGCTGTTCGGCTACGTGCTGTACTACGTTTGCACCAACGGGCTGGGCATGGGCAAAGGCATCGACTTCTCCGGCGTGGCCGCCGCGGCCTGGTTCGGGCTGCCGGTCTTCTCCACGCCAGTGTTCCAGGCCAGCGCCATGCTGCTGATCGCGCCGGTGGCCATCGTGCTGGTGGCGGAAAACTTGGGGCACATCAAGGCCATCAGCGTGATGACCGGCCGCAATCTCGATCCCTATATCGGCCGCGCCTTCATCGGCGACGGCATTGCCACCATCATTTCCGCCGGCGGCGGCGGCACGGGCGTGACCACTTATGCCGAAAACATGGGCGTGATGGCGGTGACCAAGATCTACTCCACGCTGATCTTCGTGGTGGCGGCGGTGGTGGCGCTGGTGCTGGGCTTTTCGCCCAAGTTCGGTGCGCTGATCCTGACCATCCCGGGTCCCGTGATCGGTGGCCTGACCATCGTGGTGTTCGGCCTGATCGCCGCCACTGCCGGGCGTATCTGGGTGCAGAACAAGGTCGATTTCTCCAGTTCGCGCAACCTGATCACGGTCGGCGCCACGCTGACCGTGGCGGCTGGCGACCTGACGCTGAAGCTGGGCGGCATGACGCTGGGCGGCATCGGTACCGCCACTTTTGGGGCGATTCTGCTGTACCACCTGCTCGGCAGCCGCAAGGCCGAAGCCGAAATCGAGGCCGAAGCCTGACACGCCACGTCGGCAACGCAGGCTTTGCGACTGGATTACAATGTCCGCCGATATTGGAATCCCGCTCACCATGGCCTACAAGACGATTGAAGACACCATCGGCAATACGCCGCTGGTGCAACTGCAGCGCATCCCCGGCGCCGCCGGCACCCCGCGCGGCAACGTAATCCTCGGCAAGCTCGAGGGCAACAACCCGGCGGGCTCGGTCAAGGACCGGCCGGCGGTCTCGATGATTGCCCGCGCCGAGTCGCGCGGGCGCATCAAGCCGGGCGATACGCTGATCGAGGCTACTTCGGGCAATACCGGCATCGCGCTGGCCATGGCAGCCGCCATCCGCGGCTACAAGATGGTGCTGATCATGCCGGAAGACCTGAGCATGGAGCGCCGCCAGAGCATGGCTGCCTACGGCGCGGAGATCATCCTGACACCGGTCAAGGGCGGCATGGAATACGCGCGTGACCTCGCGGACTCCATGGAGCGCGACGGCCGCGGCGTGATCCTGGACCAGTTCGCCAACCCGGACAATCCGCTGGCGCACTACGAGACCACCGGCCCGGAGATCTGGCGCGACACCGAAGGGCGCATTACTCACTTCGTCTCTGCCATGGGCACCACGGGCACCATCACCGGTGTCTCGCGCTACCTGAAGGAACAGAACGCAGGGATTCAGATCGTGGGTGCGCAGCCGGCCGAAGGCTCGCGTATTCCCGGCATCCGCAAGTGGCCCGAGGCGTACATGCCGAAGATCTACGATCCGAAGTTCATTGACCGTACCGAGCCTGTCAGCCAGGGCGATGCCGAGCACATGGCACGTCGCATGGCGCGCGAGGAAGGGATCTTCTGCGGCATCTCGGCTGCCGGTGCGCTGTGCGTCGCGCTGCGTATCGCCGAGGAAGCGGAGAATGCCACCATCGTGTTCGTGGTGTGCGATCGTGGTGATCGCTACCTTTCGACCGGGGTGTTCCCGGCCTGATGCTGCCTTGCACCGCGCATTGAAAAAGCCCCCGCGAGTTCAGTCTTGCGGGGGCTTTTTGCTTATCGCGCAGCGGATACCAGCTCAGCCCATCGCCGCCTTGACTGCCTCGCCCAGCTGGTACACGGCCAGCGCGTAGAAGAAGCTGCGGTTGTAGCGCGTCAGCACATAGAAGTTGCGCAGGCCGAGCATGTAGTCGGTGGTTTCGCCGGGCGTGGGCAGGTCCACCACCAGCACGCCGGTTTCGCCTTCGCGTGTCGGGTCGATCGGCTCGTCCACGCGCAGGCCGGTCTTGAGCAACTGGTTGAGCGTGCGGGTGGGCCATGGCTCGCCATCCGCGGCTGCGGCGGCGATGCCGCGGCTGCCCTCGTCGGCGGCGATGCGCCAGACCACCGGGCGGCCCGGTTCCCAGCCGTGCAGCTGCAGGAAACGCGCCACGCTGCCGATCGCGTCGGTGGCGCTGCTGCGCAGGTCGATGCGGCCGTCGCCGTCATAGTCGATGGCGTATTCGCGCAGGCTTGTGGGCATGAACTGCGGAATGCCCACGGCACCCGCGAAGGAGCCCAGCACCGAGAACACATCGGTGTTGGTGTCGCGGCACCAGAGCAGGTAGTCGGTCAGCTGGTTGCGGAACAGCGTGGTGCGCGCTTCGCGGTTGGGCACGTCCGGATAATCGAAGGCCAGCGTGGAAAGCGAGTCGATCACGCGGAAGGTACCCATGTCGCGGCCATAGATGGTCTCGACACCGATGATGCCGACGATCACCGAGGCCGGCACGCCGAACTCGGCTTCCGCGCGGCGCAGTGTTTCGCGATTTTGCTGCCAGAAGCGCACGCCCGCGTTGATGCGGATCGGCTCGATAAAGCGCGAGCGGTAGGTGCGCCAGCTTTTGCGTCCCGGCGTGGCGGGCGGCATGATCAGGCGCACCACCGTGGATGAATACACGGCCTGGCCGAACCAGCCTTCCAGCGTCTGGCGGGCAAAGCCGTGGCGCGCCACCATTTCGTCGATGAAGGCGCGGCTCTTGGGATTGTCACGGTAGCGGCCCGGCTCGATTTCTTCTTCGCGCATGCTCACGCGGCGCTTGCCGGCTGCAAGCAGGGCGGGGGAGACGCCGCACAAGCTCAATGCGGCAGCGGAAAGTGCGGCGCCCAGAAGCGGGCGGCGCAGGGAGCGCTGGGAGTCGGTCATGGTGTCCTTTGCAAGTCGCTGCGAGTATAGCGGATGGTGCACGCGCGGCACCTCGCTGGGTGGCTGGCGCGGCATGTGCTAACGTAACGAATGGAGACCACGATTAAAGCAATAAGACATGCCCACAGGCTATTACACGCATCCCGAGTTCCTGCTGCATGAGATGGGGCCATTCCATCCGGAGTGCCCTGAGCGCCTGCAGGCCATTGAGGATCACCTGATCTCGCACGGCATGGATGGCCTGCTTGACCGGCGCGAGGCGAGCGCCGCCACCGCCGAGCAGATCGGGCGCGTGCATTTTCCGCAGTACATCGCCTCGCTGGCCGCGGCCAGCCCGGCCAGCGGCTACCACCCGATCGATCCCGATACCCTGATGAACCCGCACACGCTCGCCGCCGCCACCCATGCGGCAGGCGCCGCGGTGGCCGCCACCGATGCGGTGATGGCGGGTGAGATCGAGAATGCGTTCTGCTGCGTGCGCCCGCCGGGCCACCATGCCGAGCCGGACCGGGCCATGGGTTTCTGCTTCTACAACAATGTGGCGATCGCCGCGCGTCATGCGCTCGCCGCGCACGGGTTGGAGCGCGTGGCCATCGTCGATTTCGATGTGCATCACGGCAATGGCACCGAAGCCGCATTCCGTGGCGATGCCCAGGTGCTGATGTGCAGCTTCTTCCAGCATCCGTTTTATCCCTACAGCGGCACCGAGCACATTGCCACCAATATGTCGAACATCCCGCTGCCGGCCTATACCAACGGCCTGGCGGTGCGCGAAGTGGTTGAGACGATCTGGCTGCCGCGCCTGAACGAGTTCAAGCCGCAGATGTTGTTTATCTCGGCTGGCTTCGACGCCCATCGAGAGGATGACCTTGGGCAGATGGGGCTGGTCGAGCAGGACTATGCGTGGATCACCGCCCAACTGGTCGACGTCGCCCGCGCCCATGCAAAGGGGCGCATCGTCAGTTGCCTGGAAGGCGGCTATAACCTGAGCGCGCTGAGCCGTAGCGTGTGTGCGCACCTCAAGGTGCTGCTCGAACGATAGGAGGCCCTGGCATGGCTGAAACCGATAACCGCGCCGTGACCCCGCTGGTGAGCGAAAGCCTCGACGCCCCGGGCGTGCTGCGCCTGACGATGAACCGCCCGGAGGCGTTCAACGCGCTGTCAGAGGACCTGCTGGATGCGCTGTCCGCGGCGTTTGCCCGCGCCGGCGCCGATGCCTCGGTCCGCGTCGTGGTGCTGGCCGCCGCCGGCCGCGCGTTCTGCGCGGGACATGATCTGCGCGAAATGCGCGCCAGCCCGTCGCACGACTACTACCGCCGCCTGTTCGACCGCTGCACCCGCATGATGATGGCGATGCAGAAGATGCCGCAGCCGGTGATCGCGCGCGTGCAGGGTATTGCCACGGCGGCCGGCTGCCAGCTGGTGGCGATGTGCGACCTGGCGGTGGCCGCCGATGTGGCTCGCTTTGCGGTATCGGGCGTCAACCTTGGCCTGTTCTGCGCCACGCCAGGCGTGGCGCTGTCGCGTAACCTGTCGCGCAAGCACGCCATGGAGATGCTGCTGACCGGCGACATGATCGACGCGCTGCAAGCCCGCGACTGCGGGCTGGTCAACCGCGTGGTGCCCGCCGATGCTCTCGATGCCGAGGTTGCACGCCTGGCGGCCAGCATCTGCGCCAAGCCGGCCGCCGCCGTAGCCGCCGGCAAGGGCCTGTTCTACCGCCAGCTGGAGATGGGCATCGAAGCGGCCTACCAGCTTGCCGGGCAGACCATGGCCTGCAATATGATGGATCCGACGGCGCTGGAAGGTGTTCAGGCTTTCCTCGACAAGCGCCCGCCCTCGTGGGGTGTCTTGTAAATCTCTTTTCTGTGGTTTTTGTTGGGCTATATGCCCTCAACGCATAAAGACATCGGCAAAAAGTCGTTTCTGGTATGAAGCGGATCGCTTAAAATGCGCGCTTCGCCCAAAAAAATAAAATGCGGCAACAGTGCTAGAGACAAACTCGCCTGTTGCCGTTTTCTTTTCACATGATCGAACTGCAAGGTCTTTCGCAGCGCTTCCCCGGCGGGTCGGGTGAGGTGCATGCGCTGCGGGACGTCAACCTGTCGATTGCGGCAGGTGAGGTCTTCGGCATCATCGGCCGCAGCGGCGCTGGCAAGAGCACGCTGGTGCGCGCCATCAACCTGCTTAACCGCCCCAGCGCCGGACGCGTCTTCGTCGCCGGCCAGGAACTGACCGCGCTCGATAGCGGCGCGTTGCGCCGGGCACGCCGCGACATCGGCATGATCTTCCAGCATTTCAACCTGCTGTCGTCGCGCACCGTTTATGACAACGTGGCGCTGCCGCTGGAGCTGGCTGGCAAATCCCGCAGCGAGATCTCCGACACGGTGCTGCCGCTGCTGGAGCTGGTTGGCCTGACGGCGCTCAAGGATCGCTATCCCGCCCAGATCAGCGGCGGGCAGAAGCAGCGTGTGGGGATTGCACGTGCATTGGCCAGCAAGCCCAAGGTGCTGCTGTCGGACGAGGCCACGTCCGCCCTCGATCCGGAGACCACGCGCTCCATCCTGGAACTGCTCAAGCAGATCAATCGCGAGCTGGGCCTGACCATCGTCATGATCACGCACCAGATGGAAGTGATCAAGCAGGTCTGCGACCGCGTGGCCGTGCTTGAAGCTGGCCAGGTGGTGGAAACCGGCCGGGTGATCGACGTTTTCCTGCGTCCGCAGCATGCGGTCACGCGCGCCATGATCGGCGACGTGATCGCGCAGGAACTGCCGCAAAGCGTGCTCAAGCGCGTGGAGAGCCGCCTCGGCAACGGGCGCGACCATGTCTATCGCCTGGCCTTCACCGGCGCGGGCGTGGACCAGCCGGTGCTGGCCCAGGCGATTCGCCGCTACGGGCTGGACTTCAACATCCTGCACGGGCATATCGACGAGATCCAGGGCCAGGCCTTCGGCTCGCTGGCCATTATGGCCACCGGCGACCTGGCCGACGTGAAGGCGGCAATGGAGTATCTGCAACAAGAAGGCGTGGTAGTGGAGGAGATCGAGCATGTGGTCTGAAATGTTTGACCTGTTCCTGACCTCGTTCAACGAGACGCTGCTGATGGTGAGCATCTCGGGTGTGGTCGGCGCGCTGTTTGGCGTGCCGCTGGGCGTGCTGCTGCACCTGACCAACCGCGGCGGCGTGCTGTCGCACCCGCTGTTCAACCGCACCATCGGCGTGGTGGTCAACGCCGTGCGCTCGATCCCCTTCATCATCCTGCTGGTGGTGGTGATTCCGTTCACGCGCTTTATCGTGGGCTCGTCGATCGGCACGACCGCGGCCGTGGTGCCGCTGACCATCGCCGCGATTCCGTTTATCGCACGGCTGGTGGAAAGCGCGCTGCGCGAAGTCGACAAAGGCCTGGTAGAGGCCGCCCAGTCGATGGGCGCGAGCACCGGCCAGATCGTGATGAAGGTGCTGCTGCCCGAGGCCATGCCTGGCATCGTGGCCGGCCTGACCATCACCTTTGTCAGCCTGGTGGGCTACTCGGCCATGGCCGGCGCCATCGGCGGCGGCGGCCTGGGTGACCTCGGCATCCGCTACGGCTACCAGCGCTACATCACCGAGGTGATGGTGGCGGTGGTGCTGATCCTGATCGTCTTCGTACAAGCGGTGCAAAGCTTCGGCGACTGGCTGGTGCGGCGCATCAGCCACAAGTAACAAGTCAGCCCGGCGATCCGCCTGGCTATCTGCAAAGACATAGAGCCATCGAGAAAAAGGAAGTCAACATGCAACGTCGTAACTTGCTGCAATGGATTGTCGGCGCCGCCCTGGGCGCCACCCTGGCCACTGGCGCCTTGGCGCAGGAAAAGCCGATCAAGATCGGCGTCACCGGCGGCCCGCACGCCCAGATCATGGAGCAGGTGAAGAAGGTCGCGGCCAAGGACGGCCTGAATATCCAGCTGGTGGAGTTCAGTGACTATGTCCAGCCGAACGCCGCGCTGGCCGCTGGCGACCTGGACGCCAACAGCTACCAGCACCTGCCGTACCTGGAAGCGCAGATCAAGGACCGTGGCTACAAGTTCACCCACATCGCCTTCACCGTGACCTTCCCGATGGGCGTGTACTCCAAGAAGATCAAGTCGCTCGACCAGCTCAAGGACGGCGCGCGCGTTGGTGTGCCGAACGACCCCACCAATGGCGGCCGTGGCTTGCTGTTGCTGCAAAGCAAGGGCCTGATCAAGCTGCGCCCGGATGCTGGCCTGAAGGCCACGCCGCTGGACATCGTCTCCAACCCGAAGAAGATCCGAATCGTCGAGCTGGACGCCGCGCAGCTGCCGCGTTCGCTGGATGACCTCGACGCCGCCGCCATCAATGGTAACTACGCGGAATCGGCTGGCCTGTCGCCCACCAAGGACGCGATTGCCATGGAAGGCCCCAAGGGTCCCTACGCCAACCTGATCGCCATCCGCGAAGCCGACAAGAACAAGCCCTGGGTAGCCAAGCTGGTCAAGGCCTATCATTCGCCGGAGATCAAGCAGTACGTCCAGAGCACCTTCAAGGATTCGGTGATTACCGCCTGGTAAGTTTGAAAAAACCCTCAATAACCGTGTGCCGCAGGGCATCCTGCGGCACAATACGGCGAGGTTTTCACATTGCCGGGCTATGCCCGGCAATTCTTTATCGATAAAATAGTACGACCGTTCGAAAAATAAGAGTGCCACCCACCCGGTGGTTATAATGGCGGGCGAACCAAATTTCTGACTATCGACTATCAGTGGAGTGAGCGCATGAAAGTACTCGTCGCAGTCAAGCGCGTGGTGGATTACAACGTCAAGGTCCGGGTGAAGTCGGACGGCACGGGTGTGGATCTGGCTAACGTCAAGATGAGCATGAACCCGTTTGACGAAATCGCCGTGGAAGAAGCGGTGCGCCTGCGGGAAGCCGGGGTGGTCACCGAAGTGATCGCCGTGTCCTGCGGCGTGACCCAGTGCCAGGAAACCCTGCGTACGGCGATGGCCATCGGTGCCGACCGCGGCATTCTGGTGGAATCGAACGAAGACCTGCAGCCGCTGGCCGTGGCCAAGCTGCTCAAGGCCCTGGTCGACAAGGAACAGCCGCAACTGGTGATCCTGGGCAAGCAGGCCATCGACGACGACTCCAACCAGACCGGCCAGATGCTGGCTGCGCTGGCGGGCCTGCCGCAGGCTACCTTCGCCTCGAAGGTGGTGGTGGCCGATGGCCGCGCGTCGGTGACGCGTGAAGTGGATGGCGGTCTGGAGACCCTGTCGCTCAAGCTGCCGGCGGTGGTGACCACGGACCTGCGCCTGAACGAGCCGCGTTATGTCACGCTGCCGAACATCATGAAGGCCAAAAAGAAGCCGCTCGACATCGTCAAGCCGGAAGATCTCGGCGTGGACGTGGCGCCGCGTCTGAAGACCGTCAAGGTCGTTGAGCCGCCCAAGCGTAGCGCGGGTGTGATGGTGCCGGACGTTGCGACGCTGGTGCAAAAGCTGAAGAACGAAGCCAAGGTCATCTGAGCGCGCCAGGAGATAAAACATGACTGCACTCGTTATTGCTGAACACGACAACCAATCCATCAAGGCCGCCACGCTGAATACCGTGACGGCAGCCGCCCAGTGCGGCGGCGATGTCCACGTGCTGGTGGCCGGCGCCAACGCCGCCGCCGCCGCTGCCGCTGCCGCGAAGATTGCCGGCGTGTCCAAGGTGCTGCTGGCCGACGCGCCGCAGTTCGCCGACGGCCTGGCCGAAAACGTGGCCGAGCAAGTGCTGGCCATCGCCAGCGACTACAGCCACATCCTGGCGCCAGCATCGGCCTACGGCAAGAACATCCTGCCGCGCGTCGCGGCCAAGCTGGACGTAGCCCAGCTGTCGGACATCACCAAGGTCGACAGCCCGGACACGTTCGAGCGCCCGATCTACGCCGGCAACGCGATCTCGATCGTTCAGTCGTCGGACAAGGTCAAGGTCATCACCGTGCGCGGTACCGGCTTTGACGCTGCCGCAGCCGAAGGTGGCTCGGCCGCCGTGGAAAGCCTGCCCGCCGTGGCCGACGCTGGCATCTCGCAATTCGTTTCGCGCGAAGTCACCAAGAGCGACCGCCCCGAGCTGACCGCCGCCAAGATCATCGTGTCCGGTGGCCGTGGCGTGGGTTCCGGCGAGAACTACACCAAGGTGCTGACGCCGCTGGCCGACAAGCTGAACGCCGCGATGGGCGCGTCCCGCGCTGCTGTCGACGCCGGCTTCGTGCCCAACGATTACCAGGTCGGCCAGACCGGCAAGATCGTTGCGCCGCAGCTGTACATCGCCGTCGGCATCTCCGGCGCGATCCAGCATCTGGCCGGCATGAAGGACTCCAAGGTGATCGTGGCGATCAACAAGGATGCCGAAGCCCCGATCTTCTCGGTGGCCGACTACGGCCTGGTTGGCGATCTGAACACCGTCGTGCCCGAGCTGGTGGCGGCGCTGGGCTGATCCCCACCGCCCGGCACGGCGTTTGAGGCGCCGGGCTTGATCAGTAAGTACTAGCCGTTCCGGGCCCGCCCGAGAACGGCTTTTTTATACATACCGGAGACATCGATGACCTACCGTGCCCCGCTCAAGGACATGTTGTTCGTGATGAACGAACTGGCTGATCTTGAYGCAGTCAGCAAGCTGCCTGGCTTCGAGGACGCCACGCCGGAGACGGCGCAGGCGGTGCTCGACGAGGCAGCCAAATTCAACGAACA
>NZ_JBFTOQ010000078.1:0-18337 GCF_056398045.1 Cupriavidus sp. 05L411 | reverse complement strand
ACCTGCAGATGCACCACGGCAAGACCACCATCATCGAGATCATGTGCACCCGTGAGCTCGGCGACCCGTTCCGCCGCGATGCGCTGGCCAAGCCCGTGCGCATGCTCGATAAGTACAAGGACTACGTTTGAGCCAGTGAGTTAGCGGGCGCTTGGCCGGTGGCCGGAGGCAGCGCCCGCTGCTTCCGGCCATTTTCCATTCTGAGCGACCCCATCATGAAAGCGATCAACCGCATCATCGAGCGCGCCCGCGCCGAACCCAGGCGCATCGTGCTGTGCGAGGCCGAAGACCCGCGCATCCTGCAGGCCGCGCAACGCGCGGCCCATGAGGGCATCGCGCGCATCGTGCTGGTGGGCGACGCGGCGCGCATCCGCCAGGCGGCCGCCAGCGAGGACATCGACCTGGCCGGCATGGACGTGATCGACCCCGCCACCTCCGCGCTCACGCCATCCCTCGCGCAGAAGCTGTTCGCCCTGCGCGCGAAAAAAGGCATGACGCTGGAAGACGCCAGGCGCGAAGTGCTCAAGCCCCTGTGCTTCGCCAACCTGATGGTGCGCCTGGGCCATGCGGACGGCTCGGTGGCCGGCGCGGTGCACACCACCGCCGACGTGGTGCGCACCGCCATCCAGGTCATCGGCATTCACCCGGCGTTCAAGCTGGTATCGAGCTTCTTCCTGATGATGCTGTGCGAGCCGTTCCATGCATTGAAGGGCGGCCTGATTTTCTCCGATTGCGGGCTGGTGGTGGATCCCGACGCCTTTGAGCTGGCCGAGATCGCCATGGCCGCGGCCGACAGCGCGCAAAACCTGCTGATGGATGCCCCGCGCGTCGCCATGCTGTCGTTCTCCACCAGCGGCAGCGCCCGGCATGCCGCGGTCGACAAAGTGGTGCAAGCCACGCGCCTGGTGCAGGTGCAGCGCCCGGCGCTGGCCATCGATGGCGACGTGCAGCTCGATGCCGCCATCGTTGCCGAGATCGCCAGGAAGAAGATCGATCACTCCAAGGTGGAAGGCCGCGCCAATGTGCTGGTCTTTCCCAGCCTGGAGGCCGGCAATATCGGCTACAAGCTGGCCGAGCGCGTGGGCGGCGCCAAGGCAATCGGGCCCTTGCTGCAAGGGCTGCAAAGGCCAGCCAACGATCTGTCGCGCGGCTGCAGCGCCGACGATGTGTTCTACGTGATCGCCGTCACCGCGGTGCAGGCGCAAGCCCAGCCGGAAGCCCCGATGGCCGCATGCCAGCCATGACCGCAAACCACCTGCTGCCGCTGCTCGCGCTGATGGGCGCGGCAAGCTACTTCCAGACGGTGACCGGCTTTGGCCTGGGCATGATCGTGATGGGCGCGACCAGCGGGCTGGACCTCGCGCCGGTGGCGACCGTTGCCACGCTGGTGAGCCTGGTGACGCTGGCCAACAGCGCCGTGGCGCTGCCCGGCAAGCTGCATCACGTCGACTGGCGCGCGGTAGGCGCGGCCACGCTCGGCATTCTGCCCTCCGTGGTGGCCGGCGTGCTGATCCTCGACTACCTGAGCAGCGCCGCCGCCGGCATCCTGCAATGGCTGCTGGGCGCGGTGGTGCTGTACGGCGGCGTTAGCGCCGCGCTGCGCCCTGCGCCGCTGCCACGGCGCTCCGGCAACCGCAGCTTCTTTGTCAGCGGCATCCTTGGCGGCTTGCTCAGCGGCATGTTTGGCGTGTCCGGGCCACCGCTGATCTTCCAGTTCTATCGCCAGCCGCTGTCGCTGGTGGAGATCCGCTGCGCGCTGATTCTTGTGTTCACCGCGACCTCCGTGACGCGCACCTTGTTCAGTGCGTGGCAAGGGCAGCTCAGTGCCGACATCTGGATACAGGCAGCACTTGCCGTGCCGGTTGTGGCATTGACCACGATGGCGGCCCGGCGTTTTCCGCCGCCGCTTTCGGCGGTGGCAACGCAGCGGATTGCGTTTGGGGTGCTGGTCATGATCGGCGGGTATTTGATGCTGCCGGGGCTGGTTGATCTGGTGACTTAGCCCGCCAGTCAGGGACGGCCCCTAACTTTTATCTGCGTACCCCCTTGTATTTTTCGCCAGGTGCGATATAGTCCTGCCCTCGCGTGCGGCTGTAGCTCAGTTGGATAGAGTACTTGGCTACGAACCAAGGGGTCGTGGGTTCGAATCCTGCCAGCCGCACCACCTGACACAAGTAGCAAACCAACGGCTTAGAGAACTTTGATCTCTAAGCCGTTTTTGCGTTTTGCCTGGCGCATCACGCATCGCCCTCGCATGGCTACCGGCTCTGAAACGCCCCTCCGGGTGCCGGCTGCCAAATTGACGCTGGAATTGGGCCCCGCTTACACTACGTCATCGATACCAGCATCGGCACCTGCTTGCCGGTCGGGACAGCGCAGATGACACCACACCAGCTTCGGTACTTTACCGCCAGCCACGCCCGCCCATGCGTACTGCTGCCGTTGCCCGAGAGCCGAACATGCGCATTCCGCCGCTGAAGTCGATCATCGCGTTCGAGAGTGTCGCGAGAACAAAGAGCGTTAGCCGGGCATCCGAGGAACTGGGCCTGACCGCGTCAGCGGTGAGCCATCAGATTGCCAACCTCGAGACCATCATCGGCCAGCCGCTATTCTTCCGGCAGGGGCGAGGGCTGACGCTGACGCCGGTCGGAGAGCAATACCTGCGCGACGTCACGGGATCGCTTGCGGAACTGAACCGCGCCACCGAGCGCGCATCGAGCCAGGCGGAAGTCGACATCCTCAGGGTGCATTCGAGCCCAAGCTTCGGCCTGATGTGGCTGCTGCCGCGATTGAAGTCCTTCCAGGCCGACAACGGCGACATCCAGCTGAATATCGCCTGCTCCTACGAGGATGTCTCCTTCACAAGCGGCTACTACGACGTCGATATCCGCTACGGCTATGCGCACTGGCGGGACTTGCAGGTCAAGACATTGCGCAACGAGTTCATCGCGCCCCTTGCCTCCCCCGAGTATCTTGCCAAACACCCCATACGCACGCCGGCTGACCTGCTGGGCCAGCGCCTGGTCTTCTCAGAGACACCACTTGTCCAATGGCAGCAATGGTTTGCCAGGTTTGGCGTGTCCGGCGGCGAGCACCAGGCGTTCGACTTTTCCTTTGACCGCTCTTACATGTCGCTGGAGACCGCGGCACTGGGCATTGGCGTGGCGCTGGAAAGCATGCTGCTCGCGTCGGTCCATATCGGCAAGGGAACGCTGGTGCCGGTCTTTGACCAGACGTATGCCGTTGAGGTGGGGGGCCATCACATCGTCTGCCCGTCGCAGAACGCGGATCTGCCCCGGGTACAGCGCTTTCTCGACTGGATCGACCGGGAATTGAAGTAGCCCAGCCGCGTCATAGGTAGTCGGCGGTCTTCTCTATTGCGCGATGCACAATAGCCTCGCCTCCCGGAATCCAATCCCTCAACTGAAAATTTCTCAGCAATAGCTGAGATGGACTGCATTGATCGGCGCTGCCCGAGGCACGACACTCGAATCATCATTTCAACAGCCAGGAGACAAAGATGATGCTCGAGAACAAAGTTGTGATCGTAACCGGCGCCGCCTCCCCCCGCGGCATCGGCAGGGCAACGGCAAGCGCCCTTGCCGCGCAGGGCGCCAAGGTGGTGGTCCTGGACCTGCGGCAGGCTGACGCTGAGCGCGCAGCGCTGGAACTGGGCGCAGGTCATCTTGGCATCGCATGCGATGTGACCGACCGCGAGGCCTGCCATCTGGCAGCACGCGCCACCCTGGAAAAATACGGCCGGATCGATGGCCTGGTCAATAACGCGGGGATTACGCAGCCGGTACGGACACTGGACATCCAGCCCGCCAATTTCGACGCCGTGGTCGATGTGAACCTGCGCGGCACGCTCTACATGTCGCAGGCCGTCCTCCCGCAAATGAAGGAGCAAAGGCGCGGCAGCATCGTTTGCATGTCGTCGGTCTCCGCGCAGCGTGGCGGCGGCATCTTCGGGGGGCCGCACTACAGCGCGGCCAAAGCGGGCGTACTTGGCCTTGCACGTGCCATGGCCCGCGAATTCGGTGGCGACAACATCCGCATCAACTCCATCACGCCCGGCCTGATCCAGACGGACATCACCGGCGACAAGCTCACCGCGGAAATGCGGGCCGACATCATCAAGGGGATTCCGCTGGGCCGCCTGGGTGACGCCGCCGACGTGGCCAATGCTTGCCTGTTCCTGATCAGCGACCTGTCCGCTTACCTGACGGGCATCACGCTCGACGTCAATGGCGGGATGCTGATTCACTGATCGTCCTCGACGACCGCCTTTGGCTGGCGAAACAATCCGCGCACCCGGGCGAACCCGGGGCGCATGGCAGGAGACAACATGAAAACCAAATACGCTTCGCCCGTTGCGGGCGATGTGATGGCGCACGCGGATGCCGCCACCTTTGAATCCAGAACCTACGCAAAAGTGGTACGGCGCCTGATACCGTTCCTGATGCTTTGCTACCTTGGCGCCTATCTGGACCGGGTCAACGTGGGATTCGCCAAGCTGCAGATGCTCAATGACCTGCGCTTCAGCGAAACGATCTATGGCCTCGGCGCCGGCATCTTCTTTCTTGGCTATTTCCTCTTCGAAGTCCCGAGCAACGTGATCCTGCACAAGGTGGGTGCGCGCAACTGGCTCGCGCGCATCATGCTGACATGGGCTGTCATCTCGGCGAGCTTCGCGTTTGTCAGCAGCCCCACTTCCTTCTACGTGTTGCGTTTCCTGCTCGGCGTGGCGGAGGCCGGATTCGCGCCGGGTGTCATCCTTTACATGACCTATTGGTTCCCATCGGAACGACGGGCCAAAGCGCTATCGATGTTCTTCATGGCGATTCCGCTGGCGGGCATCGTGGGCGGGCCGCTTTCCGGCTACATCATGCACGCGTTCCACGGCGCGCTGGACCTGGCCGGGTGGAAGTGGCTGTTCATGCTGGAGGCGCTGCCATCGCTCATTCTCGGCATTGCCATCCTGCTCTACCTGGACAACGGCATCCAGAGTGCGAAGTGGCTCACCGAAGCGGAGAAGGCGCTGCTTGCGCGCAACGTCGCTGGCGACAACGCCCAGAAGGTCTCGCACGTGTCGATTCGCGCGTTCATCGCCGATCGCCGGCTCTGGCTGATGGCGGCCATCTACTTCTGCGTCGTGCTCGGACAGTATGGCCTGACGTTCTGGTTGCCGACCATCGTCCGGAAGGCTGGCGTCGCCGATCCCTTGTGGGTAGGCATCCTCACCGCCCTGCCATACCTGTGCGCGATTGTTGCGTTGCCACTGGTCGGCATGAGCGCGGACCACCACCGCGAGCGGCGCCTGCACCTGGCGATCCCGATGCTGGTGGCGGCGGCGGGCTTTGCGACGCTTCCTCTGCTTGGTGGCGTCGGCGCGTCGCTCGTCTGCCTGAGCATCGCGGCGGCGGGCATCCTGACGTCGTCGTCGCAGTTCTGGGCGTTGCCCACCGCTTTGCTGGGTGGCATGTCGGCAGCGGCCGGGATCGCCGCTGTCAACTGCGTTGCCAACCTCGCAGGGTTCTTTTCCCCGGCCATCGTCGGCTGGCTCAACGATCTGACCGGGAAATCGACGGCCGGCCTGATCTTCATCTCGGTTGCCATCGTGCTCGGCGCATTGCTTGTCTTCCTTGTCCCGGCGAAGGCAGTCAACCGCTGAGATTTCCCATTCCCTTGACCATCAGATACACGCAGGAGACGAACATGCATTCATCCTCATCCGACGCGTCCGTGCCATTGCCAGAGCGCGCCTATCGCATCCGCAGGAATGCCCTGTTGATGGGCGAAGTGCAGGGCCAGGGCTATATCGGGCAAGCACTCGACATTGCAGACGTCCTGGCCGTCGCGTACTTCGGCGCCATGAAGTACCGTCCGGAAGATCCCGAGTGGGAGGGGCGAGATCGCTTCCTCCTGTCCAACGGGCACTACGCCATTGCCTTGTATGCCGCGTTGTTCGAAGCAGGCATCCTGCCTGCGGACGAGCTGGAGACGTATGGCAGCGACGATAGCCGCCTGCCGATGTCAGGCATGGCAAGCTACACGCCTGGCATGGAGATGTCCGGCGGTTCGCTGGGACAAGGCCTGACGATTGCCGTTGGCCGCTGCCTGGGCCTCAAGCGCAAGGGCTCCGATGCCTTTGTCTATACGCTGTTCTCCGATGGCGAACTGGATGAAGGCGCGATCTGGGAAGGGATCATGTCGGCCAGCCACTGGAAGCTGGACAACCTGATCGCGATTGTCGACGTCAACAACCAGCAGGCCGACGGGCCATCGACGCAGATCATGGCGTTCGAGCCGCTGGTGGAAAAGCTGGAGGCGTTCGGCTGGTTCACGCAGCGCGTGGATGGCAACGATATCGCGGCGGTGGCGGCGGCGTTCGATGCGGCGCGGTCGCATCCGGGCGCGCAGCCTCGCATCATTGTTTGCGATACACGCATGGGCTGCGGCGTTCCTTTCCTGGAGCAACGCGAGAAGAACCACTTTATCCGCGTCGACGCCCACGAGTGGCAGCTCGCGCTGGAAGCACTGGAAGCCGGGAGACAAGCATGAGCAACGCAACCTTGACCAAGCCGAGACTGAAGACGTCGGCGATGATCGCCTCGATTGCCGGAGAAGGCCAGGCGACGCGCCCTGCCCCGTTCGGACATGCGCTGGTGGAACTGGCCCGCAACAAGCCCAACGTGATCGGCATGACGGCCGACCTCGGCAAATACACCGACCTGCATCTCTTTGCCAAGGCGTTCCCCGAGCGTTACTACCAGATGGGCATGGCCGAGCAGCTGCTGATGGGCGCAGCCGCCGGCCTGGCGCACGAGGGGGCGCAACCCTTTGTCACCACGTACGCGGTCTTTGCCACACGCCGCGCCTATGACTTCATGCACCAGGCCATCGCCGAAGACAACCTGGATGTGAAGATCGTGTGCGCGCTGCCCGGCCTGACGACAGGCTACGGGCCAAGCCATCAGGCCGCCGAGGACCTGGCGTTGATGCGCGCGATGCCGAACATGACCGTCATCGACCCGTGCGACGCGCTGGACATCGAGCAGATGGTGCCGGCCATCGCGGCCCATCGCGGCCCAGTCTATGCGCGGCTGCTGCGCGGCAACGTGCCCGTGGTGCTGGACGAATACGACTATCGCTTTGAGCTTGGCAAGGCAAAGCTGCTGCGCGACGGCGCGGAGGTACTCGTGATCTCGTCGGGCATCATGACCATGCGTGCGCTCGAAGTGGCCAAGGCGCTGGAGGCGGATCGCATCGGCGCGGCTGTGCTGCACGTGCCGACGATCAAGCCCCTGGACACCGAGACCATCGTGCGCGAGGCAAGGCGCTCCGGCCGGCTCGTCATCGTCGCCGAGAACCACACGGTGATCGGTGGTCTTGGCGAAGGCGTGGCGGCAGCGTTGATGCGCGCGGGCGTCAGCGTGCCATTCCGGCAGATTGGCCTGCCGGACGCGTTTCTTGACGCTGGCGCACTGCCTACGCTGCATGATCGCTACGGCATCTCGGCCAACGTCATGGCGGCAACCATCAAGGGCTGGCTAGGCTGACGAGCAACGAAAGGCCGCAGGCAAGCACGCGCGGCCCGGCGGCGGTGGGGTAACCACTCACCGCCCCCAATCCACAGCACCCTTGGTCGGGCCTCAAATACTGATGTCGTGGGCGCCAAGGTCTTCAGCCGGCCGGCTGGCCAACTGTTGCGATGCGAAGCAGGTTGGTCGTGCCGGGCGTGCCAAAGGGCATGCCCGCGGAGATCACGATGACTTGCCCCGAAGTGGCAAAGCCTTCGCTCTCGGCTGTGTCGCAAGCGTAGGTAGTCATCTCGGTGACGCTCTCCACTTCATGGATGATGACCGCATGGACACCCCAGACGAGTGCCATGGCACGCGCAGCATGCAAGTTCGGGGTCATGCCGATGATGGGGGCATCGGGACGCTCGCGCGACATGCGCATGGCGGAATAACCCGAGCTTGTGTACGCCACGGTGGTGGCTACGTGGAGAAGCCCGGCCACGCGGCGCATTGCGCTGCCGATGGCGTTGGCGATGTCCGGCTCCGGCGGGGTCTGCGATGCCTCCATGACCTCCCTGTAATACGGGTCCGCCTCCGTTTGCACGATGATGCTGTTCATCATCTGCACGGCTTCGACGGGGTACTTCCCGGAGGCCGACTCCGCGGAGAGCATGACGGCATCCGCGCCATCGTAGATGGCGGTGGCAACGTCGGAAGCTTCGGCGCGCGTCGGAACCGGCGCGCTCACCATGGATTCCAGCATCTGCGTGGCGACAATGACGGGCTTGCCCGCTTTGCGGCAAGCCTGCACGATGCGCTTCTGGATCGATGGCACCTGCTCGGCGGGCATTTCGACGCCAAGATCGCCGCGGGCGACCATCACCGCGTCGGTTTCGGCGACAATGGCATGCAACTCGGCGATGGCCGCGGGCTTCTCCAGCTTGGCGACGATGCTGGCGCGGCTGCCGACAATCTGCTTGATCTCGCGAATATCTTCCGCGCGCTGGACAAAAGACAAGGCGATCCAGTCGACCCCGAGCGACAAGCCGTAGTCCAGGTCCTCGCGGTCCTTCGCGGTCAAGGCCGACAGCGGCAGCACGACGCCTGGCACGTTGACGCCCTTGCGGTCGGACAGCACCCCACCGTCGATCACTTCGGTCTCGGCATGGTCCGGCCCGAATGCCTTTACCCGGAGGCGGAGCTTCCCATCGTCGAGCAACAGATCCGTCTGCGCTTTCAGCGCCGCGAAGATCTCGGGATGAGGCAGCGCAACCCGGGTCGCGTCGCCCGGGCGGTCCTTGTCCATGTCAAGCCGGAACGTCTGGCCTTGCACGAGCGTAACGGGACCGTTCGCGAACTGCCCCACGCGCAGCTTTGGCCCTTGCAAGTCCAGCAAGATGCCGATTGGCCGTCCCAGCTCCGTCTCCAGATCCCGGATGAGGTTGAGGCGTGCCTTGTGGTCGGCATGCGTGCCGTGACTGAAATTCAGCCGGAAAACGTCGGCGCCGGCCATGAACAGGCGGCGAAGGGTTGCAGCATCGCTGCTGGCCGGTCCGACGGTGGCGACAATCTTGGCATTTCGAGTGCGGCGCATGATCTAGCATCCTTTCCCGGCCGGGCTGGTAATCAGCAAGGCGCGGAAGTCGTTGACATTGGTAAGCGTGGGGCCCGTGACGATGGAGTCGCCAAGCGCCTCGAAGTAGGTGTGTCCGTCGTTGTTGGCGAGAAAGGCATGTGGCACCATCTCCCTTTGCCAGCCTCGCGCGAGTGTCGTGGGGTCGGCGTATGCGCCAGCGATCTCTTCGATGCCGTCCACGCCATCCGTGTCGGCGGCCAGCGCAAAGACATTCGGGTGACCGTCCAGCGCAATGGCCAGGGAAAGCAGGAATTCCACGTTGCGCCCGCCGCGGCCATCGCCTTTGACTGTGACGGTGGTCTCCCCCCCTGACAGGAGCACGCACGGAAGCTGGAATGGCTCCGTTCCCTGCGCGGCCTGGAAGGCGATGCCGGCCATCACCTTGCCGACGTCGGCGGCCTCGCCTTCGATACGATCCCCAAGTACATAAGGCTGGATGCCCGCTGCCGCCGCCGCCCGCGCTGCGGCGGCAAGGGAGATGGCAGGCGTCGCGATCATGCGCACCTCGCTGCGCGCGAGCCGTTCATCGCGAGGCTTGACGGATTCCCCGCTGCCGGACGCCAGCAGACGCTCGGCGCTGGCCGGGAGCAGGATCCCGTAGCGCCGGACGACATCCAGCGCGTCCTGGCATGTGGTCGCGTCGCATACCGTTGGCCCGGATGCAATATTGACCGGGTCGTCGCCGGGTACGTCTGAAATCAACAGCGTCACGACGCGAGCCGGATGGCACGCAGCGGCAAGCCTTCCGCCTTTAATGCCCGAGAGATGCCGTCGCACGCAGTTCATCTCCGAGATGGTCGCGCCGCTGGCCAGCAGCGCCTGGTTGACGGCACGTTTTTCCTCCAGGGTGATGCCGGCCAGCGGAAGGCTGAGCAGCGAGGATCCGCCGCCGGAGATCAGGCAGATGACCAGATCGTCCGGGCACAGCCCCGAGACCATGTCCAGCATGCGAACCGCGGCACGCTGGCCAGCCGCGTCGGGTACCGGATGCGCGGCTTCGACGACTTCGATGCGCAAGGTTGGCGCGGCGTGGCCGTACCGCGTCACAACCAGGCCAGCGAGCGGACCTGGCCAAGCCTGTTCCAGCGCCCGGGCCATGCTGGCGGCGGCCTTGCCGGCCCCGACGACGATGGTACGGCCGACAGGCGGCTCGGGCAATGCGCACGCCAGGCAGTCCTGCGGGTCCGCTGCGGATACGGCAGTCCGGAAAAGCGACGCCAGGAATGCCCGGGGGTTTTCAATGGTGAGGTGTTTCACGATGCGCTACCTGTTTCCGTCCTGGTGTCAAGCGCTCTTGCGGGCGTCGGCGGCGTAGTTCGGCTGCAACGGCACCAGCGGGATGGGTTCCGGCGCGACACCTTCGTAGAGTTGCTCCAGGTCCTCGGGGTCGACTTCGCCATTGAGGACGCGTTGGACGCGGTCCTCGTCGAGTGCGCCGACCCACTTGGCAATCGCCATGGTCGCAACCGCGTTGCCGATGGTGTTGGTGATGGCGCGCGCCTCCGACATGAAGCGGTCCACCCCAAGCAGGAGAACCATGCCCGCCACCGGAATCTTCCCCAGCGACGCGAGCGTCGCCGCCAGGGTGATGAAGCCCGAGCCGGTGATGCCCGCGGAACCCTTCGAAGTCAGCAGCAGCACACCGAGCACGACGAACTGGTCGGTGAGGGTCAATGGCGTGTTGGTTGCCTGTGCGATAAAGATCGCTGCCATGGTGTAGTAGATGCACTGGCCATCGGGGTTGAAGGTGAGGCCCGCCGGCACCACCAGCCCGACGACGGGCTTCGACACGCCGACGTTCTCCAGCTTGCGCATCAACTGCGGAATGACGGATTCCGATGAGCTCGTTCCCAGCACGGTCAGGATTTCGTCCTTGATGTACTTCAGGAATTTGAACAGGCCAAATCCGCAGATGCGGCAAATCGTACCCAACACAATCAGCACAAACAGCGCGCAGGTCCCATACATGGTGGCGACCAGCTTGCCAAGCGATGCAATGGAGCCAAAGCCATACTTGCCCACCGTGAATGACATGGCGCCGAACGCGGCAGCCGGCGCGAAACGCATGATCATGCCGACGATCGCGAACATGGCATTGGCGAACGAGTCCAGCGCGGCGACGAACGGCTTGCCGCGCTCTCCCAGATGGGCCAGGGCCACGCCCATGAATACCGAGAACACGAGGATCTGCAGGATGTCGTTCTTGGCGAGCGCATCGACGATGCTCATCGGCACCAGGTTCAGCAGGAAGTCCATGATGCCTTCGTGCTTCACCTGTGCCGTATAGGCGGCAATGCTCTTCGTGTCGAGCGTCGCCGGGTCGACGTTCATGCCATGACCGGGCTGTACCACGTTGACCACGATGACGCCGAGCAGCAGCGCAAACGTCGACAGCACTTCGAAGTACAGCAAGGCACGCCAGCCTACCCTGCCGAGATCCTTCATGCTCTCCATCTTGGCGATGCCGAGCACGACCGTCGCGAAGATGATGGGTGCAAACACCATCTTGATGAGGCGGATGAAGATATCCCCAAGTGGTTTGAGCTCGCTGCCGATATGGGGCATGAAGATGCCCAGCAGGATGCCCGCCGCCACGGCAATGAGCACCTGGACATACAGTGAGCTGATGAGTCGCCTTTTCATGATGTCTCCTGTGGCGACGCACTTGCAGCGCTGCCTGTCTTGCCTTCATCAACGGGATGCGGCCGACGTCTTCGCGACGGCCGTGCCGCTTGGTCAGTCCATGCTTACGCGCGCCTCTTTGACGAGCTTGCCGAAGCGGGTGACTTCGTCCTTGATCTGGGCCGTCATCTGGGCCGGGGTGTTGCCGACCGGCTCCGCGCCGATGGCAGCGAATTGTTTCTTCACATCGGGGAGTGCCAGGGCCTTGGTGATTTCCGTGCCAAGCCGGTTCACGATCTCAGGCGGCGTGCCGGTAGGGGCAAGGATGCCGAACCAGGACGCGATGTCGAAGCCGGGCAAGCCAGACTCGGCAAGGGTAGGCACATCCGGCAGTGCGGAAGAGCGCCTGGCCGTGGCGACCGCCAGCGGCTTGAGCTTGCCTGCCTTGATGTAGGGCAGCGCGGATGACGCGGTGTCAAACATCATCGACACCTGGCCACCCATCAGGTCGGTGATAGCCGGAGCGCTCCCCTTGTAGGGAATGTGGACGATGTGGGTGCCGGTCTGTGCCTTGAATTGCTCGCCGATCAGGTGATGGGCCGTGCCGTTGCCATTGGACGCGTAGGTCAGCTTTCCCGGGTTGGCCTTGGCATAAGCGACCAGCTCCTGCACGTTCCTGGCCGGGAAGCTTGGGCTGACGACGAGCACGTTCGGCACGATGGCAACGACGGAGACCGGTGTCAGATCCTTTTGGACGTCGTAGGAGAGCTTTTTGTAGACGTTCGGTGCGATGGTGTGATGCACCGCGCCCATGAGCAGCGTGTAGCCATCTGGCGCGGACTTTGCCGCGGCGTCGGCGCCGATGGTGGCACCGGCGCCTGGCCGGTTTTCGATGATGACGGGCTGGCCCAGCGCCTGCGTGAGCTTTTGCCCCACGGTGCGGGCAAGGACGTCCGTGGTGCCCCCCGGCGGAAATGGGACGATGAGGCGAATCGGCTTGGTGGGATATGCCTGGGCGAAAGCGGTGCCAGCGCCGAGCACGAGGCCGAACGCTATCACCGCAGTCCGGATCACGGATTGCATGCCTGTCTCCTGATGGAATACTTTCTTGGCCGGCCCACCCGGGGCCGACTCGGTGCGGGTCACCTGTGCCGGTGCTAACCCGCTAGCTGTTTGCTGCGGCGCGGCGAGCCGCGCTTCCTGCTTAGCCTCAGGCCGCCTTCCTGACCTGATTGGCCAGCACCTTGCAGATGGCTTCGGTGACGGACGCGGTGGTCGCATTGCCGCCCAGATCCGGGGTGAAGACGCCGTTGGCGGTGATCTGCTCGATGGCTGCCATCAGGCGGTCCGCCGCGGGCTTCTCGCCCAGATGCTCGAGCATCATGGCCGCGGTCCAGAAGGTGGCGATGGGATTCGCCACGCCCTTGCCCGTGATGTCGAAAGCGGAGCCGTGGATCGGTTCGAACATCGACGGGAACACGCGTTCCGGGTTCAGGTTGGCGGTCGGTGCGATGCCGAGGCTGCCGGACAGCGCCGCAGCCAGGTCGGACAGGATGTCGGCGTGCAGGTTGGTCGCGACCACCACGTCCAGCGTATGGGGCTTCAACACCATGCGCGTGGTCACGGCGTCAACCAGTTCGCGGTCAACCTTGACGTCCGGATAGTCCTTGGCGACTTCGTAGAAGATCTCGTCCCACATCACCATGCCGAAGCGTTGCGCGTTCGACTTGGTCACCAAGGTGAGGTGTTTGCGGGGGCGCTTCTGCGCGATCTCGAAGGCGAAGCGGTGGATCCGCTCGACACCGGCGCGTGTGAAGACAGCGGTTTCCGTGCCGGTCTCGATGGGCAGGCCGCGGTGGGTACGACCGCCGTTGCCGGCATACTCGCCTTCCGAGTTCTCGCGGATGATGACCCAGTCGATGTCCTTGCCATTGGCCAGCGGGCTCTTCACCCCTGGCAGTACGCGTGCGGGGCGTACGTTGGCGTACTGGTCGAAGCCCTGGGCAATCGGTAGGCGCAGGCCCCACAGCGACACGTGATCCGGCACGTTCAGGGCGCCCACTGCGCCAAAGAAGATGGCGTCGAACTGCTTCAGGCGTTCCAGCCCGCCTTCGGGGATGTAGTAGCCTTTCTCCAGATAGTAGTCGGAGCTCCACGGGAAATGCTCGACGCTCAGCTTGAAGCCGCCATCTTGCCCCGCCAGGGTCTCCAGCACTTGCAGACCGGCAGAGATGACTTCCGGGCCAATGCCATCGCCAGGGATGGCTGCAATCTTGTATTCACGCATCGCGTTGCTCCTCTCATTGTTTTCCACAAACCAAAGGCCGCTTTCCACCGCCAGGTATGCCAGCGTCCTTCTGTGACCTAACTATCGTTGAAAACCGAGGGAGTAAGATGAACTGTATTTCAAACTAATATTAACTTGAGGTTGAAGATGGGACAGCCTTCGGAACTTGCTTTCTTCGCCGGCCTGGCCAAGGCGGGCAGCCTGTCGGCCGCAGCGCGTGAGCAAGACGTCACCCCCGCAGCCATCAGTAAACGGCTAGCTCAAATGGAGAAGCGGCTTGGGGTGCGGTTGCTGAACCGGACAACGCGGCGCATCGGCCTGACCGCCGAGGGTGAGGTCTACCTCGAGCACGCCCGGCGCCTGCTCGCGGAGATCGAGGATCTCGACCAGCTGATCTCCAGCAGCCATGTGGCGCCGCGAGGGACACTGAGGGTCAACGCTCCGCTGGGGTTCGGGCGAACCTACATTGCGCCCGCCATTTCCGATTTCGCCAAGCGATATCCACAGATGGAGGTGCAACTCCATCTGACGGACAGGCCAATGAACCTGGGCGATGAGGGATTTGACATAGGGATCCGGTTCGGCGAGATCCCGGACACACGCCTGATGGCGCGGAAGATTGCCGACAACCGGCGTTTGGTCTGCGCCGCGCCCTCGTATCTGAAAACCCACGGCACGCCGGTCACGCCGCACGATCTGACGCAGCATCAATGCATCGTGCTGCGCCAGAACGACTCCGCCTATGGCATCTGGCGCTTCGCCAAGGGGAAGAAAACGGAAACGGTAAAGGTACGCGGCGCCCTGAGCAGCAATGACGGCGAAGTGACGCTGACGTGGGGCTTGGCCGGGCAAGGGATCTTGCAACGCGCGGAATGGGATCTTGCCAAGTACCTCCGAAGTGGCCGCCTGGTCTTGCTGCTCGAAGACTATGCCCTACCACCAGCCGACATATTTGCCGTCTTTCCGGAGCGGCTGAACATGTCGGCCAAGGTCCGGGCGTTCCTCGACTTTCTCGTTGCGCACTTTGAAGGCAAGCGGCTCAGGGCACGTGGGGGTACCTCTTCTTGGTAAGCATAAACAGCCTGGCGATGAGGCCGGCGCCGGTACGACGAAGATGGCCTGCCCGTAGCCGCCCGGAAGGGCAAAGCGGCGGGAGCGGCGGGAGCGGTGAGAGGGCCCCTCAGCGCCGCCCCCCAATCCACCGCACAATTTCCCCAAACACCGGCATATCCATCGGCACCGACAAGTCCAGCGCCAGGCAGCGGCGGTAGTACGGGCTGAGGTCCAGCCCCACGCCAAGCCCCAGCACCTCCACGTCGCGCAGTGTCTCGTTGCGCGCCACCACTTCCTTCAGGTGGTTGTCCAGGTAGAACGCATCGTTGGCTTGCCCCGTGGCGCTGTCCATCGGGCTGCCGTCGGACACCACGATCAGGATGCGGCGGGTCTCGGCGCGCGCGAGCAGCCGCGCGCACGCCCAGTCGACTGCCTCCCCGTCCACGCCTTCGCGGAACAGGTCGGCCTTGAACAGCGCGGCRATGTTGGCGCGGGCACGCCGCCAGCTCGTGGCGGCGTCCTTGAACACCATGTGGCAGGCTTCATTCAGCCGCCCGGGATGCGCGGGCCGGCCGCGGGCCAGCCAGTCGAGCCGGGCGCGGCCGCCATTCCACGCGCCGGTGGTAAAGCCCAGCACCTCGCTGGCCACGCCGGCCTGGTCGAGCGCGCGCGTGAGGATGTCGACCATCATGGCTACCTGCTCGATATGCGCTTTCATCGAGCCCGAGCAATCGATCAAAAAGCTCACCGCGCAGTCCGCCTGCAGCCGGTGCCGCTCTTGCCGGAACAGACGGCGCTCGGCCGGCGAGGTGACCAGCTGCGCGAGGCGCCGGCCATCGATGCGGCCGTCTTCCTCGCCAAAGGACCAGCCATCGCGCTGCGGCACGGCGAGCGATGCCGTCAGCGCGCGTGCCAGCCTTGCCACGTTGATGCCTTGTTCGGCGATGCGCCGGTCGAGGCGTTCGCGGTACTCCGCCAGCAGGTCCTTGCGCACCAGCGTGCCGGGGGCGATCTCCCGGTCGTAGCGCGTGGTGTAGGCGCGGTAGCCTTGGCCGCACGCGTGCAGCACGCGGCTGTTGCCTGTGGCCGCCATGGCCATGGCTTCGAGCTCATCATCCTCGCACCCGAGCGCCAGTGAGAACGCCACGCGCACGGCTTCGTTGTCTTCGGCCTCTTCCTCATCGGCTTGCATCCCGTGCGTGCGGGTGGCGCGCAGCATCTCGCCCACCAGCCGTGCCAGTTCGAGGGCATGGATCGCAAACGCGCCCTGCTCCGCGCGGTGCCGGCGCAGGCCCGCCAGCGGCACGCCGAGCACCGGCACGATGGCCGCGCGCGTGGCTTCGATCAGGTCTTCGGTGTCTTCCAGCACCGGCCAGCCCGACAGGCRCGACCACGCAATCTGCGCCACGGTGTACAGCAGGATGCCAAGGTGGCTCTCGGCCAGGCCGCTGCGATGGAAGTCGCGGGACCAGGCCGCAAAGCGGTGCCGCAGGTTCTGCGCGACGCCCGGCATGCCGGCTGGGAGTTGCGACTCGCAGCGCAGTTGTTCCAGCAGCTCGAACACCAGCCGTTCCACCGGATCCGCCGGGCACAACTGCTTGTGCATATCCGGGTCCGAATGCGCAAGCCGTAGTGCCGCCCCATCCGCCGCGCCGCGCAGGCAGGCAAAATCATCCGCCTGCGGGTCGGTGCGCAGGTGCGGCGCATGCAGCGGCAGCGGCCGCAGGTCGCGGCACAGGCGGCCGTCACGATAATGCAGCGCGCGGTCGCCTGTGAGCGCGCGCACCACCGCCGCGCACAGGGCCTCGCGCTGCTGGCCGCGGCGGTTTGCCATCCGGGGCGGCGGCATCAGCACGGCTGCGACGCGTCGCCGAGCGCGGCTTCCACTTCCCGGCCAAAACAGCGCTGGAAATACTCGCCCACGATCGGGCGTTCGGCGTCGTCGCATTTATTGAGAAAGCTCAGCCGGAACGCCAGCGCCGGGTCGCGGAAGATCTGGCAGTTTTCCGCCCAGCTGATCACCGTGCGCGGCGACATCAGCGTGGACAGGTCCCCCGTGGCAAAGCCCTTGCGCGTGAGCTCGGCCACGCTCACCATCGAAGCGATCAGCGCGCGGCCAGCGTCGTCCGCCAGCTCCGGCACGCGGGCCAGCACGATGCCGGCCTCTTCCGCGCGCGGCAGGTAGTTGAGCGTGGCGACCACGTTCCAGCGGTCCATCTGCGCGTGATTCAGCATCTGGGTGCCGTGGTACAGGCCGTTCAGGTTGCCAAGCCCCACGGTGTTGGTGGTGGCGAACATGCGGAACGCCGGATGCGGATGGATCACACGGTTCTGGTCCAGCAACGTGAACTTGCCGTCGCGCTCCAGCATGCGCTGGATCACGAACATCACATCGGGGCGGCCCGCATCGTACTCGTCGAAGATCAGCGCCACCGGGCGCTGCAACGCCCACGGCACGATGCCTTCCTGGAACTCGGTGACCTGGCGGCCGTCGCGCACCACGATGGCGTCCTTGCCGACCAGGTCTAGCCGGCTGATATGGCCGTCCAGGTTCACACGCACGCAAGGCCAGTTCAGGCGTGCCGCCACCTGCTCGATATGGGTGGATTTACCGGTGCCGTGCAGGCCCTGCACCATCACGCGGCGGTCCCGCGTAAAGCCGGCCAGGATCGCCAGCGTCACTTCGGGGTTGAAGCGGTAGGCCTCATCGATCTCCGGCACGTGGTCATCGCGCTCGCTGAACGCCGGCACCATCAGGCCGGAGTCGATGCCAAACAGGGTGCGTGCCGCGACCATCTTGTCCGGTTTGCCAGTCACGATATCCATCACGTCGGTCTCCTTTGGGCGCCGCCCTTTCAGTCATGATAGAGCAGTTTCGTTTTTAGATACAAATAATCTCGTTTATTGGTTTCACCTATTGACCTTCGCCTCCATGTGCCATACATTTTTGGCAACAACACTTTTCGGGACGATTAGTTCCGTTTTGATAAACAGACCGGAGACACACCATGAGCGAACACCTGCCTGAAGCCATCAAGACCACCGCGCTGCCCGCCACTACCGGCCCGCAGGAGATGACCCCGTCGGAAGCCTTTGTCGAGACCCTGGCCGCCAATGGCGTCACCGACATGTTCGGCATCATGGGCTCCGCCTTCATGGACGCCATGGACATCTTCGCCCCCGCCGGCATCCGCCTGATCCGGCATCCGCCTGATC
>NZ_JBFTOQ010000077.1:0-19120 GCF_056398045.1 Cupriavidus sp. 05L411 | reverse complement strand
GGACAAGGAAATGGTTATGCCGGGTGACAACGTGTCGATCACGGTCAAGCTGATTGCCCCGATCGCCATGGAAGAAGGCCTGCGTTTCGCCATCCGTGAAGGCGGTCGTACCGTCGGCGCCGGCGTCGTGGCAAAGATCCTCGACTGATAAAGTCGAACAGCGAATACRGCACCAACCGGCCGTATTCGTTGCCAGAGGGGTTGGCCTAATCGCCGACCCCAAAGTTGTTTTAGGGGTATAGCTCAACTGGCAGAGCGTCGGTCTCCAAAACCGAAGGTTGGGGGTTCGATTCCCTCTGCCCCTGCCAATTCAATCAGCCGCGTCGCGATAGAGAGTATCGTGACGCGGCTTAGTCTCGTTTGCGAAACATGGCCAATCCCAACGTCGAAACCGTCAACGCCGCCAGTGGTAAGTGGTTGCTTGGCGCCGCGGTGCTACTGGTGGTTGCCGGCGTCATCGGTTTCTATGCCCTGGCACAGCAACCGTCCTACGTGCGTGGCGCTGCGCTGTTCGGCGGCATTGCGCTGGGCGTGGTGGTCGCGCTGGTATCGGCGCCAGGCAAGGACTTCATCGGTTTCTCCAAGGAATCGTATCGCGAAGTCCGCAAGGTCGTTTGGCCCACCCGCAAGGAAGCCGGGCAGATGACGGGCCTGGTGTTTGTCTTTGTCGTGATCATGGCCGTGTTCCTGTGGTCTGCGGACAAGCTCATCGAGTGGGTCATCTTTTCGCTCGTGCTGGGCTGGAAATGAAGGATAGAACATGACGGATAACGCACAACAGGAAGTCCCCGCAGCTGAATCGCCTTCGTCGAAGAAGCGCTGGTATGTGGTGCACGCCTATTCCGGCATGGAAAAGAGTGTGCAGCGCGCGCTGCAGGAGCGCATTGAGCGCGCCGAAATGCAGGACAAGTTTGGCCGCATCCTGGTCCCGTCCGAAGAAGTCGTTGAAATCAAGGGTGGGCAGAAGTCTGTCACCGAGCGCCGCTTCTTCCCGGGGTACGTGCTGGTCGAGATGGAAATGACCGACGAGACCTGGCACCTGGTGAAGAACACCAGCAAGGTCACTGGCTTCGTCGGTGGTGCGCGCAATCGCCCGAGCCCGATTTCCCAGAAGGAAGTCGACAAGATCATGACCCAGATGCAGGAAGGGGTCGAGAAGCCGCGTCCCAAGACGCTCTTCGAAGTGGGCGAAATGGTTCGCGTCAAGGACGGTCCTTTCACCGACTTCAACGGCAACGTCGAGGAAGTGAACTACGAGAAATCGCGCTTGCGCGTCTCGGTCACCATCTTCGGGCGCGCCACTCCCGTCGAGCTCGAGTTCGGCCAGGTCGAGAAGGTCTAAGTGGTTTAAGCGGTTCAGGTTTTCGCGTTTTATGCTGGCCGCGAGGTCAGCGAAAAATGCAGCGGCCAGTTTCGAAAGGGGCTGGCCACAAGAGGAGCGTGAGGCTGGCTGGGGTGGATGAACCATCCCTGCGGCGATAGCGCGCTACGACTCAACAGGATCGCATTCCGTCAGGAAGCGGTCCGGATTGGAGTAAATATGGCCAAGAAGATCATTGGCTTTATCAAGCTGCAAATTCCGGCTGGTAAGGCAAATCCCTCCCCGCCCGTGGGCCCCGCACTGGGTCAACGCGGTCTGAACATCATGGAGTTCTGCAAGGCGTTCAACGCGCAGACCCAAGGCATGGAACCCGGCCTGCCGGTGCCGGTGGTGATTACCGCCTTCGCCGACAAGAGCTTCACCTTCGTGATGAAGTCGCCCCCGGCGACCGTTCTGATCAAGAAGGCAGCTGGCCTGACCAAGGGTTCGGCCAAGCCGCACACCGACAAGGTTGGCAAGATCACGCGTGCCCAGGCTGAAGAAATCGCCAAGGCAAAGAACGCTGACCTGACCGCTGCCGATCTGGACGCTGCTGTCCGTACGATCGCCGGTTCGGCTCGCTCGATGGGCATCACCGTGGAGGGTCTGTAAATGGCTAAGGTTTCCAAGCGCACCGCCGCGAACAAGGCGAAGATCGAGCGCACCAAGTTCTACCCGATCGACGAGGCCCTGGGCCTGGTGAAGGGTTGCGCATCGGCCAAGTTCGACGAATCCATCGACGTTGCCGTGCAACTCGGCATCGATGCGAAGAAGTCGGACCAGGTGGTTCGTGGCTCCGTCGTGCTGCCTGCCGGTACCGGCAAGTCGGTTCGCGTGGCCGTGTTCGCCCAAGGCGAAAAGGCTGAAGCCGCGAAGGCGGCTGGCGCCGAAATCGTCGGTATGGAAGACCTGGCTGAACAAGTCAAGGCCGGCAACCTGAACTTCGACGTCGTGATCGCTTCGCCGGACACGATGCGTATCGTTGGTACGCTGGGCCAGATCCTGGGCCCGCGCGGCCTGATGCCGAACCCGAAGGTCGGTACGGTTACCCCCGACGTCGCCCAGGCTGTGAAGAATGCCAAGGCCGGTCAGGTGCAATACCGTGTCGACAAGGCCGGTATCATCCACGCCACCATTGGCCGCCGTTCGTTCCAGGACGCCGATCTGAAGCGCAACCTGAGCGCGCTGATCGAAGCCCTGGTGAAGTCGAAGCCGGCTACCAGCAAGGGCGTGTACCTGCGCAAGATCGCTGTTTCGTCCACCATGGGCGTTGGCGTTCGCGTGGAACAGGCTTCGCTGTCGGCCTAAGGCTGGCGGCAACCGCAGGGCGGACCCGATAACGTCGCCCAGCGTAAAGAATTGAGGATCCTGGCCCAGGCCGGGATCGTCTCCCGAGTCAGGCGGTGCCCGATAGGACAGCGCAGGATGAAGGAGCAAGGCTTTGGGCAGTGGTGCCCGCCGGCGCGCACGCGCGGCAGGCACCGCTGGTTATCAAAGACCGCTGGTGGTGGGTGCGGCCGTAGGTTGGCTGCCTCGCCTTAATCGGACGGAACGTACGCAGCGTGGCTTCGGCCTGCCGCGACGCCTCCCGGCCCACCAGCGCAGATGGCGCACCCGAGGGATTGAAGAATCCGGGCAATGACCCGGGTGATTCGGGCCAAATCGGACGCCGTTCGTTTGGACTGATGTGCGTGCCCCGGACGATCCGGGGGACAAGCATCGTTTTGGAGCTTAACCGTGCCACTTAATATTGAAGATAAGAAGGCCGTCGTTGCTGAGGTTTCGGCGCAAGTCGCTAAAGCCCAGACCATCGTCGTAGCCGAATATCGCGGCATTGCGGTTGGCGATCTGACCAAGCTGCGCGCCAAGGCCCGCGAGCAAGGTGTGTACCTGCGCGTTCTGAAGAACACGCTGGCACGCCGCGCCGTGGAAGGCACGCCGTTTGCCGGCCTCGCAGAGCAAATGACCGGTCCGCTGATCTACGGTATTTCCGAAGATGCAGTGTCGTCGGCCAAGGTTCTGAACGACTTTGCCAAGACCAACGACAAGTTGGTTCTGCGCGCAGCGTCGTACGACGGCAATGTGCTCGATGCTGCTGCCGTCAAGGCACTGGCCTCGATCCCGAGCCGTGACGAACTGATTGCTCAGCTGCTTGGCGTGATGCAGGCACCGGTGTCGGGCTTCGCCCGTCTGCTGGCTGCACTGGCTGCCAAGAAGAGCGAAGGCGCCCCTGCCGAAGGCGAAGGCGCTGCTGCCGCCGCCGAGAGCGAAGGTGCAGCTGCTTAAGGCGTAAGCCTTTCGCAGCCTGGCTCATCAAGATCGCATTACCGATACCGAATCACATTTAGCAGGAGTATTCCAAATGGCAATCAGCAAAGACGACATCCTCGAAGCCGTAGGCTCGATGTCCGTGATGGAACTGAACGACCTGGTCAAGGCGTTCGAAGAAAAGTTTGGCGTGTCCGCCGCTTCGATGGCCGTGGCTGCTGCCCCGGGCGCAGGCGCTGCTGCCGCTGAAGAGCAAACCGAGTTCAACGTTATCCTGTCGGAAATCGGCGCAAACAAGGTTGGCGTGATTAAGGCTGTTCGCGAAATCACCGGCCTGGGCCTGAAGGAAGCCAAGGATCTGGTTGACGGCGCACCGAAGGCTGTCAAGGAAGGCGTGGACAAGGCTGCTGCAGCCGACGCCAAGAAGAAGCTGGAAGACGCCGGCGCAAAGGTCGAAGTCAAGTAAGCTGTACTCGCGTGCCTTTTGGCACGCGAATGGGGCTGGCAAAGGGAGATTCCCGGCGCCAGCCTTTTTGCGCTTCTGCGATGTGTGTTTTACTGTGCACTCGGATGCGTGAACAAATGGCGCAAGCGATGCTTGAGAGCTGGGCGTATGCCTAAGCTTGAGCAGAGGCCAAACATCAGTGGCACACTAGGTGGTTGCTGATGTTTGTCTTCTGAACCGACTGCAGAAGACAAGTTTGGTCGGGTGTCCCCCGGGCCGGTATGACGCATTGCGTCGTTTCTGCCGGCTCGCAGCGTGCGGACACCGTCAGCCAGAGGTTGGTAGCGGCCAACCGCCAAATCCCCTCCCAGTCGCTGAACACCTCAGGTGCTGCGCCAGGTCCAGCCAGCCCTGCGATGATTCGGAGATCCCATGGCGTACAGCTTCACCGAAAAGAAGCGCATTCGCAAAAGTTTTGCGAAGCGCGCGACGGTTCATCAGGTTCCTTTCCTGCTTGCCACCCAGATTGAATCCTACGCTCAGTTTCTGCAAGAGGGTGCGCCACCCTCACGTCGCAAAACCGAGGGCCTGCAAGCGGCTTTCAGTGCAATCTTCCCGATTGTGTCGCACAACGGGCTCGCCCGTATGGAGTTCGTCTCCTACCACCTCTCCAACCCGCCGTTCGACGTCAAGGAATGTCAACAGCGTGGCCTGACCTTCCACTCGGCTCTGCGTGCCAAGGTACGCCTGATCATCAACGATCGGGAAAATCCGGGCAAGGTCAAGGAAGTCAAGGAACAGGAAGTCTACATGGGCGAAATTCCGCTCATGACGTCGACTGGCTCCTTCGTCATCAACGGTACCGAGCGTGTGATCGTTTCGCAGCTCCACCGTTCGCCTGGCGTGTTCTTCGAACACGACAAGGGCAAGACCCACAGCTCGGGCAAGCTGCTGTTCTCGGCACGGATTATTCCTTACCGCGGCTCGTGGCTCGACTTCGAGTTCGATCCGAAGGACATCCTGTACTTCCGCGTTGACCGTCGCCGCAAGATGCCGGTCACGATCCTGCTGAAGTCGATCGGCCTGACGCCCGAGCAAATCCTCGCGCACTTCTTCGTGTTCGACAATTTCACCCTGCAGTCGGAAGGCGCGCAGATGGAATTCGTGCCCGAACGTCTGCGTGGTGAAGTCGCGCGCTTCGACATCGCCGACAAGGACGGCCGTGTCGTCGTGGAGAAGGACAAGCGGATCAACGCAAAGCATATCCGCGACCTGGATTCCGCCGGTACCAAGCTGATCAGCGTGCCGGAAGACTACCTGCTTGGCCGCGTGCTGGCGAAGAACATCATCGACCCGGATACCGGTGAGGTGATTGCCAACGCTAACGACGAGCTGACCGAAACCGTGCTGGAAAATCTGCGCGAAGCCGGTGTCAAGCAGATCCAGACCCTGTACACCAACGATCTGGACCAAGGTCCGTACATGTCGCAGACGCTGCGCGTGGACGACACCGCCGACCAGACCGCTGCGCGTATCGCGATCTACCGTATGATGCGTCCCGGCGAGCCGCCGACCGAAGACGCGGTGGAGGCCCTGTTCCAGCGCCTGTTCTACAGCGAAGAGTCGTACGACCTGTCGCGCGTTGGCCGCATGAAGGTCAACAGCCGCCTGGGCCGCCCGAGCGGTGAAGGCAGCATGGTGCTGCAGGACGAGGACATCCTCGAGACCATCAAGATCCTGGTCAACCTGCGCAACGGCAAGGGTGAGGTCGATGACATCGATCACCTGGGCAATCGTCGCGTTCGCTGCGTTGGCGAACTGGCCGAAAACCAGTTCCGTGCCGGCTTGTCGCGCGTCGAGCGCGCCGTCAAGGAACGTCTGGGGCAGGCCGAGACCGAAAACCTGATGCCGCACGACCTGATCAACTCGAAGCCGATTTCGTCGGCCATCCGCGAGTTCTTCGGTTCGTCGCAGCTGTCGCAGTTCATGGACCAGACCAACCCGCTGTCCGAGATCACGCACAAGCGTCGTGTCTCCGCACTGGGCCCGGGCGGTTTGACCCGTGAGCGCGCAGGCTTTGAAGTGCGTGACGTGCACCCGACCCACTACGGCCGCGTGTGCCCGATCGAAACGCCGGAAGGCCCGAACATTGGCCTGATCAACTCGTTGGCACTGTATGCACGCCTGAACGAGTACGGCTTCCTGGAAACGCCGTACCGCAAGGTGGTCGACAGCAAGCTGACCGACCAGGTTGACTACCTGTCCGCCATTGAAGAAGGCAAGTACGTGGTGGCGCAGGCCAACGCGACGGTTGACGCCGACGGTACCCTGATCGACGAACTGGTGTCGTCGCGTGAAGGTAGCGAGCGGGAAACCCGTATGGTCACGCCGGACCGCGTCCAGTACATCGACGTGGCGCCTTCGCAGATCGTCTCGGCCGCGGCATCGCTGGTGCCGTTCCTCGAGCACGATGATGCGAACCGTGCACTGATGGGCGCCAACATGCAGCGCCAGGCCGTGCCTTGCCTGCGTCCGGACAAGCCGCTGGTGGGTACCGGCATCGAGCGTACCGTTGCGGTCGACTCGGGTACTGCCGTCCAGGCAACCCGTGGCGGCGTGGTGGACTACGTCGACGCCATGCGTATCGTGATTCGCGTGAACGATGAGGAAGCTGTCGCCGGTGAAGTCGGCGTCGACATCTACAACCTGATCAAGTACACCCGCTCGAACCAGAACACCAACATCAACCAGCGTCCGATGGTCAAGGTTGGGGATTTCGTCGCCCGTGGCGACGTGATCGCCGACGGCGCATCGACTGACCTGGGCGAGCTCGCGCTCGGCCAGAACATGCTGGTGGCGTTCATGCCGTGGAACGGCTACAACTTCGAAGACTCGATCCTGATCTCCGAACGCGTGGTTGCCGAAGACCGCTACACCTCGATCCACATCGAGGAACTGTCGGTCGTCGCGCGTGACACCAAGCTGGGACCGGAAGAAATCACCCGCGACATTTCCAACCTCGCCGAAGCGCAGCTCGCGCGTCTGGACGAGTCCGGCATCACCTACATCGGTGCCGAAGTGGAGGCCGGTGACGTGTTGGTCGGCAAGGTCACGCCCAAGGGCGAGACCCAGCTGACCCCGGAAGAAAAGCTGCTGCGCGCGATCTTCGGCGAGAAGGCTTCGGACGTGAAGGACACCTCGCTGCGCGTCCCCTCGGGGATGAGCGGTATCGTGATCGACGTTCAGGTCTTTACCCGCGAAGGCGTGACCCGCGACAAGCGTGCCCAGTCCATCATCGACGATGAACTCAAGCGCTACCGCCTGGACCTGAACGACCAGCTGCGTATCGTGGAAGGCGATGCCTTCCAGCGTCTGGAACGCCTGCTGCTCGACAAGACCGTCAATGGCGGTCCGAAGAAGCTGTCCAAGGGCGCCAAGCTGACCCGCGAGTACCTGGCCGATCTGGACAAGTACCACTGGTTCGACATCCGCCCGGCCGATGAAGAAGTGGCTGCCCAGCTGGAAGCCGTCAAGGAAGCCATCGAGCAGAAGCGTCACGAGTTCGACCTGGCCTTTGAAGAAAAGCGCAAGAAGCTCACGCAAGGCGACGAACTGCCGCCGGGCGTGATCAAGATGGTCAAGGTGTACCTGGCCGTCAAGCGCCGCCTGCAGCCTGGCGACAAGATGGCAGGCCGTCACGGCAACAAGGGTGTTGTGTCCAAGATCGTCCCGATCGAAGACATGCCCTACATGGCCGACGGCACGCCCGCCGACATCGTGCTGAACCCGCTCGGCGTGCCGTCGCGGATGAACGTGGGCCAGATTCTGGAAACCCACCTGGGCTGGGCCGCGCGCGGCCTGGGCCAGCGTATCGGCTCCATGCTCAAGGCACAGGCGAAGGCGCAGGAACTGCGCCCGTTGCTCGCTCAGATCTACAACGAGAGCGGCAAGCCGGAAGACCTCGACAGCCTGTCGGACGCTGAAGTGCTGGAACTGGCGACCAACCTGAAGAAGGGTGTCCCGTTCGCCACGCCGGTGTTCGACGGTGCGCATGAAGACGAGATCCGCCGCATGCTGGACCTGGCGTACCCGGAAGAGATCGCCCGCGACATGGGCCTGACCGCTTCCAAGCAACAGGTCACGCTGCACGACGGCCGCACCGGCGAAGCGTTCGAGCGTCCGGTTACGCTCGGCGTGATGCACATGCTGAAGCTGCACCACTTGGTCGACGACAAGATGCACGCGCGTTCGACCGGCCCGTACTCGCTGGTGACCCAGCAGCCGCTGGGTGGTAAGGCGCAGTTCGGTGGCCAGCGTTTCGGTGAAATGGAAGTGTGGGCGCTGGAAGCATATGGCGCCTCCTACGTGCTGCAGGAAATGCTGACGGTCAAGTCCGATGACGTGAACGGCCGGACCAAGGTCTACGAGAACATCGTCAAGGGCGAGCACTCGATCGATGCCGGCATGCCGGAATCGTTCAACGTGCTGGTGAAGGAAATCCGTTCGCTGGGTATCGACATCGACCTCGATCGCTATTGATTTGGATCGAGAGTGCGCGGTAGTCCGGCCGTAAATGGCCCGCCTACCGCCGAATGCCCGCTACGGTTTTCCCACAGGATGAATGCCGCGGGCCCGACATGCTGTCGGGCTGGCGGCGAAACAAGGAGTTGCAATGAAAGCATTGCTCGATCTCTTTAAGCAGGTTCAGCAGGAAGAGCAGTTCGACGCGATCAAGATCGGCCTGGCATCGCCAGAGAAGATCCGTTCGTGGTCGTACGGTGAAGTGAAGAAGCCGGAAACCATCAACTATCGGACGTTCAAGCCCGAGCGCGATGGTCTGTTCTGCGCCAAGATCTTTGGCCCGATCAAGGACTACGAGTGCCTGTGCGGCAAGTACAAGCGCCTGAAGCATCGTGGCGTGATCTGCGAGAAGTGCGGCGTTGAAGTGACGCTGGCCAAGGTGCGCCGCGAGCGCATGGGCCACATCGAACTGGCTGCGCCGACCGCGCACATCTGGTTCCTGAAGTCGCTGCCGTCGCGTCTGGGCATGGTGCTCGACATGACGCTGCGCGATATCGAACGCGTCCTGTACTTCGAAGCATTCGTGGTGCTTGAACCCGGCATGACCCCGCTCAAGAAGAGCCAGATCATGTCCGAGGACGACTACATCGCCAAGTGCGAAGAGTATGGCGAAGGCGAGTTCGTGGCCATGATGGGTGCCGAAGGCATCCGTGAATTGCTGCGCGGCATCGACATCGAAAAGCAGATCGAAACGATCCGCGCCGAGCTGCAGACCACCGGCTCCGAAGCCAAGATCAAGAAGTTCGCCAAGCGCCTGAAGGTGCTCGAGGCGTTCCAGCGTTCGGGCATCAAGCCGGAATGGATGATCCTGGAAGTGCTGCCGGTGCTGCCGCCCGAACTGCGTCCGCTGGTTCCGCTGGATGGTGGCCGTTTCGCCACCTCGGACCTGAACGACCTGTATCGCCGCGTCATCAACCGTAACAACCGCCTGAAGCGCCTGCTCGAACTGAAGGCGCCTGAAATCATCGTGCGCAACGAAAAGCGCATGCTGCAGGAAGCGGTTGACTCGCTGCTGGACAACGGTCGTCGCGGCAAGGCCATGACGGGCGCCAACAAGCGTCCGCTGAAGTCGCTGGCCGAAATGATCAAGGGCAAGGGCGGCCGTTTCCGTCAGAACTTGCTGGGCAAGCGCGTCGACTACTCCGGCCGTTCGGTCATTGTGGTGGGCCCGACCCTGAAGCTGCATCAGTGCGGCCTGCCCAAGCTGATGGCGCTCGAGCTGTTCAAGCCTTTCATTTTCCACAAGCTGGAAACGATGGGCATCGCCACCACCATCAAGGCGGCGAAGAAGGAAGTGGAAAGCCAGACCGCGGTGGTGTGGGACATCCTCGAAGAGGTGATCCGCGAGCATCCGGTCATGCTGAACCGCGCGCCGACSCTGCACCGYCTGGGTATCCAGGCGTTCGAGCCGGTGCTGATCGAAGGCAAGGCCATCCAGCTGCACCCGCTGGTCTGCGCGGCGTTCAACGCCGACTTCGACGGTGACCAGATGGCTGTTCACGTCCCGCTGTCGCTGGAAGCGCAGATGGAAGCCCGCACGCTGATGCTGGCCTCCAACAACGTGCTCTTCCCGGCCAACGGCGATCCGTCGATCGTCCCGTCGCAAGACGTGGTGCTGGGTCTGTACTACACGACCCGCGACAAGATCAACGGCAAGGGCGAAGGCCTGACGTTCGCCGACATCAGCGAAGTGATCCGCGCCTACGAGAACAAGGAAGTCGAACTGGCTTCGCGCGTGAACGTGCGTATCACCGAGTATGAACTGGTCGACAAGGATGCAGTGGGCGACGCCCGCTTTGCGCCCAAGATCACGCTGCAGGCCACCACGGTCGGCCGCGCGATCATGTCCGAGATCCTGCCGAAGGGCCTGCCTTTCTCGGTGCTGAACAAGCCGCTGAAGAAGAAGGAAATCTCGCGCCTGATCAACACCGCGTTCCGTAAGTGCGGCCTGCGCGAGACTGTGATCTTCGCTGACAAGCTGCTGCAGTCGGGCTTCCGCCTGGCAACGCGCGCTGGTATCTCGATCGCCATCGACGACATGCTGGTGCCGCCGCAAAAGGAAAAGATCATTTCCGACGCGGCTGCCAAGGTGAAGGAATACGACAAGCAGTACATGTCGGGTCTGGTGACCGACCAGGAACGCTACAACAACGTCGTGGACATCTGGGGCGCCGCCGGCGACCAGGTGGGCAAGGCGATGATGGAGCAGCTCCAGCACGAAGACGTGGTCGACCGTCACGGCAACACCGTGAAGCAAGACTCCTTCAACTCGATTTACATGATGGCCGACTCGGGCGCGCGCGGTTCCGCTGCGCAGATCCGTCAGCTGGCTGGCATGCGTGGCCTGATGGCCAAGCCGGATGGCTCGATCATTGAAACGCCGATTACGGCGAACTTCCGTGAAGGCCTGAACGTTCTGCAGTACTTCATCTCCACCCACGGTGCGCGTAAGGGCCTGGCGGATACGGCACTGAAGACCGCGAACTCGGGTTACCTGACCCGTCGTCTGGTCGACGTGACGCAGGATCTGGTGGTGGTGGAAGACGATTGCGGCACGACCAACGGCGTGGCCATGAAGGCCCTGGTCGAAGGCGGTGAAGTGATCGAAGCCCTGCGCGACCGGATTCTCGGCCGTGTGACGGTGTCCGACGTGGTGAACCCTGAAACCCAGGAAACCGCGATCGAGGCCGGCACCCTGCTGGACGAAGACCTGGTCGACATGATCGACGCCATCGGCGTGGACGAAGTGAAGGTGCGCACGCCGCTGTCGTGCGACACGCGCTACGGCCTGTGCGGCATGTGCTATGGCCGCGACCTCGGCCGCGGCGTGCTGGTGAACTCCGGCGAAGCGGTTGGCGTGATCGCCGCTCAGTCGATTGGCGAGCCGGGCACCCAGCTCACCATGCGTACGTTCCACATCGGCGGCGCGGCATCGCGTTCGGCCGTGGCATCCAGCGTGGAAGCGAAGGCAACCGGTACCGTGCGTTTCACGGCGACCATGCGTTACGTCACCAATGCGAAGGGCGAGCTGATCGTCATCTCGCGTTCGGGCGAAGCGCTGATCACCGACGACCACGGCCGCGAGCGCGAGCGCCACAAGATCCCGTACGGCGCCACGCTGCTGGTGCAGGACGGCCAGGCCATCAAGGCTGGCACGCAACTGGCCACGTGGGACGCGCTGACGCGCCCGATCGTGTCGGAGTACACCGGCACGACCAAGTTCGAGAACGTCGAAGAGGGCGTGACCGTCGCCAAGCAGATGGACGAGGTCACCGGCCTGTCGACCCTCGTGGTGATTGATGCCAAGCGCCGTACGGCTGCCACCAAGGGCCTGCGCCCGCAGGTGAAGCTGCTCGACGCCAACGGCCAGGAAGTGAAGATCCCGGGCACGGACCACTCCGTGACCATCGGCTTCCAGGTCGGCGCGCTGATCACCGTGAAGGACGGCCAGCAGGTGCACGTGGGCGAAGTGCTTGCACGTATCCCGACCGAATCGCAAAAGACCCGCGACATTACCGGGGGTCTGCCGCGTGTGGCCGAGCTGTTCGAAGCGCGTTCGCCGAAGGATGCCGCCGTGCTGGCGGAAGTCACCGGCACCACGTCGTTCGGCAAGGACACCAAGGGCAAGCAACGCCTGGTGATTACGGACCTGGACGGCAACGCCCATGAGTTCCTGATCACCAAGGAAAAGCAAGTCCTGGTGCACGATGGCCAGGTGGTGAACAAGGGCGAAATGATCGTGGAAGGTCCGGCGGACCCGCACGACATCCTGCGCCTGAAGGGCATCGAGGAGCTGGCGCACTACATCGTCGACGAAGTGCAGGACGTGTACCGTCTGCAGGGCGTGAAGATCAACGACAAGCACATCGAAGTGATCGTGCGCCAGATGCTGCGCCGCGTGCAGATCGCGGATGTGGGCGACACCAAGTTCATCCCGGGTGAGCAGGTGGAGCGTTCGGAACTGCTTGACGAGAACGATCGCGTGATCGCCGAAGGCAAGCGTCCGGCCACGTACGAAAACCTGCTGCTCGGTATCACCAAGGCGTCGCTGTCCACCGACAGCTTCATCTCGGCGGCATCGTTCCAGGAAACCACCCGCGTGCTGACGGAAGCCGCGATCATGGGCAAGACCGACGACCTGCGTGGTCTGAAGGAAAACGTGATCGTTGGCCGACTGATCCCCGCTGGTACGGGTCTGGCCTACCACCGTGCCCGCAAGGCGCGCGAGGCGGCCGAGCGCGAACGTGCCCAGGCGATCTCCGACGAAGAGCAGTCGCTCTTCATCGAGCCGCCTGTGGTGCCGGCGACGACCGAAGGCGAGGGCGACGCGGTCTAAGACTGCCAGCCTGAACCGGCAAGCAAGCTGCATGAAGAAGCCCGGCCCTGGTGGCCGGGTTTTTTTTGGCCTGTAGGTATATAGCCATTTTTATTTCTTTCGGTCTCTTCGGTTATTTTTATTCGTCGTGCTTATGCTTTGCCGCAGGGACACGGACCCGTGCTCCATGCGCCGCCAGACGAAGGAAATCCGGGAACATTCGTTACAGGCCGAAGTAGTTAGCCGCGCCCTTGGTGGTATGGTTACGCCTTTCGCGGTCCCACCCCTTTTTTTAAGCTGTTGCTATGTCGCGCGCCCTGGCGATTCTCAAGGATGTTTTTGGCTACCACGCCTTCCGCGGCCGGCAGGGGGAGATCATCGACCATGTGGCCGATGGCGGCGATTGCCTGGTCCTGATGCCGACCGGCGGCGGCAAGTCGCTGTGCTACCAGATTCCCGCGCTGCTGCGGCAGCGGGCGGGGCAGGGCACAGGCATCGTGGTGTCGCCCCTGATCGCGCTGATGCAGGACCAGGTCGCGGCGCTGTCCGAAGCGGGCGTGCGCGCGGCAGTGTTGAACTCGACGCTCAGCGGGGCCGAGGCCTCTGCGGTGGAGCGCGATCTGCTCGCCGGCCGGCTGGAAATCCTCTATGTGGCGCCCGAGCGGCTGATGACGCCGCGCTTCCAGGACCTGCTCCAGCGTACCCGTATCGGCGTGTTCGCCATCGACGAGGCGCATTGTGTATCGCAGTGGGGCCATGACTTCCGACCGGAATACATCCAGCTCTCGGTGCTGCACGAGCGCTTCCCGGAAGTGCCGCGCATTGCCCTGACGGCCACCGCGGATTCCGTCACGCGCGAGGAAATCGTCGAGCGCCTCGCGCTGCATGACGCCCGCGTCTTCGTCTCCAGCTTCGACCGTCCCAATATCCGCTATCGCATCGTCGAGAAGGACAATGCGCGCCAGCAGTTGCTGGCCTTTATCAAGGCCGAGCACCTGGCCGCCGACGGCACGCACGACAGCGGCATCGTCTATTGCTTGTCGCGTAAGAAAGTGGAGGACACCGCCAGCTACCTCAGCGCCCAGGGCCTCAACGCGCTGGCGTACCACGCCGGTATGGATGCGGGCGTGCGCCAGCACCATCAGGCGCGTTTCCGCGAGGAGGAGGGCGTGATCATGGTGGCCACCATCGCTTTTGGCATGGGCATCGACAAGCCGGACGTGCGCTTTGTGGCGCACCTGGACTTGCCCAAGAGCATGGAGGGCTACTATCAGGAGACCGGCCGTGCCGGCCGCGACGGGCTGCCGGCCAACGCCTGGATGGCCTACGGCCTCGGCGACGTGGTTCAGCAAAAGCGCATGATCGACGAGTCCGAGGCAGACGATGCGCACAAGCGCGTCTCGTCCGCCAAGCTCGATGCCCTGCTCGGACTGTGCGAGACGGCCGGCTGCCGCCGCGTGCGCATCCTTGGCTATTTCGACGAAGCCAGCGAACCCTGCGGCAACTGCGACACCTGCCTGGAGCCGCCTGCCACCTGGGATGGCACGCGTGAAGCGCAGATGGCGCTGTCCTGCGTCTACCGTACGGCGCAGGCCAGCCGCGTTCATTTCGGCGCGACCCATATGGTCGACGTGCTGCGCGGCAATGCGTCGGAAAAGATTCGTCAATGGGGCCACGACAAGGTCTCCACGTTTGGCATCGGCGCGGACCGTTCAGTCTCCGAGTGGCACGCCATTTTCCGCCAGTTGATTGCCCACGGCCTGCTGGTGATCGACCATGGCGGTCACGGCGCCTTGCTGCTGGGCGACGCTGCCCGCGCGGTGCTCAAGGGCGAGATGCCGATCACCCTGCGCCGCCAGGCCAGCAAGCCAGCCAAGAGTGGCGAGCGTGGCGCGCGCGGCTCCGCCGGCACGCGCACCGACCATACCGCCGGCATGGACACCGAGGCATTGGCCAACTGGGAAGCCCTGCGCAAGTGGCGCACCGAGACGGCACGCGAGCACGGCGTGCCGGCCTATGTGATCTTCCATGACGCCACGCTGGCTGAACTGGCGCGCAGCGCGCCGGATTCGTTGACGGCAATGGCTGAAGTCCCCGGCATCGGCGCCGCCAAGCTGGAGCGCTACGGCGATGCCATCCTGGAAGCGCTGGGCGCCGTGGAGGACTTTTGAGGCCTTGCCCGGGCCTAAGCCGAGCAGCACGCTTCTGTCAGAAGCTGCTTGACGGTTTACGTAGTCGCTGCTAGCATGTCAGATTCGAGTTTTTGGCTTTGGATTTCGCTCGCCTGTCGTAATTGTGGCCCTCGGTTCGCAATCGGCAAGCCTGCCAGGGGATCGTGTGATGCTCTGGTGGTGTGGTCGCAGCGGGATCCCAGGCGAGCTCGCGCTCTTTGGCCAGTCTGTTCCTCCACAGGTCCGTCTCAAGAGCGCTCGCTCACTTTTCCCGCCCAAAACCCGTCGTTGCCTCTTCGGCCCATTGCTTGTGGCCCCAGGGGTGTTTTTCCGTAAAACCAAGCTGGATTGAACAATGCCAACTATCAACCAACTGGTTCGCAAGCCGCGTGTCTCTGAAGTCGTCAAGAGCAAGAGCCCGGCGCTTGAGAACTGCCCCCAGCGTCGCGGCGTGTGCACCCGTGTGTACACCACGACGCCGAAGAAGCCGAACTCGGCACTGCGTAAGGTCGCCAAGGTGCGCCTGACCAACGGTTTCGAGGTCATCTCGTACATCGGCGGTGAAGGCCACAACCTGCAAGAACACTCGGTCGTGCTGATCCGCGGCGGCCGTGTGAAGGACTTGCCGGGTGTGCGTTACCACATCGTCCGTGGCTCGCTGGACTTGCAAGGCGTGAAGGATCGTCGCCAGGCACGTTCGAAGTACGGCGCGAAGCGTCCGAAGGCTGCTTAAGGCTAACGCCAGGCAAGCTGGGCACAAAGCCCGAAGCAACAAACGATGGCCTGTGGCGGTTGCGTCATGGTGCTGTCACCAGGCGGCGGTACAACGGAGCGTTTATGCGCCGTGCCGTCGAGTAAGTGGTCACCCGGCGAATTTGCCTCGATGGAAGGCAAGCTAGTTGGTGGCCGGAGAGCGGGAAATCATTGCCGCGCTCTCAACTGAATCTAAAGGAAAGAAGATGCCACGTCGTCGTGAAGTCCCCAAGCGGGATATCCTGCCCGATCCGAAGTTCGGTAACGTTGAAGTTGCCAAGTTCATGAACGTCCTGATGCTGGACGGCAAGAAGTCGGTTGCCGAACGTATCGTTTATGGCGCGTTCGACCAGATCGAAAAGAAGGCAGGCAAGGCCCCCGTTGAAGTGTTTTCCGTTGCGATCAACAACGTGAAGCCGGTGGTCGAAGTGAAGAGCCGTCGCGTGGGCGGCGCCAACTATCAGGTTCCGGTCGAAGTCCGTCCGTCGCGTCGTTTGGCATTGGCGATGCGTTGGTTGCGCGAGGCCGCGAAAAAACGCAGCGAGAAGTCGATGGCGCTGCGCCTGGCAGGTGAGTTGCTGGAAGCTGCGGAAGGCCGCGGCGGCGCGATGAAGAAGCGCGACGAAGTGCACCGCATGGCCGAAGCCAACAAGGCGTTCTCGCATTTCCGCTTCTAAAGCGCGCGAGTTATACGCCGTTGGTTGCCGGGCGGGCTGTGTTTTCACACGCTCGCCCGTTTGTGTTACGGGCGTTGGCAATGAGATGCCGGCGTCTCACGGACGAATAGAGGATTAAAGTGGCTCGTAAGACTCCCATTGAGCGCTACCGCAATATCGGTATCTCGGCTCACATTGACGCGGGTAAAACCACCACGACCGAGCGTATCCTGTTCTACACCGGTGTGAACCACAAGATCGGTGAAGTGCATGATGGCGCCGCCACGATGGACTGGATGGAGCAGGAACAGGAGCGTGGCATCACGATCACCTCCGCTGCGACCACCGCCTTCTGGAAGGGCATGGCCGGCAATTACCCGGAACACCGCATCAACATCATCGACACCCCGGGCCACGTGGACTTCACCATCGAGGTGGAGCGCTCCATGCGCGTGCTGGACGGCGCTTGCATGGTCTACTGCGCAGTGGGTGGCGTGCAGCCCCAGTCGGAAACCGTCTGGCGCCAGGCTAACAAGTACGGCGTGCCGCGCTTGGCCTTCGTCAACAAGATGGACCGTACCGGCGCGAATTTCTTCAAGGTCTACGACCAGCTGAAGACCCGCCTGAAGGCTAGCCCGGTTCCCGTCGTTGTGCCCATCGGCGCCGAAGACACCTTCAAGGGTGTGGTCGACCTCATCAAGATGAAAGCGATCATCTGGGACGAGGCCAGCCAAGGCACCAAGTTCGACTACGTGGACATCCCGGCTGAACTGGCCGACTCGTGCAACGAATGGCGCGAGAAGATGGTCGAGGCAGCTGCCGAGTCGAACGAAGAGCTGATGAACAAGTATCTGGAAGAGGGCGAACTGTCCGAAGCCGAGATCATCAAGGGCCTGCGCGACCGTACCATCGCCTGCGAAATCCAGCCGATGCTGTGCGGCACCGCGTTCAAGAACAAGGGCGTGCAGCGTATGCTGGACGCCGTGATCGACTTCCTGCCGTCGCCGGTCGACATCCCGCCGGTCACCGGCGTGGACGATGACGACAAGGAAGTGTCGCGCCGTGCTGCGGACGACGAAAAATTCTCCGCTCTGGCGTTCAAGATCATGACCGACCCGTTCGTCGGCCAGCTGATCTTCTTCCGCGTCTATTCGGGCAAGGTCAATTCGGGCGACACCATCTACAACCCGGTCAAGAGCAAGAAGGAACGCCTGGGCCGGATTCTGCAGATGCACGCCAACCAGCGCGAAGAAATCAAGGAAGTGCTGGCAGGCGACATCGCCGCCGCGGTTGGCCTGAAAGAAGCCACCACGGGCGACACGCTGTGCGATCCGGACCACATCATCATCCTGGAACGCATGGTGTTCCCGGAGCCGGTGATTTCGCAGGCTGTCGAGCCGAAGACCAAGGCTGACCAGGAAAAGATGGGCATCGCCCTGAACCGCCTGGCACAGGAAGATCCGTCGTTCCGCGTGAAGACCGACGAAGAATCCGGCCAGACCATCATTTCGGGCATGGGCGAGCTCCACCTCGAAATTCTGGTTGACCGCATGAAGCGCGAGTTCGGCGTGGAAGCCACCGTGGGCAAGCCCCAGGTTGCGTACCGCGAAACCATCCGCAAGACCTGCGACGAAGTGGAAGGCAAGTTCGTCAAGCAGTCGGGCGGCCGTGGCCAGTACGGTCACGTGGTGCTGAAGCTCGAGCCGCAAGAACCGGGCAAGGGCTACGAATTCGTCGACGCCATCAAGGGCGGCGTGGTTCCGCGCGAGTACATCCCCGCAGTGGACAAGGGCATTCAGGACACCCTGAACGCCGGCGTCCTGGCAGGCTTCCCGGTGGTCGACGTCAAGGTCACGCTGTTCTTCGGTTCGTACCACGATGTGGACTCGAACGAAAACGCGTTCAAGATGGCCGGCTCCATGGGCTTCAAGGAAGGCATGCGTCGCGCAAGCCCCGTGCTGCTCGAGCCGATGATGGCCGTGGAAGTGGAAACGCCCGAAGACTTCATGGGTAACGTGATGGGCGATCTGTCGTCGCGTCGCGGCATTATCCAGGGCATGGACGACATGGTCGGCGGTGGCAAGATCCTGCGCGCGGAAGTTCCGCTGGCAGAGATGTTCGGCTACTCGACCTCGCTGCGTTCGGCCACGCAAGGCCGTGCTACGTACACGATGGAGTTCAAGCACTACGCTGAAGCTCCGAAGAACGTAGCCGACGCCGTGATCACGGCACGTGGCAAGTAAGTAAAAAATCCGCCGCCGCGCGTTGTGCGCGGCGGCACTATGAACACGACATACTGGTTTCGATTAGGAGCTGAAAAATGGCAAAGGAAAAGTTCTCGCGGACTAAGCCGCACGTGAACGTTGGCACGATTGGTCACGTTGACCACGGCAAGACCACCCTGACGGCAGCAATTGCCACGGTGCTGGCAGCCAAGTTTGGCGGTTCGGCCAAGAAGTACGACGAAATCGACGCAGMGCCGGAAGAAAAGGCACGCGGTATTACCATCAACACCGCACACGTCGAGTACGAAACGGCTAACCGCCACTACGCACACGTTGACTGCCCCCC
>NZ_JBFTOQ010000076.1:0-19664 GCF_056398045.1 Cupriavidus sp. 05L411 | reverse complement strand
ACATTAATCAGACCCGAGGAGCCCGCCGGGGATCTGGTCCTCGCGCGGCTTGTCCACAGGTTTATCCCGTGGCGCGGTGGACAAATCCAACTGCCGCCCACGCCCCTCATGCCGGCCCCGCCTTGAACTTCAACTTGGTCTTGGTCGCTGGCACCTGGCGCCTGGTGGTTGCCAGGCGGCGCGACGCGGTGGCGTCAGCTTGTGCGCGCTCGGCCTGCCGCAGCGCCGCTTCCAGTTCGGCCCGCAGCCCGTCTTGTGCCGCCTCGATCTCGGACGTAAGTGTAGATACCGACCGAGGCGGCGTGGCGCCTTGGGTCTTGCGTGTCTGCCAGACGCGCTGGCTTGTCTCCAGGCTCATCATTTCCGAGGAGGCGAGGTCCGACCTGCCCCAACTTGCTGCGATCGGATGGCGGTTCATGAACTCCAGAACTGCCGTACAGGCCTGAACCATTCGCCGCTCATCGCCCGCCCAGCGCATGACGTGACGTATGCTCGTGGCTGATAATTGTGGAATCATCCTGGCACACTCGGCCGCCGCGAGGCGGATTCCGGCTTCAGTGCAACCGGTAGTCGATCTCCTGCGTCTGATCGCCCTGGGTCAGCGTGACATGCGTAATCGAGATGCCGGGGTTGTCAGGATCCTTACGGTACTCGAAGGTTGCGACCGGGCGGTTTCGCGGGGCAGACAACGTCACCCGGCTCTTGTCGTCGTAGGTCATCCGGCTCCTGGAATTATCGATATAGATGATGGTCGTCATGTTGTCGCGTTCGTCATATTCGAAGCCATACGCGTTTCCCTTGGGATTGGACTCGCGCACAAGCCGCCCTTTCGCATCGTACTGGAACCGGATCGTCGCGCCCTTTTCATCCTGAACGGAAGTCACCAATCCCGTGGCGGGATCCTTCGTGGCCGTCAGAGCGCCGCCCGCCCGGCTCTCTACGCGGGTGCACGTGCCGCTGAGGGTGTAGATTTCACGGGCGATGCCGCAGCCTTCCGGGTAGGTGCGCACTAGGTTGTCGCCTTGGCGCACGATCCGGCTCTTCTCGCGGCAGGCATCGCCCTGAAACGTGTTCTTGGCAACGAACACCGCACCGTCCGGAATCGCCGACTCCATCGATGGGTAGGGCGGATCAAGCAGCGCGCTCTCGCTGAATGGCTTCAGTTCGCCTCGCTTCACCGCTTCTTTATAAAGGTCCGTTTTGATAATTTCCTTGCGCGCAGCAAGGTTGTTGAGTCGGAATTTGTATTCCATCTTGATATCGATCCGGCGCTTCTCCATCTCCTTGCTGCGCTCGCTGCCAGGCGCACCCGGCTGCACGGCATATTCCGTGGTCGCACCTACGCCTTTCTCCTTCAGTTCGAGGGCGAGATCACCATACTCCGCGAGCGTGATCCGGGTATCCATTACCGTCGACCAGCCCAGGCCGTAAGCGCTCTGATAGTCGGAGAAAGAGTTGTAGACGCGACGGAAGGGTTCGCCTGCGGGATCGTCCGCGTCCCTCAGCGTGTTGAAGGTCGTGGAGTAGTTGCCATTGCGCACATTCACGCCGTTGACGACGTAAAAGCTGCCCGCGGGCACGTCGATCACGCGCGGTGCCTCGGCCTGCGCGGTGCCGAGCAATGCGAGGGACAGGCAGCCAAGAAGAAGAGAAGGTCTGAGCATAGTCGGATTCATCCGTTAGCAGTTGAAAAATCGGATCGGGCTGGGGCCCGCAATGGATGCGAGCACAAGGTGAGCAACAGAAGGGGCCACTCCAGCCATGCATGGAAGCCCGCCGCCACTCCATACAACTGGCGTGCGCCGCCAAAGCGCTGCACGAAATAGATGGCCATGCCAGCGGTCAGCAGCAAAGTGCAGACACACAGCCAATATGGCACGGGCGCATGGCCGGTGCGTTGCCCCTCGGCACTGGGCAACACCTTCAGCACGTAGTAGTAGTGCAGACACTGCGCCAGCACCGCCGCGCTGAGCAACGCTGCGCGCAGCATGCCGCCAGCGGCGCCGGAAAGGCCGGGTACCTGCCCATCCAGCCAGCTCAGACCCAACCCGGTCAATGGCGCTGGCCACCAACCTGCGGCCCCCAGTGCGACCAGCCCTAGCGGCAGTATGAAAACCAGGCCCGCCATCAGGGCCTGCGGGCGGTAGCGCGGGTCGTCACGGGCCATGTCCCAGGCAAAGGCCACGGGCGTGAAGTTGTGCAGGAGCGCCAGCGCCAGCAGCACGTCACCAATGCGCCCCCATTCCAGCGTCGCCCACACCGCGCCAGAAGCCAGCAGCGCCACCAGCCGCACCGCCCAGCCCACCCTCTTGGGCACGGCGGCCACCACCAGCATCAACGCCGCCAGGGCCAGCAAGTCCAGCACCTGCTGGGCCTCCGGCGATACCACGCCAGCCCAAGCCAAGGCCCGCAGCGCCGCGTGCATCAGCAGCGCCAGCATCAACACCCTCCACCATGCCGCAGGCCAGCGGGCGAAATAGCGGCTGCGCAGAAAGCCCAACTCCCAGATCACGTGGGGCAGCCCGAACACCGCCAGCGCACACACATACAGCGGCCCCGGCGCCAGTGCCGCCAACACGATGGCCAGTACCACGAAGCCGCCCAGCGAGCGGCTCACCACAGCAGCCACCCCACCGCGAAAGACGCCAGATTGGCCACCGCCGACGCCCTCAGCGCCGGCCTCCATGTCCCTGTAACACCCAGCCGCAGCACCCACCCTTCCACCAGCACCACGCCCAATTCAATCGACCACAGTCCCTGTGTGTAGTCGTGCGGCGACAAGTAGCTAACCGCCCGCCATGCCACCGGGTGGCTCAGCCCCGTGGCCAGCAGACCGATTAGGCTCGCGCGCCCCACGCCCCAGCGCCACAGGAAAGCCAGCAACAGCGGCAGTTCCACCAGCCAGGACAGCACCATCGCCTGCCATTGCGACACGCTACCCCCTTACTGCCACAGCTTGTCCAGCCAGCTGGCCGGACTGAACTGGCGTTCAAACGTTGGCGGCGACCCGCAGGTCATGACCTGCCGCAGGGCCTCCCGAGAACCCATGTAATAGAAGCGCTCGCTCTGCCACTTATTTGCGCAAGTGCCCGGATATTGCTCCGGCTTTCCGTCCACCCGCATCTCCACGGCGCAGACATCCCCGACGGCCCTGCCTTTGCAGAAACGGTCGGTGAGCGGCTGCGCCGGAGGCTTGCAGCCAAAGGGCAGCACGGGCGCGGGTTCGGAGGGATCGTTGCGCTGCACCCAGTCGATGTAGGGCTTGCACAACGCCGGGCTGGCCACGAAACCGCCAGACGGAACGTCGCTGTCGATCTCCACGCGTGTGGTGCGGATGCAGGATCGCGCAATTTCGCCTCGGTCGTTGACCGACGACCGGCACACGCCCGTCCCGCCGCCTTGCAGCGCGTTGCCCGGCAGTTCGCAGGCTGCATCCAACCTCTTGCCACGGCAGAACTGGTCTGTCTGATCGTAGGTTTTCGGGTTGTCCCGCAATCGCGCCCACGCATCCCGGATGTGGGGCGGCGTCACGTCGGCATGCGCCGTGGCGAACGCCAGCACGCCCCACGCCAGAATCAACACACGCCCACGCCCCATGCTCAATGTTTTCTGCATCCTCATCACCTTGCAACCAGGCTCTACTCAGCATGCCGGCACGGGCCGCGCATTCACCTTAAAGCGATAGGTCTTGCGGGCGGCGAACAGGCCCGCTGGCACAGACTGGAGCTCGATCACCCCACTGCTCACCGATCTCCCGGCTTCCAAGAACAACCCAACCCTAGGGCCGTCGCCATACGGCATGGCCAATTGTTCCACGCGGATTAACGAGAAGGAGGTCTCATCGCCCGAAGTCATGCGCCATCCGTCGCCCACCTGGCCAGGCAGGCTCAGCCACAAGGTGTTATTGTTGGCATCGACGGCAAAACTCGGCTCGCCGCCACTGCCGGCAACCTCCAGCCGCAGGGGCTCGCCCACAGGCTCCTCGTGCGGATAGATCATGCCTATTACCACGGCATAGGTCTTGCCGGAAGGCGTGTTCAGGCGCAATTCGGCTTTGCCGTAGCTGGCGGCGTGCACATAGATCCACCGCTGTTCGAACGCCCCTCCTGCCGCCGGATAACCCAAGCGCTCAACCGTCTCCCGATTCAGCACCTCCAGCGGAAGGCTCATGCCTTGTCGGATTACTCGGACGCTGGCGACTGTACCCTCGGGGGCCAGATAGGCATAAACCGCCCCTACGGGCATACGTTGCTCCAGAGGCGTTGGCTGGGCACCCGGTTCAGCCAGCGGCGGCTGAATGCGCGGCACCGGGCGCTCGTCCACGCGGCTCGGGTCGACACAGGCCACGGCGCTGATTTGCCCCAGGATCAACAATCCGGCAATGGGCCATTGGATTCGATAACGGAAGATCATTGGCGTCTTATCCCACTTTTCCTCTTACTTTGAGGTGCCGGTGCTGGCCTTTGTAGGCGTTGTGGTGTCCTGAAGTTTCCCGCCATTCTTCACATATTCCTGCTTTCTGGCCTCGCCCTCTTTTCTTGCCTGTTCCGAGGCTTTTTCAACATTCTGGCATCTCTTCTCGCCAAATGAACCAAAGCATCCCTGAGCATAAGCCCCTGTTGCGCCCAGCGCAAAAATACGTACACGTCGATGCGGGAGTGACGATAGTTCATATGCTGTAGCGTGTCTGAAAGCGTCTGCGCGCTTCCCTTGATGCCTGTTCGAGCCTCTGCTCGCTAATTGCCGCGGCGCCACCATGCGCGTCGCATCGATCGGATCGAAATATGCAAGGCCTGCCTGTCCTGAAGGCACTCGCCGAATTTGACATAGGTTCGGCATGCGAAGTCAATGCCGTCATAGTTGTGGTGCCCGCCGTCGTCCACGAACGCGAGGTAACGACCGTAGAGATTGACGACTATCGCACCGCTGGGCAAGCCAATCCGCATCCGATACTCGTGACGCTCGGCGCCGGCAACGTCCACGAGGCAATCGCCATTTCCATCCGTGACGCGAAGCGAGACGGCGGTCGAACCGGACTGACGCCACGGAAACCAGTACCCTAACCATTGCTGCCATTGGCGCCATCGGGTCGCGTCGTTGGGCATCGCAACTCTCCTGTACCTCTCGATAGCGCCTCGGAACCGCACTTGGCACGCACACGCATCCATTCTTGTTCGGGCCCCACATCCATAAACTGCCGTCGACCCGCATCGCCGCCGAAAGCGTGCGTCCTGCCGCGATCTGTGCGAACCCGGCATCGATCTTCACGGGCTGCGCTCCGGCTGTCGTCGTACCGTCGCCAAGCTGTCCGTCGCGATTCTCACCCCAAGCCCACTGCCCGCCGTCCGCCTTCAATGCCAGCGTGTCAGGTTGTTTCAATTCGGGACAACTGCGCCTGCCAGGTCGATCTGAGTCATCGAGAGGCTGGCGGCGACGTTGCTGCCTTACCGGCCGCGGCCGCTCGTGCATGGGCCTCCGCCTCTGCCTGCATCGCTGCCCCGCGTCGCGCAGCCTCGCTTGCGGGGTCCGGACGGACGTATTGGTTGTTCACCATCGCGTAACAGTCGATATTCTTTTTACGGGCGTTCTGCCAACACGAGTCGTTGTCCCGTCCCGCGTGCTTTTTGAGGCAGACCTTTAGCGAGGCCCGCGCCATCTCGTCGCATCGTTGAAATTCGTCCGACGTCGGCGACGACATCACAGCCGTGCTGGCAAGCAGTGCGCCACCGCACAGCGAGGCACCAATCGCTCGTCGCCATTCGGGTCGTTTCATGACCTCGCTCCACGAGAATACCGAAGTTTGTACCGTCGCGCACAGAAGGCTACCTTCGGTTTGCATATCGCTCGAACATCGGTCAGCATAGCTACGGACTCTCTTGTCCCTGCGACGGTGAGTCGCCATCCAAATCCAACCCCGCCATTTGGTCAGCATCGTTCAGCCGGGCTATCGTCTGCTTCGTACCCCGGCCGCCGTTGGCAGGCGAGCGAAGCTCGGGCCAGCCCTTTTCCGGCAGGGGTCGAAAGGTGCCGGCGATGGCGGTGAATGCGTCATCCGGATTCGAGGTCATTATTTGGGAGTCGTGCATGTGGCGTGGCCATCCGATTGGCACGGCGGGTTGTCACGTCTGCGCTTCTCGTCCTGTTCCTTAAGCTTTTGCACGCGAGCCTTCTCCGCAGCTTCGGCGTCGGCTTGCCCTTTTTTCTCTCGCACCTCGGCCTCCGCCATGCCTCGCTTCATCTGCGCCTGGTATTCCTCTTCCGCCTTCCGCTTCGCGGTATCGTCGGTGTACAGCACAATACCGCCCATGTTGCCGCTGCTTGTCAATGACGATTTCGGCGCGCCACCGGACGTCTTTGTGCTGTCAGCCCGCTTTTGTTCGGATGCTGGTTTGCCGGCAGATGACGCCGAGGCGCCGGACGTGTCAGCGTTACCAGTCTTGCCAGCATCGCGGGAGGCCTCGTTTGCGCCACGATTGCCTGCTGCGGCGGAAGTCGTGCTGCCGGACGGGGAGTTCGCACCATTCGCCGCATTGGACCCGTTGCTGCCATTCGCCGCGCGCGCACTAGCACCCGGCGCGTTGGTACCGCCGTTGGCCGCACCCACGCCTCCCGACTGCATCTGCGGAGCCGCCTTGTTGCCCGGCCCGCCACGACCGCTCGGCCCTCCACCGTCAAGTCGTTCGTTTTCCGCCACGATACGGTCGAACTCCGCCCGATCAGGCAAGGGTGGCGGCCTCATTTGTGCGGCGATCGTGTTCAGCGACTGGCTGATGGTCTGGACCCATGCGCTGTTTTCCTGCGCAGCCCGTCGTGACGCTTCGGCTGCGCCCTGCATTCGTCCTTGCGACGCCCTGACGCGCTGCATCTCCGACTCGATGCGCGACTGCCCCATCTGAATCAGGTCCTTGAGACCATTCAGGCTTTCGAGGAACTTCTCGTTGACGCGTCGCCGTTCGTCCCATGTCAGCAAGGAATAGACCGGGACAAGTCTTGCAAAGTCCACGGGACGTGCAGCAAAGTTGCGCACGCATTCGCCAAAACGCGATGCGATGCCGTACGCCTGCGCCCAGTTGCTGCGAGCGTTCGCCGGATTGGCCAAATCGTCATATCGGTCAGGGAAATCAAACAGCTCGCCGTTGCATTTATAGCCAAGCTCTTCTGCCGAGAACCCGCTATTGACAGCGAGTTGGATCTCGGTGCGGCGGTTGTAGCGCTCCGCGCTCAATGTCACCTGAGCGATCTGCGCCGGGGTACTGCCCTCGAGCAGCACCTTCTCTACTTCGAGTGACTCACGCGATATGGCGATATCAATCGGTCGTGCACCGTCCTTCGTAACGACCGCCTTCGACGCGCCGGCGCGCAGCAGTGCAGTCGCGATGCCGGGGCTATTCACATTCGCGGCGTAGTGCAGCGGGGTGCCGCCGTACTTATCCTGTGCGTTGACATCCGCACCCGCCGCCAGCAGGACGATGACCACATTAATGCGTCTGAAAATGACCGCCTTATGCAGTGATTGCCGCCCGTCGCCGCAAGCCGTGTCGACGCGTGCACCGGCTTCCAACAATGCCTTGGTTTCCTGGCCGGAGTCGGACCACTCGGTGGACTGGCAGAGGATGGCTTCCGCCCCGGGATTTTCTGCGCTCTTGGGTATCTCTTCCAGAGACGCGCCGGCAGTGACTAGCGCCTTCAGCACGGCGGCATCTCCGCGCTTTGCAGCAATGTTGATGGCGCGATTGCCATACTTGTCCGCGGCATTGCCACGCGCGCCTAGCGCGAGCAGTCGCTTGACTTCGACGGGGTCCCGGTCCCCCACGGCAGTAATCAGCGCGGCATCTCGTTGCTCTGGCGACGAGAGAGGCTGACCGGCAGCAGCGGTTTGCAATAGCGCCTGCGTCGCGGTGGACTTACTCGTGACGGCGTAGTCCATGGCCGTATGCCCGTCGTTCGTGACAGCCGACACGTTCGCACCTGCCTCGAGTAGCCGTTTTACAGTCCGCGTGGCACCACGCGCCGCCGCGTAATGAAGCGGCTCCCAGCCCTTTGCGTCGCCCACGTTCACTTGGACGGCGCTTGCGAGGAGCGCCGCGATGACGGACTCAGTGTTGAAGTAATCGCGGCGGTCGGATGCCAAATGGATCGGGCGCATGCCGTCCGCAAGTGCGGCATTGGGGTCAGCTTTCGCCGCAATCAATGCGTTCACGCCCTCGGCGGTGCCTTTGGCCGCGGCGAAGTGCAGGGGTCGCCAGCCGTCTTTGCCTGGCACGTCGACCTTTGCACCGACCCCGACCAGCATGTCGATGATCGCGCTCTGTTTGTAGAGGTTTTCGTTCCAATAGGGGCGGCCAGCCTGCGCTGCGTAATGCAAAGGCTGGTTACCTTCCGGCGTCACAGCGTCGACCTTCGCGCCGCGTGCCAGCAGGATCTGCATGACACTTGTCATGCCGTTTTCCGCCGCGAGGTGGATCGGCTGCTTGCCGTCGCCGCTCTTGGCGTCGATTTTGGCGCCAGCAGCGAGCAGGATTTGCGTCGCTTCGATATAGCCCGCGTCGTCCATGCGTCGCAGGTCTCCGCTGTAGTGGGCTTCCTTACCTCGAGCCACCAGATGAAGCGGTTGAAATTGCCCTTCCTTGCCACTGGAAAGTGCGTCGGGCCTGGCGCCGGCGGCGAACAGCACTTTGAGCATTGCCGCGTCGCCATTGTTCGCGGCGTAATGTATTGCCTGCCAACCGGTCTTGTCCACAGCTGCGACGGACGTGCCTGCGGAGAGTTGCACCTTGACGACATCGATGTCGCGATTCTTCGCCGCGGATGTCAGGAGTTCAATGCCGGCGTCCGCGCCACTAGGCCGTGCGCCGGCGTCCATCAGCAGTTTGACGTTCAGCGGGCGGTTCGCGGCTGATGCGATCATTAGCGGAGTTTTTCCGTCGCGATTCGGGGCGTCGACCTTCGCCCCCGCGGCAATCAAGCGCTTCAGCGATTCGGTGTCGTCATGTCGCGCCGCCCAATGGATCACCTGCTCGCCGTTGGTATTGACCTCATCGACCTTCGCGCCTTTGGCCAGAAGGAACGTGAGCATTTCCGCATCGCCTTGCTCAAGCGCCGCCATCAATGCGGTGTAACCCCGCAGCTTGGGCGATGCCAGGCTAGCACCCGCGTCCAAGAGCACTTGCACCGCTTCGGGACTCCCGCTTGCGGCGGCGAACTCCATCGGGCGCAAGCCGTCCTCGGCGGATGCGTCGATTGTTGCGCTGGCCGTAATCAGCGCCTTCATGAGCGGGACGTTCGCCCTGAGCGCAGCGGCGTGAAGCGGGCGCATGCCATGCTCGCTTGCTGGAGCGTTGACGTTTACGCCAGCGTCGAGTAGGCGTTGGATGCCAAGCTTGTCCCCGTCGGCAATGGCCTTGATGAGGGCATCGGTCTTTTGGTCGCTTGACATGCCGGCGATCGACACAGCTGAAACTGCGGTGGTGTTGCTGCCGTTCGTCTGCGCAGGCACTGAGCCGGAATAGATAACGCCGGCTGCCATCAAGCTGGCTAACGCGCTTATGGTGTTCTTCTTATAAAGCATACTTGTCGCCGCCGTTGGAAGGCGCCACTCGCCTGAGGAAATTACTGCGACCTATCCAGCGCCTGCCCCCCCATTCCAGCCGTCGCAGTCATTGTCGATATCAGGGTGAAACGCAGGATTCGCAATTCCGTTGACATGTACGACGACGTCGCTGCACGGCTCTGTCAGGTTGGAGTCAAGCCGAGCGGGTGGCTAGCTAGGAGCCCGTCGGACTTTCAGTCTGAAAAGCAATTGCCTAAATATTGAGCACATTTCGCGAGCTACAGGGCGGTAGAAGAACTACGCTTTCGGTTTTAGATCGTTTTATCGCCCTGTCGTGCGCATCGCTTGTTCAAGTCCGACAGGAGGGTCGGCCGGGATTCGAAAATATCTGAAGCTTCACATATTTGTGAATCCCGGCCATCCCTCTTGTTGCAAGCGGGCCCTCGCGATTCTACCGCCAGAATTGGCACGAAAGGCACGATTACCCCGTGGCGGACTCGATTCGCGGATACGCGGCGACATCACCACCGTTGCGAGCACAGTGCGCGGGACGACGGACTGCTGCCTCGGCGCTTTCCGGGCGTCGCAAAAAATGCTCAGGATATCTCCAACGCAGTAATTGGCGTCGGAGAACTTCTCCCGCCATCGGCGCGAGAGCGTCTCGATGCACGACGGGATGAAGCAGTTTCTCCAACAGAGCGAAAAAGCTAGTCTGGCTGCATGTCAACGCGCCACACCGGATCAGCAGTTCTTCGTTCGAGTAGTCAGGGTGACGCAGATAATGCTGGACGATGTCTTTTGCGAGGGAAGGAAGGAAATCCAGATCACTATCGATCGCGTCATACGACAGGTGTTCGGACGAGACGATATTGAGCCCATCGAACAGATCCACGTCGTTGAACAGCGTATCGAGCCGGTTCAAGACCTTCGGTGTATCTCTTCGCGTAATCTCGGTAATACGGTGCACCGCATGTACAGTTAGTTCGCTGACGACATCCCCAAAACGGGGAAGATCGAATTCCTTCAAAAGAGCTTGGGCAATCGCGAGTAACGCGTTAAGCGAACAAAGTTCAGAGTTGAGCGAATCTCGACAAGTGTGCCCCACCGGCGCTCACTAATGCAGATCAGACACCAACCCGGAAATGCTCCACCGTCTGCCCGGCGTTGACCGCCCGCCGCAGCCAGTCCGGCATGGCACCCTCCCCGTCCCAGCTCAGCCCATCGGCGCTACGGTAGCGCACCGCCGTTGGCGCCGATCGTTCGGTTGCGGCAAAACAGCCGGCCGCCAGCAGCTGCTCGGGGGTCACCCCGTGCCTTGCCATTTGGGTGCGGATCCAGAGGATTGCCTCGGCCCGTTCGCGCAGCGCAGCGGCAGGGCTGGCGCCCGAAAGCAGACGGGAGGCGGCGGACTGGCGGGAAGGAATGGCAGTGGGCATGGACGCAGATGATACCTGCGACCTGCGCCAGCGGCCGCGCGATCCTCCTGCCTGCCCGGGGCACCTTCTATATAGAGGGTGGCGCAGCGCCAGCCGGTGATTCGCCACCTCACTAGAACAAAGCAATGCCCTTGTGGGGAGGGCCAGTGTCATGTGTGCCGCTGGCTGCCGGATTGTGGCACAGCGAAGGGCCGCCGCCCCGGGTCGTCACTTCCGCCCGGCACACCAGGGCGCCATGTCAGTCCGGTGCTTCTGCCTTGCGGAAGTACGCGCTCGGGCTGACGCCGAAGGTCTTGCGAAAAACCGCCGCGAACGCGCTGGGGCTGTCGTAGCCGTGATCCAGCGCCACCGCCAGGATGGCGTCGCCCTGCGCCAGCCTGGGCAGGCTGAGCAGCAGTCGCGTGTGGCGGCACCAGGCGCCGAAGGTCATGCCGGTCTCGCGCTTGAACAAGCGCGCGAAGGTGCGCTCGTTCATATGCAGCTCCGCCGCCCAGCCAGTCAGGGTGGCCGCCTGGGCGGGACTCTGGATCAGGCGTGCGCACAGCTGCGCGGCGCGGGCGTGCTGCGGCATCGGCAGGTGCAGGGAGAGCACGGGTGCCGCCCGGATTTCGTCCAGGATCAGTGCCATGATGCGCTGGTCGCGCCCTTCCGGCGCATAGCTGGCCGGGATCCGTACCGCATGCAGGATGAGCTCGCGCAGCAGCAGGCTGACTTCGATGGCGCGGCAGTCCTGCGGCATGGCCGCGCAGGCGTCGCCGGCCACGAAGACCGTGCGCATGCGCACATCGCCGACGGCGCCGATGCGGTGCCTGAGCTGCGGCGGCACCCACACCGCGCGCCCGATCGGGACCACCCATTCGCCGCGCGCGGTGCGCACAATCATCACACCCGAGATGGCATGGATCAGTTGTCCGTGCTGGTGCCAGTGCTCGGCCAGCTCGGAGCCGTCCGGTTGGTCGTTGGCCACCACCACGATCGGCCGGGGCGTCTGCAGCGATTGCTGGAGGGCGGCGTCGGACAGGGTCTTCATGAGGCGGATCTGTGGTTCGGTGAAAGCGTCATCGTGCGCGCCAGTGTAGCCCGCCCGCCGCCCATTGGCTGGCAGCAGGCGGCGCCACCCTACCGCAGGCTAGGCGATGGCAAGGCCCTGCTCGTCGATGCGCGGGGCGCGGTCGCGCAGGCGCAGGGCAAGCGCGCTGGCCACGCACAGCACGCCGAGCACGGTGGCCAGCGTGAAGGCAAGGCCGCGCGCGTCGGACAGCAGGCCGAACAGCGGCGATGCCATGCCGCCCACCGACAGCGCCAGGCCCAGCGTGATGCCGCTGGCCATGGCAGGGTTGCGCGGCAGGTAGTCCTGTGCCAGCGTGACCTGTGCCGTGAACGGCAGGAACATGGCAACGCCCAGCAATACCGTGAACACCAGCGCCAGGGGCGCGCTGTGCACGAGCACCAGCCCGGCCAGCATGGGCAGCATCAGTACATAGCCGGCACGGATCGCGGTCATGCGGCCGCGGCGGTCGCCAAGCCAGCCGCCCAGCAGCGTGCCCACCGCGCCGGACGCCGTGAACGCGGTCAGCACCGCGCCGCCGAGAAAGGCGCTGCCGCCGAGATCGCGCGTCATATGGAGCGATAGCATCGACAGCACCGTGACATAGGGAATCGACCAGCAGATGATGGTGGCTACCAGCAGGCCGAAGGCGCGCCATTGATTGGGCACCGGCGCCGCCTGTGAACGCCTGGCCGCGGCTGCGCCGGGCACGGCCGCCGGACGCGCCGACGCGACCAGCCACAGCACGGCCATCAGCACGGCCGGGATGCCCAGCAGGTAGCTGCGCGCCAGCGCGCCACCCCCAACCGCGAGCGCGGCCAGCAAAGGCGCGAACGACGCACCGACGGTGCCTCCCACGGAGAACACGCTCATTGCCTTTTGCGAGGTGCCGCCGGCAGCGCGGGCGGCCACCGTGGCCGGCGGATGGTAGGCGGCGATGCCGAGGCCGCTCAGCGCGATGGCCACCCAGGTGGCGAGATAGGTGGACGCCATGCCTGCCAGCACTACGCCGAGCGCGGCCACCAGGAAGCCGGTGGGCACCAGCCAGCCGCGGTGCGCGCGGTCGGCATAGGCGCCGAACAGGGGCTGCACCACGCTGGAAAGGCCGGTGGCCGCCAGCATCAAGCCGCTCACAGCCGCGTAGCTGTAGCCGCGCTCCAGCACCATGAAGGGCAGCAGGGCCGGCACCAGCCCCTGATAGAGATCGTTGACTGCGTGCGTGCCGGTGAGCAGTCCGAGCCGCTTCTTGTTCATGCGGCGTCTCCCCTGCGGCAGGCGGGGCGTGGCGAGGGGGCGAATAATGGCATGTCTGGATCCTCCTTGACGTTTGAATGGAAGATCGTAGACAGCAGCCGGAAATTGATCTCGCGCGGAAACCACAAGATTCGTCGCGAAATAGACAAAATGGCTTTGTAGATGCGCTAACGGATGGGCTTCGTTCCGTCGTCACCCGACTCGTCCGCGAGCCAGGTCAGAATGCGCAATTGGCGAGTGTACCCTCGCTCGCCGAGCCCTTCTGGCCGGCGGTTCAGAGTGGAATGACCAAAGTTCAGAGTTTGGCGATTCTCGACAGCCGCGCCCAGGAGCACAGGCCAACTCGGAATGCCGGTGCGGGAGCCGGTTGATGTGTTCGCGCCGGTAAGGCGACAGCGCCTTGAGCACCTCGGCGTCGAGGGGATCGATCGATTTCCTATTCAAATCGGCCGCTTACCGGAGATGTGGCGGATTTTTTGCGAATCCCGGCCGACCCTCGATATGGCTTGATACCGTGGCCCGAATCTGGATAGACGATCTGTTGGGGCCGGTCGGGTTCAACTGTTATTGCGCCAACACGCCGCCATCGACGGGAAGGATATGGCCGGTAACCATGCTTGATGCGGCAGTAGCAAGAAACAACACTGGCCCGGTCATGTCCGCAGGTTCGCACAGTCTTCCTAGCGGTGTCAGCGCTTCGAATTTCGCAACCACATCCGGTTTCGGAGGGCCTCTTTGGTAATTTCGTTCTCGAGCAGCGACTCGGCCAGGAGCTTCTTCAGCCGCGTGTTCTCGGCTTCCAGCTCCCTGAGCCGTTTTGGCATCCGAGACATTCATCCCGCCAAACTTGCTGCGCCAGAGGTAATAGCTGGCTTCCGAGAAGGCGTGCTTGCGGCACAGCTCTGCAATGGGCATTCCCGCTTCCGCTTGGCGCAGGAACCCGATGATCTGCTCTTCGGTGAATCGTATCTTCATGTCCAATCTCCGTGTCATGGTGGATTGGACTCTAAAGTCACGTGCTACTCAATACAGGGGGGGGCGTCGCACGTTGGTGAACGCGTTCCTTTGATTGCGGCGTGTCTTATCCGGACGCCGGGGGACGCCGAAAAAGCGTTAACGGCCAGCCTACCGCTGGTCGCAATCGGACAGGGGTTGGTGATGAACCCGATGTGGGTTGAACTCGCCGGTGAAAGCCGAGAAACACGATGAAAGGCTGGTATTCGTTGGTTAAGGCGAGACAGCCGACCGCGTTATGGTCTGCGGACGCAACCGGGACCTCAGTCAGCGTGCGTCCCACAACCTGCAACCCGTTTTTTCAGCGCCCGACCCCAGTAGCAGGTCGGGCTGGCTTAGTCCTTCGGGCAAGGTAGCGATGCGGGCCAGCATCGATTCTGCATCGACCAGCGTCTGTGCGTTAGGCTCGGTGCACGGGCCCGCGCATTGCGGGCCTCGCCGTTGTTCAACTTTGCATGCACTCGGCGGCGCAGCTCCACGCTTTGAAGCAAGTCCAGAGTAAACAGCGTGCGCTCGATGCGCCCCAGCTCGCGCAGGGCCAAGGCCAAGGCCAGACCATTCTGGCGTGGATAGCTTTGCACTACATGATGTATGTCATGACGCAAAAATAAGTACTAATTTGCGATTGCCTTCTCGTCGTCGGCGCTGAGTTCGTCCAATGCTGAGCGCGCCGGACGCGGTGCACCGAGATGCAGGTAACGGAGTTCATCCATAAAGGCACTCCAAAGTGAAGGGCCGCCCTCTTCCAGCCGCTCCGCGCGTAAAGACGCTTCCTTGCTTGGATGCGTATGCCGAAGGCCCCAGGCAGCCATCTGTGCGAGCAGAGGTACAAGCTGTATGGCCGCTTCCGTGAGGCTGTAGATTCCTTTCTGCTGATGATTCGGATCCGGAGATCGTGTCAGCAGGCCAGACGCGGCCAAGTGCTTCAGCCGGCTTGCGAGGATGTTCGAGGCGATGCCTTCCTCGTTTTGCTCCAGCAGGGCGCCATAGCTGCGCCGGTTCCCGAACATGACATCGCGGATAACGATCAGGCTCCAGCGGTCGCCGATCTGCTCAAGCGTCAGGTTGATCGGGCAGCCCGATCGTCTTGTTTGTTGCACAGCTATTCTCCTTAAATATCTACTTGCATTATGCAAGCGGTGGGCATATTATTCAACCACTTGCACATCGCAAGCGGTTGAAAGGTCATGGCGAATCGACAGAGGAATCGGACATGCGTGCGGCTTTCATCACGGGTTACGGCGTCCGGTAGGGCGGGTGGCTGGATAAGTGGCAAAAACGACATGGCACGATGAAACGGCGTTCCGCTAAAGATCATTACGTATGTACGTACATACCCCGCCATACACAATGGTTAGGAAACACTATGAAATTCTCCACTTTCACTTCGCGTACCGTGCTCGCGGTATCGTTAGCATTCGCTGGCACCTTCGTTGCTGTAGCACCGGCCCAAGCAGCAGCGCCGATGCAGCACAAGCAGGTTGCGGGCTTCTATCGCACGATGATTGGTGACTATGAAGTCACCGCTCTCCATGACGGCAGCGGCAGCATTGACTCCAGCCTCCTGCATGGCGATCCGGCGCTCATCCAGTCCCTCCTGGCGCGCTCCTTCCAAAACGATCCCAAGAATGTCTCGGCCACCGTCCAAGGCTACCTCGTCAACACCGGGTCCAAGCTCGTTCTCATCGATACTGGTGCAGGCGGCCACTGGGGCGGCCCCACGCTGGGCAAGCTCGTGCAGAACTTGAAGGCCTCGGGCTACAAGCCGGAGCAGGTTGACCTGGTGCTGCTGACCCATCTTCACGCTGACCATGCTGGCGGAATCTACAAAAACGGGACACGCGTCTTCCCGAACGCGACCGTGATGATGAAGAAGGCCGACGCCGACTTCTGGCTGTCGAAGGAAATCATGGCCAAGGCCCCGGAAGAAGCAAAAGTCTTCTTCACGGTGGCACAGGATGCCGCCGCGCCTTACATCGCTGCAGGCAAGTGGAAGCCGTACGAAGGCATGGACGAAATCGTCCCTGGAATCGCACCGTACGCCATTCCTGGCCACACGCCCGGTCACACTGGCTACATGATTTCCTCGAAGGGTCAGTCGCTGCTGGTCTGGGGCGACGTAGCTCATGTTGGGGCCGTCCAGATGCCACACCCGGAAGTCAGCATCGTCTTCGACTCGGACAGCGAATCGGCTGTCAAAACACGTGAAGCCCTTTTGGTGAAACTCGCTGCGGACAAGACGATGATTGCCGCAGCCCACATGCCGTTCCCTGGCCTTGGGCGTCTTCGCAAAGCCGACAACGGAGTTGGCTACGACTGGGTGCCGGCGACTTTCTTTGACCTGAAGTGAGCTGAACCATGACCTACGATTCATCTTCCATCCGCAAGCTCCGCGAGGCGATGTTCGCCTTCGACTTTGCGCATCCCGTACGCACCATCGAGACCCTCCGCGTTGGCATGGAGGCAATTTCGCAAGCAAACCCGCCGGCGGCTGACCTAACCGTCGAGCCGACCGAGCTTGGTGGCGTAGCCGCAGTGGCGATTACGGCTCCCGGCGCGTCCAAAGACCGAGTCATCTACCATTTCCACGGTGGTGGCTGGGTGGCTGGATCTCCTGCCTCGCATCTGGGCATGCTTGGAGAGCTGTCTCGAGCGGCAAAGTCCCAGGTCATCGTCCTGGACCACTCCAGGGCACCCGAGCACCCATTCCCGGCGTCCTACGACGAGTCCATCCGCGGCTACGAAGCAGTGCGTGCGCTTGGCAAGCCGTTCGCCGTGACAGGAGATTCCAGTGGCGGTGGCATGGTTCTCAACGTTCTTGCCTACGCGTCCTCGAAGGGACACAAGGACGCGCGAGCAGCGCTACTCATTAGCCCATGGGCAGACTTGACGCTGACGCTGCCCTCGTTAACGCAGTTGGCTGACCGCGACCCAATGGTCAACGCGGGCGCGATGCGGGAGATGGTCGAGGCTTATGCTGGCAACCACGACTTGAAGGATCCGAACATCTCGCCCCTGTTCGCCGACATGCACGGTTTTCCTCCACTGCTCATCCATGTCGGAAGCGACGAAGTACTTCTCGACGACGCGCTTGAAATTGACCGAAAGGTGCGCGCGGCTGGCGGCGAGTCGCACCTTGAGGTCTGGCCGGAGATGCTGCACGTCTGGCACATTCAGACCGCCTCTTTGCCTCAGGCCCACGACGCGCTGCAGAGAGCCGGCGAGTTTCTCATCAGGCACCTTGAAAAATAGAAGTCGCAGACATGCGATGGGAATACTGTAACGACTACTGACACAAACCTAGGAGATTGTAATGACTACTGACACCAACACGCCGGGAACGGCATGGATGCAAATCGTCAAGAAGAAAGGGACGAGCGACTTCGCGACGTCGTTCACCGCTGACGCCATCCTTCAGACCTCAGCCCTCAGCAAGGCCGTGGTCGGCCCGACACTCATCGGGGCGTTCTTTGCCGCGACGAGCACGATGTACGAACACTTCGTGTTCACTGCGGAGACGGTTGACGGTGCGAAGACTTACCTTGAGTGGGATGCCATCCACGGTGGCAAGCCGGTCGCCGGCACCACCATACTCACTCGGAATGAGTCTGGCCTCATCAACAACATCAAGCTCTTCCAAAGCCCGTTTCCCGTCGTTCGTGAATTCTCATCTGGCCTCAAGGGGCGACTCGAAGGAACACTCGGTCAAGACTTCTTTAGTTAAGCAGGGAAAACAGCCAACTTCATCGCCTCATTTAACCTGCAAAACACAGCCGAGGAAACACTCATGCCAATATTTCACGCCCACATTCCGGCTCAAAAGTTCTCTAGCGAAGAGAAGCGGGCTCTGGCGGATGCCTTAAATCTCGCTCTCCATGAAGCCATGGATACGCCTATGGATGACCGTTTCGTCATCATCAGTGAGCACAAGGACGATGAATTCTTCATCCATCCGACTTTCCCTGACTTGAAGAGATCCGACAAGCGCATGATCGTAACGGTGACGTCCGGTACGAGCAGGACGGTGGAGCAGAAACGCAAGCTCGCGGAGTTGGTCACCCGATACGTAGTACAAAAAGTTGGCGTCAGCCAGGACGATGTCACCCTGATGATGTATGCCATTCCCTTGGAGAGCATGAGCTTCGGCGGTGGAAAGCTGGTCTCTGACATCGACCTTTCCATGCCTTGGGTAAACAAGTAAGAAAGACCGAGCCAAGCTGCCCTGTTCTTGGAAACGGGGCAGCGAAACTGACTTGAAACGTCTCGTTCGTTTCTCAGTTGTGAGGTTCACGTGGCTCCGCTCCGACACCATTCTCTAGGCGCGTATCGGGATGAATGCAGCCACCACTCCGGCCCTGGTGCTGCGGACGCCCACAGAGCCGGAGTGGTGGCTGCATTCCTTGCGCCCGTCCCAAAAGAGGTAAAGCTATGACCGACTGGCATTTCTACGAACCGGCGCAGGGACATTCCCTGCGTCACGATCCGCTCAACGCCATCGTCGCTCCACGACCGATCGGCTGGATCAGCACAGTCTCTAACGACGGCGTGCGCAACCTTGCGCCCTACAGCTTCTTCAACCTGTTCAGCTACAAGCCACCGATCGTCGGCTTTTGCTCGCTTGGAGCGAAAGACTCACTCGCCAACGCGCGTGCCACCGGCGAGTTCGTATGGAATCTGGCGACGCGAGAGCTCGCTGAGGCGATGAACGCGTCCGCAGCGATGGTGCCCGCGCACGTCGATGAGTTCAAGTTGGCCAAGCTGGAGACGCTGCCCTCTGACAAGGTGCGGCCATCGCGCGTTGCGGCTAGCCCGGTGCAGTTCGAGTGCGTGGTCACCCAGATCGTGCAGCTTGAAGCGCAGGGCGGCGCGGCGCTCCCGGCGTGGCTGGTGTTGGGCGAAGCAGTAGCGATCCACATTGACCGGCAGCTCATCAAGGACGGCGTGTACCAGACTGCGCAGGCGCGCCCGATCCTGCGCGGCGGTGGGCCGGCCGACTACTTCGAAATCGGCACAGAGCAGCTCTTCACGCTCGAGCGGCCGGGTGATTGACTTAGCGTCGAGCGGTCGGAGCAAAAGAGTGGAAGGCGCACGCTGTCGTTACACATGGCGGTTCCTTATGGGGCTTCTTCTATGCATACGACACAGGCTACGCCTGGCGGCACCAACGGAAGGTTCAAAAGATCCATGGCCATACCAGGTGTTAGCGCCGATGTAAAAATGACCCACCCCGCCGAAGTAAAACTGACCCACCTGATGGAGGATGGCGGATTTGCCGCCGATGCTGACACAGGAGCAAGCAGTGGAAATCAGGGTATTAGCAAGGCGAGGCACGGGGGTGCGCGAGATCGGGGGTGCGCGAGAT
>NZ_JBFTOQ010000075.1:0-19930 GCF_056398045.1 Cupriavidus sp. 05L411 | reverse complement strand
GATCAGGCGGATGCCGGCGGGGGCGAAGATGTCCATGGCGTCCATGAAGGCGGAGCCCATGATGCCGAACATGTCGGTGACGCCATTGGCGGCCAGGGTCTCGACAAAGGCTTCCGACGGGGTCATCTCCTGCGGGCCGGTAGTGGCGGCGCCAGCTTGGGTGCCTGCGGCGAGGGTTTCGGGAAGATGTTCGCTCATGGTGTAGTGTCTCCGGTCTTCGATCAAAACGGAACCAAATGTTCCGAAAAGTGTTCGTGGATCGAAATGTAGGATGAGACAAAGCGATGGTCAATAAGAAAATCCGATAAACGGAATGCCGTGTACCTAAAAACGGTAGTAAATACCCTTTAAAGTGACGCAAATTCAACCTGCGCGCCCATGTGGACCCACAGTTGGTCCCCGCTGGCTCTAACCCGGCGACGGGCCGCTTTCTACCATACGGTTACACCTTGCCCAGCGCCGCTTGCCAAAGCGCCTGGTGCACGCCGCGACGACTCGCCAAAGCGCAGAGCGCCGCTAAGAAAGGAGAGGACGCAAAGACGTCCCAACCAGACGGAGACACTGGCATGCCTCATGCTTATCACCTCTTCCTCCTCGAGCAGGCACCGCCATGGTGCCGGGCTTTCCCTGCCGGCGGACTCCGCCACAGCACACCACACCGTTCATCTTGAGGAGGTTCATCATGCGTTGGTTCAAGCAGCTTGCAGCAAGCGTGGTACTGGCGGCCGTCGTCGCCCCGGGCGCCTACGCGCAGACCAAGGAAGTTGTCATCGCCTACCAGGATATGGTGGTGCCGTGGCGCTATGCGCAGGACATGAAGGAAGTCGAGAAGCAGACCGGCTACAAGGTCTCGTTCCGCCAGTTCGGCGGCGGTGGCGACGTGATCCGCGCCATGGCGTCGGGCCAGATCGCCATCGGCGAAGCCGGTACGTCGCAGATTGCCTCGGCGTTGTCGCAGGGGCTGGACGTGGAGCTGTTCTGGATCCTTGACGACATCAACGCGGCCGAGGCCATGGTGGCGCGCAACGGCAGCAATATCAACAGCGTGGCAGACCTCAAAGGCAAGCGGGTGGGCGTGCCTTTTGTCTCCACCACGCACTACCACACGCTGGTGGCGCTGGAGCAGGCCAAGATCAATCCCAAGGACGTCAAGATCATGAACATGCGGCCGCCCGAAGTGGCCGCGGCCTGGGAGCGCGGCGACATCGACGCCACCTTTATCTGGGACCCGGTGCTGGCCAAGCTCAAGCAAACGGGCAAGGTGCTGGTGACCTCCGGCAAGATTGCCGCCGAGACCGGCAAGGCCACCTTCGACGGCATGATCGCCAACAAGAAGTTCGCGCGGGAGAACCCCGAGTTCATGGTCAAGTTCGTCAAGATCCTGGCCGCGGCGGATGACAAGTATCGCCAGGACAAGGCGGCGTGGACCCCGGAGTCGCCGATGGTGAAGGCGGTGGCCAAGGTCTCGGGCGCCAAGCCCGAGGCGGTGCCGGCCAGCATGGCGCTGTACGGTTTCCCCACGCTGGAGGAGCAAGCCTCGCCCCGCTGGCTGGGCGGCGGCGCGGCCAAGGCGCTGCAATCGGCGGCGCAATTCCTGAAGGAGCAGGGCACGATCCAGACCGTGTTGCCGGACTACGGCTCGGGTGTGAATGCGGAGTGGGTGAAGCGCGCCCTCGCCACCAGGACGCCGGCCTGATTTGCCGGTGCCGCGCGGCGGGCGACGCTGGCCGCGCGGCCTTGAATCCTCTTTTCAGGAAGTTTGCAGCTATGGCCAAACTCGAAATCGACAACCTSAGCGTTAACTACGGCGGCCGCGGTGGCGCCGATACGCTGGCCCTGTCGCAAGTCAATCTCACCATGGAGCGCGGCGATTTCGTGGTCGCGCTCGGTGCTTCCGGGTGCGGCAAGACGACCTTGCTATCGTGCATCGCCGGTTTCATGCAACCCTCGGAAGGCGAGATCCGCCTCGATGGCAAATCCGTGCACGGCCCGGGTGCCGAGCGCGGCGTCGTGTTTCAAAAGCATGCATTGATGCCCTGGCTCAATGTGCTGGACAACGTGGCGCTGGGCCTGAGGCTGCGCGGCGTGCCGCGCACCGAGCGCCTGCGCATCGCCCAGGAAAAGCTGGCGCTGGTCGGCCTGGAGAAAGTGGCGGCCAAGCCGGTCTACCAGCTCTCTGGCGGCATGCAGCAGCGCGTGGGCATTGCCCGCACGCTTGCCAACGATCCGGCGGTGATGCTGATGGATGAGCCGCTCGGCGCGCTCGACGCGCTCACGCGCGAGACGATCCAGGCGTTGATCCTCAAGCTGTGGGCGGCGGAGCAGAAGATCGTGTTCTTCATCACCCACAGCGTGGAGGAAGCGCTGTTCCTGGCAACGCGGCTGATCGTGATGACGCCCTCGCCGGGCCGCATCGCGCATACCTATGAGCTGCCCTTCGCCCGACGCTTCATTGCCTGCGGCAACGCCCGCGAGGTCAAGGCCGATCCGGAGTTCATCCGGTACCGCGAAGAAATCGTCAACCTGATCCATGCCACGCCCTGAGGAGTCCGACATGTCTGCTTCTGCTCAAAGACTCGAGCCCGCGCCGGGCACCGCCGCCGTGGCCGCCAAGCCGCCCGCGCGCCGCATGAAGGCCGTCTCCGGCTACCGCTTGCCGGGCGAAGGCTCCAGCTCACGCATCTCCACCATCAGCGTGGTGTCGCTGCTGGCGCTATGGTGGATCGCCAGCCACCTGCGTTGGCTGCCGCCGCTGTTCCTGCCCACGCCGGAAGCCATCATCAACGCGTTTATCGATGCCTGGAACGGCAATGTGCAAGGCGGCCTGCCGCTGACCGAGCACTTTCGCGCCAGCATGGTGCGCGTGTTTGGCGCCTTTGCGCTGGCCACCGTCACGGCGGTGCCGATCGGCGTGATGATGGGGGTGTCGCGCATTGCGCGCGGCGTCTTCGATCCGCCGATCGAGTTCTATCGCCCACTGCCGCCGCTGGCCTACCTGCCGCTGATCGTGATCTGGTTCGGCATCGATGAAACGTCCAAGATCCTGCTGATCTTCCTGGCTTGCTTCGCGCCGCTGGCGATGTCCGCGCAGGCCGGCGTGCGCTCGGTCACCATCGAGCAGATCAACGCGGCGTATTCGATGGGCGCCAACCGCTGGCAGGTGATCCGCCATGTGGTGATCCCCGCCGCGCTGCCGGACATCCTGACCGGCATGCGGATTGCCATCGGCTTTGGCTGGACCACGCTGGTTGCGGCGGAGATGGTGGCTGCCACCTCGGGCCTGGGGCAGATGGTGCTCAACGCGTCGAACTTCCTGCGCACGGATGTGGTGATCATGGGCATCGGGCTGATTGGCCTGATTGCTTATACCTTTGACCTGCTGATGCGCAAGATGGAGAAGTGGCTGGTGCCCTGGAAGGGGAGGATGTAAAGCTTGTGACTGGCCGGGCGGCGGCATGCGCTGCCCGGCTCCTGCCGCTTTAGCCGTGCCCGCAGCCCGATCGGCCGGTCACGCGGCCAGCTGGAACGCGCGCTCTGCGATGCCAGCGACACCGGGGCGAAAAGCGAATACCCCGCCGGCCAGTGGCTGCTCGGCTTGCACCGACGCATCGGCCGGGCGAATCGACGTGACGAACAACGTCTTCATGTCGGCGCCGCCAAAGGCGCACATCGCCGGTTTTTTCACGGGAAGCGCAATGCTGCGGTCCAGGCGCCCCTCTGGCGTAAAGCGGTGCACGACGCCTGCGTCATTCCCGCAGATCCAGTAGCAGCCATCGACGTCCACCGCAGCGCCGTCCGGGCGCCCCGGATATTGCCGCATGTCGATCCACAGGCGCCGCCGGTTGGCCACGCCGTGCGCGACATCGTAGTCGAACGCCCAGATCGCCTGCGCATCAGGATGCGAGTCCGACAGGTACATCGTCCGTCCGTCGGGCGACCATGCCATCCCGTTGGGAACGATCAGTCCCTCGATCTGCTGCTGCAGGCCACGCGCGTCGAAGCGATACACCGAGCCAATCGATTGTGCCGGATGCATGTCGAGGTGCATGGTGCCCGCCCAGAACCGGCCTTGCCGATCACACCGGCCGTCGTTGAATCGCATGGAGGGGGCAGGGTGAGCGACGCTGGCGAGCCTGCGGCTGGCCATGCTGCCATCGGGCTGTGGCTGCAGGTGGAACAGGCCGCTCTGCATGCCGGCGACAAAGCCACCGGCGCTTGCGGGGGCGATGCACCCCGCCATTTCGGGCAGCTGCCAGGTACGGATTGCCGCGTTAGCGGCGCGCCATTCGAACAGCGTCCGGGCGGGGATGTCCGACCAGTACAGGCATTGCGTCTGCGTATCCCAAAACGGGCTTTCGCCGACCGCATTGCGGACGTCGGCAATCAGGTCGATGGGTGAGTCAGTGATCATGATCTATCGGCTTGAACATCATGGCCGGAGCGGCTTCTTGATTTTAGTATGCGCCTCAGGCTGCTCTTTGTGTTACGTTGTCATACAACATATTATAAGGAGATCCAAGAGTCAGCGTGAGGGATTTTCGGTTTCCTCAACTTTAGCAGAGTGTTAACCCTGGAGGTCTGATTTCCTGCTTGTTTCGAAGTCGCCTAAGTCATAGGATGACGTATAAGATTAGCGACGAAACAGATCACGCGAAACCGCACCCTCCAGATAGGACTCACCGTATGAAAGCCAACATCCTGCAGCTGAACCCGATCCTCATCCCTGCCATCAACGACAAGCTGGATTCGCTCTACACCATGCACCGCTTGTTCGAGCAAACCGACAAGGATGCCTATCTGCGCGAGCACGGGCCCACGATCCGCGCGGTCATCACCGGCGGCCACACCGGCATTACCAGGGCGATGATGGCGCAACTGCCCGCGCTTGCGGTGGTGGCGGTCAACGGTGTCGGCACCGATGCGGTCGACCTCGAATATGCCCGCGCGCGCGGCCTGCCGGTGACCGGGACGTTCGGGGCGCTGACCGAGGACGTCGCGGATCTCGCCGTGGGCCTGTTGATTGCCACGTGCCGTGGCATGTGCCCGGGCGACCGGTTTATCCGTGCCGGCGACTGGGTCCGCCATCCGCAGCCAAGCGCTATCCCGCTGGCCCGCCGCGTCAGCGGCATGCGCGTGGGCATTGTCGGCATGGGCCGCGTGGGCCGGGCCATCGCGGCGCGCATGACGGCGTTCGGTTGCCCCGTCGCCTACACCGACCTCAAGGCGATGGATGACGTCCCCCACACCTTCGTGCCCGACCTCGTGGCACTGGCCCGCCAGAGCGATGCGCTGATTCTTGCCGCTGCCGCGGACAAGGCGGAGGGCATCGTCAATGCCGAGGTGCTCGACGCGCTGGGCAAGGATGGCTACCTGATCAACATCGCGCGCGGCCGGCTGGTCAAGGAAGACGACCTGGTCGCGGCGCTGACATCCGGGCGCATCGCCGGCGCCGGGCTGGATGTCTTCGTCGATGAGCCGAACGTGCCGCAAGCGCTGTTCGCGCTGGACAACGTCACGCTGCAGGCGCACCGCGCCAGCGCCACGCACCAGACGCGGGCCGCCATGGGGGAGATGGTCCTGGCAAGCATTGCCCAGGCGCTGGCCGGGCAACGGCCCGAGTTCAGCCTCACGACCTGAGCGCTGGCAGCCCCGTTCTTTCGCCCGGAAGCCAAGAATCAGAATGAGAGGAGACAAGATGCAGATCCAATATCTGGCGGCAATGGCCGTGACCGTGAGCGTGCTGGCGTCCGGCATGGCCGTTGCGCAGTCCTATCCGGCCAAGCCGGTCACCATCGTGATCGGTTCCAGCCCCGGCAGCACCACGGATGGCCTGGCCCGCGCAATGGGTGCCCAGATCACCAGGGAGACGGGCCAGCCGGTCATCGTCGACAGCCGCCCCGGCGCATTCGGCGGCATCGCGGCGCAGCTTGTCGCGCGCTCGGCGCCCGATGGCTACACCCTGTTCATGACCACCAACACCACGCAGGCGGCCAATCCGCACCTGGTGAAGAACCTGCCCTACAACCCCATCAAGGACTTTGCGCCGATCGGCCAAGTGGTCCAGGGCTACATGGTGATGGTGGTGAACCCCAACGTGAAGGCCACGAACGTGCCCGAGTTCATCGCACTGGCCAAGAAGGAGCCGGGCAAGCTGACCTTCGGCTCCGGCTCATCATCGGCACGGGTTGCCACCGAGCAATTCCAGCACATGACCGGGACGAAACTCACGTACGTTCCCTACAAGGCCAATCCGGCCGCCGTGATTGACCTTGTGGCCGGACAGACCGACGTGATGATCGTCGACCTGACCACCAGCCTGCCGCAGGTCAAGGCCGGCAAGCTGCGCGCGCTCGGCGTCAGCAGCCCGCAGCGCTCGCCGCTGCTGCCCAACGTGCCGACCATCGCGGAGCAAGGCGTGAAGGGCTATGAGTCTGGTTACTGGAACGGGCTGTACGCCCCGGCAGGCACGCCGGCGCCGATCATCAACCGGCTCAACGCGCTGATGCGCAATGCCATGGCGACTGAATCCATCCGCCATTTCGTGACGGAGAACGGCATGGAGGTCAAGGTGTCGTCGCCGGAGGAGCTGGCTAAATTCCAGCTCGCCGAGCTCGCTCGCTGGGGCTCGATCATCAAGACGGCAGGCATCCAGCCTGAATAGCGGTGACGCGCAGGGGCTGGATGCAAAACGGGCGCTCAGAACGTAGCGGCCAGCTCCCTCGCCGTTTCCTGCAGGCGCGGCACGAACTCCAGCGAGCGCGACAATGGCGAGCGTGCCGTAGGCGCATGCACCGCCAGCGCCGCCACCACCTGCCCGCGCTCGTCGCGCACCGGCACGGCCACGCAGGAGATCCCCGCCACGAACTCTTCGTTGTCCACGCCAAGCTGCTTGTGCGCGCTGCGGTCGAGCTCGGCTTCGAGCAATTCCACATTGGTGATCGTGTTGGGCGTAAAGCGCTCCAGCGGCAGCTGCCGCACCAGCGCGGCGCGCTGCTCGCGCGGCAGCAGCGACAGCAGCAGCTTGCCGCTGGCCGAGCAGTGCAGCGGCACGCGCGAGCCCGGCTTCAGGTCCAGCCGCAGCGGCCACGGCGCCTCCATGCGGTCCAGGTACAGCACCGAGGTTTCGTGCAGCATGGTCAGGTTGACTGTTTCGCCGATGTCCGCCACCAACCGCGCCAGGATGGCATGGCGCAACTGCCGCGTACCCGAATGCGTGACGATGGCCACGCCAAGGCGCGACAGGCGCGGCCCCACGGCATAGGCATTGCGCGCGCCCGGCTCGCGGATCACCAGCCCGCCGGCCTCCAGCGCGCCAAGCATGCGGTGCAGCGAAGCCTTGGGCGCTTCGAAGCCCTGCATGATCTCCGCCAGCGACAAGGGGCGGTCGGCCGCAACCAGGAATTCGAGCAGGGCGAAGGCGCGCAGCGTGGGGGTATCGCGGTCCGCCGCTGCGGCGTCGGCAGCCATGCTCGTGACTGGCGCCGCGGCGGCCGGTTCTTCCAGGCGCAGGGACGCCTTCGCGCGCGTGGGTTTTGCGGGCTTGTTCTTGGGGGCCTCGGAAGGCGCTTTTTTGGGTGCCGCTACTGTTGCCGATTTCAATTCGGACTCCGTTCCGGAAAACGAGACGATTTGATTGTACTTCCGGAGCGGTATTCGCCACTAGCGGCGTATCAGGGCGTAATCCAGTTTTGCCCCGGTGGCTTGCACTTAAGGTCAAAGGCAACGGCAGTTTCACCACCCCTGCGGGGTGGCGTTCGCCGGGGCGATGGCTCCGCAAATGCTTCAAGCCGCCCTGGCCAGCGGCGCTTTCATCTCGATGCCCATTTCCGCTAGCGTCTCGCCGATTGCCCCCACCACATTGCGCATCTCATTGGCGTCGATTGCGCCAATGCAGCCCACGCGGAAGGTTTCCACCTGCGTCAGCTTGCCGGGATAGAGGATGTAGCCGCGTTCGCGCACCTTGGCGTAGAAGGTCTTGAAGTCGTAGCGGGCGTCGTCCGGCGCGTGGAAGGTGACGATGATGGGGGCCTGCACCTCGGGCGAGAGGAAGGGGCGGAAACCCAGTTCGGCCATGCCGCCCACCAGCGTCTGGTAATTGGCGCGATAGCGTGCGCCGCGCACCGGCTGTCCGCCTTCTTCCAGGAACTGGTCGAGCGCGGCGCGGAAGGCGGCTACCACGTGCGTGGGCGGGGTGAAGCGCCACTGGGTGGTCTTCTGCATGTAGGTGTACTGGTCGTACAGGTCCAGCGCGAGCGAATGGCTGTTGCCCTGGCTGGCTTCCAGCACGCTCTTGTTCACCAGCACGAAGCCCATGCCCGGCACGCCTTCGATGCACTTGCCGGTGGCGGCCACCAGCGCGTCGAACGGCATGGTGCGCGCATCGATCTCCAGCGCACCGAAGGAGCTCATGGCATCGACGATCAGGCCCTTGCCAAGGCGCGCGCACAGCGCGGCGATCTCGGGCAAAGGGTTGAGCACGCCGGCACCGGTTTCGCAGTGCACCTGCGCCACGTGGGTGATAGACGGATCGCGCAGCAGCGCGGCTTCGATCAGCGCGGCGGTGGCGGGCTGGTCTTCGGGGATCGGCAGTTCCACGCTGGCTCGTCCCAGCACCTTGCAGATCTTGAGGATGCGCTGGCAATAGGCGCCGTTCTGCGGCACCAGCACCTTGCCGTCGCGCGGCACCACGTTGGCGATGGCGGCTTCCACCGAGAAGGTGCCGCTGCCCTGCATGGGCACGCAGACGTGCGTATCCTGCCCGCGCACGATGGCGATCAGGTCGTCGCACAGGCTGCGCGTGATGGCGTTGAAGCTGGTGTCCCACGATCCCCAGTCGCGCAGCATGGCTTGCTTGGTGGCGAGCGAGGTGGTGAGGGGGCCGGGGGTCAGCAGGATGGGGTCGTTGCCGCGGATCATGGCGTGCTCTTGGATGGGGATCAGGGGTGTGGTTGACGATTTCCACGGATGCCAGCTTGGGGTGGGCTCCTTGTGGCATTTTAGGTGGTATTGTGTGTCAATTTGGTGAATTTGTTGTAGTGGGTTGTGGCATAACGCACCAGCATTGCACCGCCTCATATTGCATATAACTATTTGTTTTATAACGATAATAAGCCGTGCGCCAGGTTTTTTCCGGGATGTTCGCGTCATTTCGTGATCATCACCGTTGCCTAGTTTGTTGACAATATACAAACTGCTTGCTTTAATGACAACCAGGATTTTCGATGTACCCGAATCAGGAGTCTTCATGTCACGGCCAGCCGCTCAGTCGAGCGATATCGCGATCCTGCAGAGCCAGTCGCTGACCACCCTGGTGCAGCGCGAGCTTGAAATGCGCATCGTGTCCGGTGGCCTGCCGCCAGGCGCCAGGCTCAATGAAATCGAACTCGCGGGCGAGTTCAATGTGTCGCGCGGCCCGCTGCGCGAAGCCTTCCGGGCGCTGGAGCAGGCCGGCCTGCTGCGCACCGAGAAAAACCGCGGCGTATTCGTGCGCGCCATCTCCCTGGAAGAAGCCGACGAGATCTATGCGCTGCGCGCGGTGCTGGATGAGTACGTAGGCCGGCTGCTCGCCGCCAACATCACGGCGCAGGGCGTGCGTGAGCTGCGCGCGCTGATCGAGGCCATGGGCGCGGCCAGCACCGCGCGCGACCTCGACGAATACACCCGTCTTAACCTCACCCTGCATGACCGCATGGTGGAACTCGCTGGCAACCGCAAGCTGGTGGAAACCTACCGGCGCCTGGTCAAGGAACTCACCTTGTTCCGGCGCGAGGCGCTTTCCGCCGACAGCAACGCCATCCCCACCTCTACCCGCGAGCACCGCGAGATCGTGTCGGCCATTGCCGCGCGCGATGTCGAGCTGGCGGGCAGGCTGATGCGCGAGCACGTGGAGCGCGGCCGCGCCCGCATGCATGCCGCCGTGGCGCCAGTGGATGGCGGCGCGGCAACCGATCAGCCCTGACGCCTTGCCTTTCCCGCACAGGAACCCCGACATGTCGAACCCGAATCTTTCCAGCGTCGCCGCCCCGAGCCTCACTGTCAATCAGCGCACCTACCAATGGATGAAACAGCCCGTGGTGGTGGTCTGCGTGGACGGATGTGAATTCGATTACCTGGAAGCCGCCGCCGCCAGCGGCCGCGCGCCGTACCTGAAACGGCTGCTGGCCGAGGGCGCGAGCTTTCGCGGGGCGTGCGTGGTGCCCACCTTCACCAACCCGAACAACCTGTCCATCGTGTGCGGCGCGCCGCCGGCGGTGCACGGCATCTGCGGCAACTACTTCTTCGATCGCAGCGCCAACGGTGGCCGCGGCGAGGAAGTGATGATGAACGACCCCAAGTACCTGCGCGCCGGCACCATCCTGGCCGCCTTTGCCGATGCTGGCGCCAGCGTGGCGGTGGTGACCGCCAAGGACAAGCTGCGCCGGCTGCTCGGCCATGGCATGCGCGGCATCTGCTTCTCCTCGGAAAAGGCCGACCAGGCCACACTGGAGGACAACGGCATCGACAACGTGCTGGACCTTGTCGGCATGTCGGTGCCGAGCGTGTACAGCGCCGAGCTGTCCGAGTTTGTCTTTGCCGCCGGCGTGCGGCTGATGGAAACCCGCCGGCCGGACCTGATGTACCTGTCCACCACGGACTACATCCAGCACAAGTTCGCCCCGGGATCCGACGGCGCCAACGCGTTCTACGCCATGATGGACAAGTACCTGGCGCAGCTCGACGGGCTCGGCTGCGTGGTGGCGCTGACCGCCGACCACGGCATGAACGCCAAGCACGACGACGCCACCAAGGCCCCCAACGTGATCTACCTGCAKGACCAGTTCGACAGCTGGCTCGGCCGTGGCGTGGAAGCCGGCGGCGCGCGCGTGATCCTGCCGATCACCGATCCCTATGTGGTGCACCACGGCGCGCTTGGCTCCTATGCCACCGTCTACCTGCCGGAAGATGTCGACCGCGCCGCGCTCAAGGGCAAGCTGGCGGCCCTGCCGGGCATCGAAAGCGTGCTCGACAACGCCGAAGCCTGCGCGCGCTTCGAGCTGCCGCCGGACCGCGTGGGCGACCTGGTGATCGTCAGCGACAAGCACGTGGTGCTGGGCACCAGCCAGAGCCGCCACGACCTGTCCGGGCTGGACGCACCGCTGCGCTCCCACGGCGGCGTGTCGGAGCAGACCGTGCCGCTGGTGTTCAACCGCGCCACGGCGGGCATTCCCGGCAAGGCGCAGCTGCGCAACTTCGACATCTTCGACGTCGCGCTCAATCACCTGCACTGAGCGCCGCCCGATTCGTATCCGTCCCGAACTCTTGACGCGAGAACCGACATGAACGCCCCCAAGTTTTCCACCGGCCAGGTCAGCCCGCATTTCCGCGCTGAAGCGCTGCGCATCGATGGCAAGAAGGTCATGCGCGAGCGCGTGATCGAAGTGTGCAATCCGTACGACGGCTCGCTGGTCGGGACCGTGCCGATGGCCAGCGTGGAAGACGTGCGCCAAGCGTTTGCCGTGGCGCGTGCCTACCGCTCCACGCTGACCCGCTTCGAGCGTGCCGCCATCCTCAACCGCGCCGCCGCGCTGCTGCGCGAGCGCGTGGAGGAGGCGTCCGACCTGATCACGCTGGAGTCCGGGCTATGCAAGAAGGATTCGCTGTACGAGATCGGCCGCGTGGCCGATGTGCTTGGCTTTGCCGCCAACGAAACCCTGCGCGACGACGGCCAGCTGTTCTCGTGCGACCTGACCCCGCACGGCAAGAAGCGCCGCGTGATGACCCAGCGCTCGCCATTCCTCGGCGTGATTTGCGCTATCACGCCGTTCAACCATCCGATGAACCAGGTCGCGCACAAGGTGGCGCCGTCCATCGCCACCAATAACCGCATGGTGCTCAAGCCCTCGGAGAAGGTGCCGCTGTCCGCCTGCTACCTGGCCGATATCCTCTATGAAGCCGGCTTGCCGCCGCAGATGCTGCAGGTGGTCACGGGCGACCCGCGCGAGATCGCTGACGAACTGATCACCCACCCCTCGGTGGATCTGGTCACCTTCACCGGTGGCGTCGGCATCGGCAAGTACATCGCCAACCAGGCAGGCTACAAGCGCGTGGTGCTGGAGTTGGGCGGCAACGATCCGCTGATCGTGATGGACGATGCCGACCTGGAGCGCGCCACCGACCTGGCAGTGCAGGGTTCGTACAAGAACTCTGGGCAACGGTGCACAGCCGTCAAGCGCATGCTGGTGCACCAGGCCGTGGCGGACCGCTTCACCGAGCTGGTGGTGGAAAAAACCCGGGCATGGAAATGTGGCGACCCCATGGACCGCACCGTGGACATGGGCACCGTGATCGACGCCGAAGCCGCCGCGCTGTTCGAGTCCCGCGTGAAAGAAGCTGTTGCGCAGGGTGCCCGCCTGGTGCTCGGCAACCACCGCGACGGCGCGCGCTACTCGCCCACCGTGATCGATCGCGTGGATCCCGCCATGACGGTGGTGCGGGAGGAAACCTTCGGCCCGGTTTCGCCCATCATCACCTTCCGCGATATCGACGACGCCATCCGGATTTCCAATGGCACCGCGTTTGGATTGTCCTCGGGTGTATGCACTAACCGGATGGACGACTTCGCGCGCTTTGCCGATGAGTTGCAGGTGGGGACGGTCAACCTGTGGGAAGTGCCGGGCTATCGTATCGAGCTGACGCCGTTTGGCGGGATCAAGGATTCGGGGCTTGGCTATAAGGAAGGGGTGCAGGAGGCGATCAAGAGTTTTACTAATCTGAAGTCGATTACGATGCCTTGGGGGTAGGGGGTAGGGGGTAGGGGGTAGGGGGTAGGGGGGCGGTGTTGGCTTTTGGACCCAAGGGCCATACGACATCCCCCTGCGGGGGCTGCCGGTCACTCTTCTTTGCGTCGGCAAAGAAGACTAACGAGAAGAAAGCCGACCCTGCCGGGCGCAGAGCAATCAGTCTCATGGGCCTCGGTGGTTGCGTCGTACGGCCCGGAGTGCCGGCGGGCTTCTGCCGGTACCGGCTTGACTGACCACGACCCTGCCGGCTTCCGGGATGCGTGGTGAGGCCCCCGGTAGCGGACATCGCTTGCTTCAAGCCGTCTGTCGCTCGCGGCGTGGCCGGCCACGAAGTTGCAGGCGCACCGGTTCCGTCGTGGGCGCGGTGGCACCGGCTTGATATGCCCAAGGCCCTGACCACCGCGCCCGCCCCACCACGAAACCATTGACGGGCAATGTGTCGTGATGGCGCGCGCCGGTAACGGCAGATGGTCGAATGCTCACCGAGCAAAGCGATCAGGGGCACCACCACGTGACCATTGGGTCATGCCGTAGCGATGACCTAAAAGCCGGCATGGCAAAGGCCAGCCAACACTCCGGGCCATACGACGAAACCACCGAGTCCCACAAGCCTGATTGCTCTGCGCCCGGCAGGGTCGGCTTTCTTCTCGTTAGTCTTCTTTGCCGACGCAAAGAAGAGTGACCGGCAGCCCCCGCAGGGGGATGTCGTACGGCTTTTGGGTGCAAAAACCAACACCGCCCCGAAAAGTAGCGACACCCCCCAAAGCCCCCAAAGCCCCCAAAGCCAACCAATCCTCATCCCCCCACCGGCAAAACCCGATCCCCAGCAATCGTAGTCCGATGCAACTCCCGATCAAACCCATCATAATCATTCATCGCCAGATGTTGCGTACACCGGTTATCCCACACGGCCAACGCACCCCGCGTCCACCGGAACCGGCAAGTGAACTCCGGCCGCACCGCATGGCTGTACAGGAACTGCAGCAACGGCGCGCTCTCTTCCTCGGTCATGTCTTCAAAGCGCAGCGTGTAGGTGCTGTTGACATAGAGCGCCTTCTTGCCGGTGGCGGGGTGGATGCGCACCACCGGATGCGTGACCTCGCTGCTGGCGCGCTCGTCAGTGCGTACATCCATCTTGTGCGCGGGATCGCCGTTGTTGACGACCGCGCCGCCGGCGCCGTATGAACGCACCGGGCTGTGCACGGCACGCAGCTTGTCCAGAACCTGCTTCATGCCATCCGATAGTGCATCGTAGGCTCGATACATATTGGTCCACATGGTGTCGCCACCATAGGGCGGGATCACGCGGGCGTAGAGCGCGGAGCCCAGCGGCGGGGTTTCCGCGTAGCTCATGTCGGTGTGCCACAGACCGCCAAAATTGCGTTTGGTCTGTTCGCTCTTGCCCTTCATCACCGGCAGGATCTCGGGATGCCCTTGCAGCGCGCGGATGAACGGCACTTCCAGCAGATCGCCAAAGCGCGCGCTGAACGCCTTGTGCTGCTCGGGCGTCAGTTCCTGGTCGCGAAAGAAGATCACCAGGTTGTCGTGCAGCGCCGAGCGGATCTCGGCGAAGGTCTCATTGGACAGCGGCCGGGCAAGGTCGACGCCGCGGATTTCCGCGCCGAGCGCGCCGGCAATGGGGTGGATATCGATAAGGCGGTATTGCGACATGGCTTGTCTCCTCTTTGTGGTGGATGGGTTCTGGTTTTACTGGACCGTGATTCTTGCGCTGCGCACCAGCGTGCTCCACTTGCGCGATTCCGCTTCGATATAGCGGCCGAAAGCCTGCGGCCCGGCGCCGGAGACGATGCCGCCCATCTCGTCGAGCTTCTTGCGCACGTCGGGCATCTTCAGCACGGCCTCCAGCTCGGTGTCGAGCCGGGCGACGATGGCCTTGGGCGTGGCCGCCGGCACCAGCACGCCGAACCATCCGGCGATCTCGTAGCCCTGCAGGCCGGCTTCCGCCATGGTGGGCACATCGGGCAGCTGCGCGGAGCGTTGGGCGCTGGTGATGGCCAGCGCCCGCAGCTTGCCCGCCTTCACCAGCGGCAGCGCGGAAGGCATGTTGTCGAACATCACCGGCACATGCCCGGCCATGGTGTCGTTCAGGCCCGGCGCGCTGCCCTTGTAGGGGATGTGGGTCATCTTCACGCCCGAGGTGGTGGCGAAGAGCTCGCCCGCCAGGTGCAGCGAGGTGCCGGCGCCCGGCGTCGCGTAGCCCAGCGGGGCCGGCTGCCGCTTGCCGTAGTCGATCAGGTCGCGCACCGAATGCACCGGCAGCGCCGGGTTGACCACCAGCAGGTTAGGCACCGCCATCAGCATGGTCACCGGGGCCAGGTCCTTGAGCGGGTTGTAGGGCAGGTCCGGATACAGCGAAGGGTTGATGGCGATGGGGCCGATATTGCCCATCACGATGGTGTAGCCATCGGCCGGTTGCTTGGCCACGTAGTCGGTGCCCACGTTGCCGCCGGCACCCGCCTTGTTTTCCACCACCACCGGCTGGCCGAGCCGCTCTCCCAGCTTCTGGCCGACGATGCGCGCGAGCATGTCGGTCGAGCCGCCGGGCGGATAGGGCACGACCCATTTGATCGGCTTGGCTGGCCAGGCGTCGGCGCCCTGCGCGGCCGGGGCCGGCAGCGCCAGGGCGAGGATGGACGCAAGTGCGGGGGCGATGGTCTTCATCTTGTCTCCTGTGTAAGGGGTGAGGCGCGGTGCTTGCCGTCGCCTTCTTTTTGCTTTAGTATGTTCACCTAATGAACAATACGTGCTCTAGGTGAACGAAATAACGGATGAAGAATAATAGATCGATCCAGCGGTGTCTAGCGATCCTGCAAGCGTTCCGCCACAACGGCCGGCCTACGCTGGCGGAGCTATCGCGCGCGGTGGACCTGCCGCACCCCACCGTGCTGCGGTTCTTGCTGACGCTGGAAGAGGACGCGTATGTGGCGCGGGAAGGTAATCGCTGGCGTCTCACCACGCGTATCTTCGAGATCGGATTTGCCGCGCTGGAAAGCCTGGGCGTCACCGACGCCGTGCAGGAGGGCCTGCAAAAACTGGCCGACGCCTACTCCGGCACGGCCAACCTTGGCGAGGCCAATCCGGAGGGCGTGATCATCATCGGCAGGGCGATGGCGCCGGCCGAGCGGCGCCGGCTGGTGGTCATGAACCTGCGGGTGGGCAGCGTGCTGCCGGCGGGCAGCGCGCTGGCGATGGCCTTGTCCTTGCCGCCCGGCGAGTGGAGCGTGCTGGCGTACCCGGAGAGCAACCAGGTATCGGTTGCGGTGCCCCTGCCCGCGGCGGGCTCGCGGACGTTGTCGCTGGGCATTTCCACCTCGGCGGGCGAGGCCACGCCAGAGCGCATCCCGGCCGAAATCGTGCCCGCGTTGCAGCAGGCCGCGGCCAATATCAGCCGGCTGATCGGGCTGGCCCCGGTATGACGGGGTTAGAATCCACCTTTATTTTTCCTACGCAGCGGAGTCCACGTGCTGGCTGAACAGCGGCAAAAGTTCATCCTCGACCAGCTCGCCGCCAGCGGCGCGCTGGCCATCAGCGAGCTGGTCACCGGGTTGGATGTCTCGCGCGAGACCATCCGGCGCGACCTCAATGCGCTGGCGGCGCGCGGCCTGCTGATCCTCACCCACGGCGGCGCGCTCACACCCGAGCGGGCCGAGCCCGATACCCAGACCCGCGCCGCCGTCAATGCCGAAGGCAAGCGCGCCATCGGCATGCGCGCGGCGGAGCTGGTGCCCGATGGCGCCTCGCTGATCATCGACTACGGCACCACCACCCACACCGTGGCGCAGGCGCTGCATGGCCATCACAACCTGCAGGTCTATACCAATGACTTCGCCATCGCGCTGCTGCTGGGGCGGCGCAACGGCAATCGGGTGGTGATGCTCGGTGGCGAGCTGCAGGACAATGAGGACGCCACCCACGGCTGGGACACCATCGAGCAACTGTCGCGCTACCACGCGGACTTTGCTTTTATCGGCACCGGCGGCATTACCGCTGAGGGCCAGATGAGCGATTTCTCGCGTGCTGCCGCCGAGTTGCGCAGCCGCATGCTGCAAGCGGCGAGCGTGGCCTGCGTGGTGGCGGACCACACCAAGTTTGGCCGTAATGCCGGGGTGCTGGTGAAGCATTTCGAGAAGGCGTCTTACGTGATTTCCGATATGGCGCCTGAGCCCGCGCTGGCCGCTGCGCTCAAGGAGCGCGGGCCGGTGTTGCGCATCGCCTGAGAGCGGCAAAGGCGGGGTCAGCCGAGGCTGGCCGCAAAGGCCAGGGCCGTCGCCTCCAACGCGTCCAGCGCGATGGGTGCATGGGAAAAGCACCTGCGGCGGCGGTGCCCCGCGATGTCATAGTCAATGCCATGGCCATCCACGCCAAGCACGCGTACGCCGCCCGGCGCGGCGAGAGACAGCGCTTGCACGATCCCGGCCTCAACGCCTGGCGGCACCTGCGGCAAGGCGTCCCACGCCGATTGCCCGATCCAGCCCATCCGGCCGACGCCGGCGATAAACCGTATGGCGCTCGGGTGGATGCGGAAGAACTGGAAATCCAGCGCCAGCAATGGCTCGGTGGCCGGCGCATAGCGCAGGTAACGCGCCAGCTCGTCGGCATTCGGCTCGATGCGGGCCGCATCGCCCACCAGCGTCAGGCGCGGGGCGTTCTGCACGTCCGCGGCGCCGGGCTGCAGCACCGACAGGCTCACTCTCGCATCGGCAAGGAGGTTTCGCGTGTGCTCGGCCAATGTGCTGACGCAGATCACGGGCGCGCTGGCCGCGTCGGTCACGAACGGCACCACGGTGGCGTAGGGGTAGCCGGGCAGGGCGCAAGCGTGCGTGGCCAGGGTGCCATAGGCCGCTTCGTGGAGCAGGCTGACAACTTGATCGATCGGGACTTCCACGTTCTTTGCCCCCTCGTCTGTGCGCGATCCGAGCATTGTACGGCGTGCTCAGGCCCGCCTTCGAGGCCGCCAGTCTCCGCTCGGTGGCCGCTGATCGCACAAAAATACAGGCAGGCGGCCTTTATATGTCTGCTGGTCAAAGCTGTTGTGCCTGTCTTGCCGCCTACGTCAAATGCTAAGCTTCGCCCTTGGCGATACATTCAATCCCGATCTTGAATGTATTGACATGACCCGGTGGCCGTTGCCACATCGCCGCCGGGCTCGCCGCAGTTGCGCCGCCCCGGACTATCCGGGCAGCGCCGTGGCATCCCTCGGCACGCCTGCCGGACAGGTATCCGCGGCGGCCGTCTTCTGCCAAGCACCAGCACATCGAAACAAAGAGACACTTGTGACATCTGCCTCCCTTGAAACATTCCTGGCCGGCGTTGCCCGGCGCGACCCCGACCAGCCCGAATTCCTCCAGGCCGTGAAGGAAGTCATGATGACGCTCTGGCCCTTCGTCGAGCAGCATCCGCGCTACGGCGAACAGGCCTTGCTGGAGCGGCTGGTGGAACCCGAGCGCGTGATCCAGTTCCGCGTGGCATGGACCGACGACCGCGGGCAGGTGCAGGTCAACCGGGGCTTCCGCGTGCAGCACAGCTCCGCCATCGGCCCCTACAAGGGCGGCATGCGCCTGCATCCCACGGTCAATCTCTCGGTATTGAAGTTCCTGGGCTTCGAGCAGACGCTGAAGAATGCGCTGACCACGCTGCCCATGGGCGGCGGCAAGGGCGGCTCGGACTTCGATCCCAAGGGCAAGTCCGACGGCGAGGTGATGCGCTTTTGCCAGGCGCTGATGACCGAGCTCTACCGCCACCTCGGCCCGGACACCGACGTGCCCGCCGGCGATATCGGCGTGGGCGCGCGGGAAGTCGGTTTCATGGCCGGCATGATGAAAAAGCTGTCCAACAGCTCCGCCAGTGTCTTCACCGGCAAGGGCATGGCCTTCGGGGGCAGCCTGATGCGGCCCGAAGCCACCGGCTACGGCACGGTGTATTTCGCGCAGGAGATGCTGCACCGCCGCGGGCGCGATTTCAGCGGCCTGCGCGTGCTGCTGTCCGGCTCGGGCAACGTGGCCCAGTATGCCGCCGAGAAAGCGATCGAACTGGGCGCCAAGGTGCTCACGGTCTCCGACTCCGGTGGCGTGCTGCATTACCCCAAGGGCATGAACAGCGAACAATTGACGGCCTTGATGGCTTTCAAGAACGAGGCGCGCGGCCGCCTGGCGGATTTCGCCGCCGAGCAGGACCTGCACTTCGAAGCCGGCCGCACGCCCTGGCACGTGCCGGCGGACGTGGCGCTGCCGTGTGCCACGCAAAACGAGCTGGACGGCGATGACGCCGAACGCTTGCTGGCCAACGGCGTGTTCTGCGTGGCCGAAGGCGCCAACATGCCCTCCACGCTGGACGCCGTGGACCGCTTCCTGGCCGCGCGCATCCTCTACGCGCCGGGCAAGGCCAGCAATGCCGGCGGTGTCGCCACCTCGGGGCTGGAAATGTCGCAGAACGCCATGCGCATGTCCTGGCACCATGCCGAGGTCGACGAGAAGCTGCACGCGATCATGAAGGACATCCACGGCAACTGCATCCACTACGGCCAGAAAGCCGACGGGTTCATCAACTACGTGGAGGGCGCGAACGTGGCCGGGTTTGTGAAGGTTGCGGACGCGATGCTGGCGCAAGGCGTGGTTTGATAGTGGGCTCATAGCGAGCCCAGGCACGTTGGCCGGCACCTTGGTTTTCTGACCAGGCCGCCGGCGGCATAGCAGCATAGCGGGAGGGCGGCGACGCCATCCCGCTTTTTTTTTGGCACCAGCAAGGCCACCGACTCGGCTAACGCCGCATTCTTAAGGCGCAGATCGCGCTCAAGTTCCTTGGTGCGGCGCCGGTCCTGCGCGCGCCCCGTCCGGCTCGGCCAGGGTCCGCGCGGTGTTTTGTATCAATTGCAAGTCAGGCGAGATTGCGCACGTTACTGTATGTAATATATAGATCTTTGACACATTTCGCATGTATGCGTCACCATGCTCATGGTGTATCGCCGTGCCATTGATCCTCAACGAGGCGTTGTTGCATAAATCCGGCTGTGCTAGCTGACGTTTACGCGCAACAGCCAGGGTGGCACGTCTGTTAACTTTCCGGGGACTTGCGTAGATTCTCGACTTTTTCCCGAGAAGATGCGCAAGGACGAACACGAGCGAAGCGAGCCG
>NZ_JBFTOQ010000074.1:0-20386 GCF_056398045.1 Cupriavidus sp. 05L411 | reverse complement strand
TTGCTGGTCATGACCTGCGGGCCCGGCTGGATGTTGTGGATGGTCATCGCGCCCACCATCAGCGCCATCACGGCGTTGGGCGGAATGCCCAGCGTGAGCAGCGGGATGAAGGAGGTCTGCGCCGCGGCGTTGTTGGCCGATTCCGGACCCGCGACGCCTTCGATGGCACCCTTGCCGAATTCATGCGAGTACTTGGATGTCTTCTTCTCCAGCGAATAGGCCGCGAAGGAAGCCAGCGCCGCACCGCCGCCGGGCAGGATCCCCAGGATGGAGCCGAGCGCGGTACCGCGCAGCACCGCTGGTGCCATGCGCTTGAAGTCCGTCTTGGAGGGCCACAGGTTGGTGACGTGATCGGTGAAGGTCTCGCGGTTTTCCTTCTGCTCCAGGTTGGCGATGATCTCGGCAAAGCCGAACATGCCCATGGCCAGTGCGACGAAGTCGACACCGTCGGTCAGCTCCGGCACGTCGAACGAGAAGCGCGCGGCGCCCGAGTTCACGTCGGTGCCGACCAGGCTCAGCAGCAGCCCCAGCACGATCATGGCAACCGCCTTGGGCAGCGAGCCCGAAGCCAGCACCACGGCGCCGATCAGGCCCAGGCACATCAGCGAGAAATACTCGGCGGGTCCAAACTTGAATGCCAGTTCCGACAGCGGCGTAGCAAATGCGGCCAGGATCAGCGTTGCCACGCAGCCGGCGAAGAACGAGCCCAGGCCGGCGGTGGCCAGCGCCACCCCCGCTCGCCCTCGCCTGGCCATCTGGTAGCCATCGATGGTGGTCACCACCGACGACGACTCACCCGGCAGGTTAACCAGGATGGCGGTGGTGGAACCACCGTATTGCGCGCCGTAGTAAATGCCGGCCAGCATGATCAGCGCSGCCACSGGCGGCAGCGTGTAGGTCACCGGCAGCAGCATGGCGATGGTCGCCAGCGGCCCGATGCCGGGCAGCACGCCGATCAGCGTTCCCAGCACGCAGCCGAGAAAGCAGTATCCAACGTTCTGTAATGTCAGCGCCGTGGAGAACCCAAGGGCCAGGTGTTCGAATAGTTCCATGAGGCTGTCTCCCTCGCCTGCAGTGAAACCCGGGCCGCGCATCTGCCGCAAGGCAGGCACGGCGGTCCAGGCTACGCGCGGTATTTTTTGCGGAATTGCGCGCGAATCGGAGGAAGCTGGCGCGGCGCGAGGCCACGCTGGTTTCCGCCACAGATCGTCATCGACAGCAAGCGCGCGCGCATAGGCGCACCCCAATGGCTTACCAAGCACAGTAGGCGCGAGTGCTTTCATCCGCCTTTCAGTGACGGCCGCTGCGGGTATGTCCCGATACGCCTGAGTGATGCCCGAGTGATGCCTGAGTGACGCCGACGATTCCTTGCGCCCGAAAAGCAACGCCCCGGACGAAATCCGGGGCGTTGTCACATGGCCAGCCGCTCGCCTGGCAGGCAAGCGGGCGCACTGCATTACTTACTGCTTCGTCGTGTCCTTGCCCATGGCGTCCTTACCCATCGAGTCCTTGCTCATGGAGTCTTTGCTCATGCTGTCCTTGCCCATCTTGTCCTTGCTCATCTTGTCGTGGCTCTTGCTCATCTTGTCCTTGCTCATGGTGTCCTTGCCCATGGTGTCCTTGGCCATGCTGCTGTCATTGCTCATGGCATCCTTCTTCATGGCGTCCTGGGCAAAGGCATGCCCCGCAAACAGCATCGTGGTCGAGAGCAGGGTGGCTGCGAAAAGTTTGTTCATGAAGATCTCCTTGGGTTGGTCAGTGTGCAGGCCGGCATCATGCCGGCCAATTTCAAGCGGATCAGGATCCGCCGAACCAGTTGTATCCCTGGTCTTCCCAGTAACCGCCGGGATACGTGTTGGTGACGTACAGCGCCATGATGTGCTTGGGGTTCTTGTAGCCAAGCTTGGTCGGCATGCGCAGTTTCATGGGGAAGCCGTACTTGGGCGGCAGCTTTTCCCCGTCGTAGGTAAAGGTCAGCAGCGTCTGAGGATGCAGCGCGGTAGGCATGTCGATGCTGGTGAAATAGTCGTCGGCACAGCGAAAGCCCACATACTTCGCGCTGGTGTCGGCACCCACGCGATGCAGGAATTCCGAGAAGGGCGTGCCACCCCACTTGCCGATGGCGCTCCAGCCTTCCACGCAGATATGGCGCGTGACCTGCGAAGTCTGCGGCAGCGCGTAGAGCTGCTCGAGCGTCCACGGATCCTTGCGCGCCACCATGCCGCCGACTTCCAGCCGGAAGTCGGCACCGTCGACCTCGGGCACTTCGTCCTCGCCGTAGAAGGCATTGAACGGGAACGGCCGCGTGATCATGGACTCTGCGTAGGTGGGCGCGAGCCGTTTGGGGTCGAACAGCCAGCCTTGCACGCGATCGTTGAAGCGCGATACCGCGGTGAGAAAGCGCTCCACCGAGGCGTCGTCGCTCAGGCTGCAGCCCGTCAGCATCGACAGCCCGCCMAGCGTGATGGCGCGCTTGGCGAACAGGCGGCGCGACGGCATATCGAGTTCGCGCACGGCGTCTCGCAGGATCAGGCGCCGGTCAAGCGTGACGATGGGTTTGGACTTGTTCATGGCGGTTCTCCGCGATGCGGCTCTGTGGATTCAGTTCTTTGGATGCGTTTGCGTGAGTACGGCCGGCGATCAGCGGCCGCGCAGCATGATCAGCAGCGTGCGTGGCACCAGCGCCACCATGGCCACATGCACCACGATGAACAGCACGATGGCGCTCATGCATACGAAGTGGACCCAGCGCGCCGCGTCATAGCCGCCCATCAGCTCGCGCAGCAGCGGGAATTGCACCGACTTCCAGATCGCCAGGCCGGACAGCACCGTGACCACGATGACCACCACCACGCCCAGGTACATGGCCTTCTGGGCCGCGTTGTATTCAGCCAGGTCCGGGTGCGCCAGCCGGCCGCGCAGCGCCGCGGCGACATCGCGCAGCGCGGCGGGCACCGACAGCGGCAGGAAGCGGCGGCGGAACCGTCCGGTGAGGACGTTCATCAACAAGTAGAACAGCCCGTTGGCGACCAGCAGCCACATGGCGGCGAAGTGCCACTGCAGTGCCCCGCCCAGCCATCCGCCGAGCGTGATGCCCTTGGGGAAATGCAGGCCGAACAGTGGCGACGCGTTATAGATGCGCCAGCCGCTCATCACCATGATGATGACGGCGATGGCGTTGAGCCAATGGGTGATGCGCACCCATGCCGGCTGGATGGAGGCGGACGTTTGTCCGCGGCGGCCGTGTGCGGGCCGCGATAGCTGGGAGGCTGTGTCCACCGTCTTTCTCCAATGTTCCGTGGCGCTCGCAGGTGCGGCTGCAACGGTTTATGTGCCTTTGTCGACGGTGGCGGCACGAACTTACACGCGGGACGGAAATTTTTCCTGGCACGCGGGCACGTCGGCAACGGGTATCCCCGGAGTCACTCAGCGAGCTCGGCGAAAGAAGGTACGGACTGCTGGGCGACGCATGGACGGCTACCCGCACTCTTGACATTAGCACTCCGCCCGCGAGACGCCAAAGGCGATCGATGCCCGCCCCCACGGCCCGCTACAATGCTGGCGGGCCGCGCGGCCAGCGCTGTCCCACCGCGCGTGCGGCCCGGCCTACCCGGAGCCGCATGCCGCCGCCCCGACACCATCCCCGGACCCCAGGATCTCCGCATGCCTTTGACCGCCGAGCAGCTTATCGAATACATGGATTTCGCCGCAGGCCTCGCGCAGGCCGCCGGCAACGCCAGCCTGCCGTACTTCCGCAGCGCCCCGGCGGTAGAGGACAAGGGCGGCCGGCACTTCGACCCGGTCACCGCGGCCGACAAGGCAGCCGAGCGCGCCATGCGCGACCTGATCCTGGCGAAATACCCGGAGCACGGCATCCTGGGCGAAGAAGAAGACCGCGTGGCCGGCAGCTCGCCGCTGACCTGGGTGCTCGATCCCATCGACGGCACCCGTGCCTTCATTACCGGGCTGCCGCTCTGGGGCACGCTGATCGCGCTCAACGACGGCCAGCGCCCGGTGATCGGCATCATGGACCAGCCGTTCACGCGCGAGCGGTTCAGCGGCGATGGCAGCCAGGCATGGCTCAACGGCCAGYCCCTGCGTACCCGGCCGTGCGCCGACCTGGCGCAGGCCAAGCTGATGTGCACCACGCCGGAGATGTTCGAGGACGCGGCACAGTTCGCCGCCTTCCGCCGCGTGGCGGACGCCGCCCGCATGCAGCGCTACGGCGGCGATTGCTACGCCTACTGCATGGTCGCGGCAGGCCACGTGGATGCGGTGGTGGAGGCCGGCCTGAAGGCTTATGACGTGCAGGCGCTGATTCCCATCGTGCAAGGCGCTGGCGGCGTCATGACCAGTTGGACCGGCGGGGATGCGCAGCAGGGCGGCACCGTGGTGGCCTGCGGCGACCCGCGGCTGCACCAGCAGATACTCGCGTTGCTGAATGCGCCTGCTTGAGCACTCCTGTTGCCCGGGGGCGCCGGCCGGGCTTGCTATCATGCTGGCCGCAACGTCCGGCGCCGAAAAAACGGCTCACCCAGCAAGGCCATCCCGGCCCGGACTTAACCATGCAGTAGGAAAGAACCAGAAACATGATGTCAAACGCTTGCGGCCTAGATTTCGGCACGTCCAATTCCACGGTGGGCTGGTGCCGGCCGGGACAACCCACGCTGTTGCCGCTCGAAGATGGCAAGCTCACGCTGCCCTCCGTGATCTTTTTCCATTCCGAGGATCCGCTGGTCAGCTACGGCCGCGCCGCGCTTGGCGACTACCTGGCGGGCTATGAAGGCCGGCTGATGCGCTCGCTCAAGAGCCTGCTCGGCACCTCGATGATGGAGGACAGCACCGAGGTCATGGGGCAGGCCATGCCGTTTCGCAAGCTGCTCTCGCACTTCATCGGCGAGCTCAAGCAGCGCGCCGAGACCTCGGCCGGCGCCAGTTTCGACAAGGTCGTGCTGGGCCGCCCGGTGTTCTTCATCGACGAAGACCCCAAGGCCGACCAGCTCGCCGAGCAGACGCTGCGCGAGATCGCGGCGGATGCCGGCTTCAAGGACATCGAGTTCCAGTATGAGCCGATCGCAGCGGCCTTCGACTATGAAGCCACGATCGCGCGCGAGGAACTGGTGCTGGTGGCCGACATCGGCGGCGGCACCTCCGACTTCTCGCTGGTGCGCCTGTCACCCGAGCGGGCCGGCAAGGTCGACCGGCGTGGCGACATCCTGGCCAACGGCGGCGTGCACATCGGCGGCACGGACTTCGACAAGAGCTTGAGCCTGGCGAGCGTGATGCCGTTCCTGGGCCTGGGCAGCGAGCTGCGCAACGGCAAGGCGATGCCTTCGGGCCAGTATTTCGACCTGGCGAGCTGGCACACCATCAACCTGGTCTACACCCGCAAGGCGTGGTCGCACGTGATGGACAACTATCGCGATGCCGCCGACAAGGTCAAGCTGGACCGCCTGATCAGCCTGATCAAGCAGCGCGCGGGCCACTGGCTCGCAATCCAGGTGGAAGCCGCCAAGATTGCCTTGTCGGGCGAGCCGCAGACGCAGCTCGACCTGGGGCGCATCGCCCCGGGCGAGACCATGGCGATCAGCCGCGCTGACTTTGACCAGTCCATTGCGAAGCTGGTTGGCAAGACCGAGGTGACGGTGCAGGCGTTGTTGCGCGATGCGGGCGTGCAGGCGGATGCGATCGACACTGTATTGTTTACCGGCGGGTCCAGCAGCGTGCCGTTGCTGCGTGAGCGGCTGTCCGAGCTGATCCCCGGGGCGCAGCGGATCGAGGGCGATCTGTTTGGCGGCATTGGTTCCGGGTTGGCGCTGGATGCCCGGCGCAAGTTCGGATAGGCGCCTCGAACCTGGCAGTACCACTTGAAGGCCGGCGCCATGCGCCGGCCTTCATGCATTCATCCCCGCATGCTAATGTCCCATCTTCGCGAATTCGCGTTTTCGAAGAGGCACCACATGCATGCGGGTATCGTCGAAGCCAGCTACGGCTCCGATCCGGTTGGCCTGGTCAGCGGCTTTCGCTTCCTGCCCGGCGAGCCGGGCCAGCCCATCGATTCCGCCGCGGCCGCCGCGTGGCTCGGGCAGCCCCCGCCGGGCGACGAGTTTCTTTGGCTGCACTTCAATCTGTCGCATAGCGCGTGCGAGCGCTGGCTCAAGGGCCAGCTCGACCTGCCCGAGGGATTCTTCGAGGCGCTGCGCGAGGGCTCGCGCTCCACGCGCATCGAGCGCCTGGATACGGCGCTGCTCGCGGTGGTCAACGACGTGATCTACAACTTCGGCGTGGCCACCACCGATATCTCCACGCTGTGGGCCTGCGCCGACCGCCGCATCCTGGTGACAGCGCGCATGAAGCCGCTGCGCTCGGTTGACCAGCTGCGCGCCGCGGTGCGCCAGGGCGAGTTGTTCCACACGCCGCTGGCGCTGCTGGTGCATTTGCTGCGCGACCAGGCCGATGTGCTGGTGCGCATCGTGCGCGAAACCAGCGTGACCGTGGACCAGGTCGAGGATCGCCTGCTCTCGCATCGTCTGCACGGCAACCGCGCGGAGCTTGGCGCCATGCGCCGCGGCCTGGTGCGCTTGCAGCGGCTGCTCGCGCCCGAGCCTGGCGCGCTGTTCCGCCTGCTCAACCGGCCTCCAGCCTGGCTGCAGGACCAGGACATCCAGGATCTTCGCTCCTCCACCGAAGAGTTCTCCCTGGTGCTGAGCGACCTGGCCGCGCTGGTCGAGCGCATCAAGCTGCTGCAGGAAGAGATCGCGGCCAAGCTCAACGAGCAGACCAACCGCACGCTGTTCACGCTGACGCTGGTCACCGTGCTGGCGTTGCCGATCAACATTGTCGCCGGCTTCTTCGGCATGAATGTGGGCGGGATTCCGCTGGCGGACCATCCGCACGGTTTCTGGGTGCTGGTGGTGCTGGTGGCCAGCTTTACCGTGCTGGCGGGGCGCTGGGCCTTCCGTAAGCAGGGCAGTTACTGAGCGCGCGGGTAAAGAGTCACGGACGCGTCACATCTCGCGGTTAGCCTGCCAGTCACCACGTTGTTGCGAACAGGAGTTAGCGATGAGACCAGACGAGAATGCGCTGATTCGGCGCATCCACCGCGAGGTGGCCGATCACTATGACGAAGAACTCGAACTGGAGCTGGAAGACCACCATGTCGATACGCTGTTCGGCGAAGCCGGCGGCGGCCTGGACGACGCCGAGCGGGCTGCGCGGCGGCTTTACTTCCGCGAGCTGTTTCGCCTGCAGGGCGAACTGGTCAAGCTGCAAAGCTGGGTGGTGGAGACCGGCCACAAGGTCGTGATCTTGTTTGAAGGGCGCGACGCGGCCGGCAAAGGCGGCGTGATCAAGCGCATCACCCAGCGGCTCAATCCGCGCGTGGCCCGGGTGGCGGCGCTGCCGGCGCCCAACGACCGCGAACGCACCCAGTGGTATTTCCAGCGCTATGTCTCGCACCTGCCGGCGGCGGGCGAGATCGTGCTGTTCGACCGCAGCTGGTACAACCGCGCTGGCGTGGAGCGCGTGATGGGCTTYTGCACYGACGACCAGTACGAAGAGTTTTTCCGCTCGGTGCCGGAGTTCGAGCGCATGCTGGTGCGCTCAGGCATCCAGGTGATCAAGTACTGGTTCTCGATCTCGGACGAAGAGCAGCATCTGCGCTTCCTCTCCCGCATCCACGATCCGCTCAAGCAGTGGAAGCTCAGCCCGATGGATCTCGAATCCCGCCGGCGCTGGGAAGACTACACCCGCGCCAAGGAAATCATGCTGGAGCGCACGCATATCGACGAGGCGCCGTGGTGGGTGGTGCAGGCGGTCGACAAGAAAAAGGCGCGCCTCAATTGCATCCATCACCTGCTGCAGCAGATGCCTTATGAAGAGCGCGTGCAGCCGCCCGTGGTGCTGCCGCAGCGCGAGCGGCACGACGACTACTCGCGCCAGCCGGTGCCGGACAACATGATCGTGCCGGAAGTCTACTGAGCCTTCTTGTTCGCGCGCCGCGGCGACGCCTTGCGCGTGCGCCGGCAGCCCCTGCCGCAGCCGGTGGCGTTGTCGAGCCTGCGGATCTTGAGGCAGGCAGGCGCCGAGCTCATGCCGCGCTCATGCCGCGCTCCTGCAACCGGCGCGCTGCAGGATGAAGCCGGCCACGTCGTCGCGCACGGGCGCCAGCCAGTGCAGCGGGTCGGCGAACACGCCGATCAGCAACGTGTGGGAGAGCCGCGCGTAACTGCGGAACTGCACGGGCACGCCGCGCTGTTCCAGCCGGGCTGCCATTTGCGCGGAGTTGCGCAGCGGGTTGATCAGGCGGTCGCCGTCGTCCACGCCGATGAAGGCCGCGGGTGAGCGTGCATCGGCGTAGTCGATGGGCTGGGAGCCAGGCGGGTAGTCGGGGTGATGGAACACCGGCTGCGCCTGGCGGTTCTCGATCGGCAGGAAATCGTAGGCCCCTGCCAGCCCGATCCAGCCACGCAGCAGGGCGGGGCTTATGTCGAAGCGGCCGAGCCAGCGCGCATCGAGCGCGAGCATGGCGGCGTTGTAGCCACCCGCGCTGTGTCCCATCAGGAACAGCCGTTGCGGGTCGCCACCGTAGCTGGCGATCTCGCGCCGCGTCCACGCGACCGCGCGCGCGTTGTCCACCAGGAAATCCGGATAGCTGACTTCGGGGTAGAGTCGATAGTCCGGGATCACGGTCAGGATGCCGCGCGCGGCCAGCGCTGCCGCGACAAAGGCGTAGTCGGCCTTTTCCCCGCTGTTCCAGGTGCCACCGTAGAAGAACACCACGACCGGCGCCTGGCCCGGGCACACCGGCTGGCGCGGCGCGTAGATGTCGAGCCTGGCGCGTTCGCCGTCGCCGTAAGGCACATTGGCGCTCAGGGCATAGGCTTTGCTTTGGGTTAGACCATTGAGCACGTCCGCCGTGGAGCAGGCGCCAAGGCCGACCAGCGGCAGTGCCAGTAGGAGCGAAAGAAAGCGCGGTCTGAGCATCGGCAAGGCTTCCTCTTCGGTAGCTTTTTCAAGTGCTGCCAGCCATTCTTGCATAGTCGCCGCTAGTTGAATGCCACGCACACCTTGCACGTCTCGCCACGGTGCGCGCCCTGCCTGGCTCTGGCTATTCTCAGTGAAGGCTCGCTACAGGAGGTGTTCCTTGTTCGGCACCTGGGCTTGGGTCATCGGTGCGTTGCTCATCACCATGGGCTTGATCAGTTCGCAGGTAAAGCGGCTGCCGCTGTCGGCGTCGGCGCTTTACCTGCTGTTTGGCATCGGGCTCGGGCCATGGGGGCTCGGCCTGATCCGGGGCGACGTGACGGATCGTGATCATGCGGCCGCGCTGGAGATCGTGACGGAGATCGCCCTGCTGGTATCGCTGTTCGCGGTGGGGCTGCGGCTGCGTGTGCATCCGCGCGATCGCCTCTGGCGCATCGCGCTGCGGCTGGCCACGGTGGGCATGCTGCTGACCATCGCCATGCTGTTCGCGATTGGCTTCTGGGTCATGGGCTTGCCAGCGGGCGTGGCCCTGCTGCTCGCGGCCATCCTGGCGCCAACGGATCCGGTGCTGGCCTCCGACGTGCAGGTCGAGGATACGCAGGACCGCGACCGGATGCGCTTTAGCTTGACCGGGGAGGGCGGGCTCAACGACGGCGCCGCGTTTCCTTTCGTCATCCTTGCGCTTGGCCTGATGGACGCGCAGGATGCCGGCGTTGGCTGGCAGCGCTGGCTGTGGGTCGACCTGCTGTGGGCCTCCCTGGCCGGCCTGGCCCTGGGCTGGAGCATGGGCTGGCTGTGCAGCCGCGTGGTGCTGGCCCTGCGCAAGCGCCAGCATGGCGCGGCCGGCATGGAGAGCTTCTTCGCCGTCGGCCTGATCGGGCTGGCTTACGGCGCCGCGCTGGCCGTGCACAGCTACGGCTTCCTGGCGGTGTTTGCCGCCGGCATGGCCATGCGCCACGTCGAGCACCAGGAGAACCAGGACGTCGAGGCCGACGAAGTGCTGGGCGCGACGGTATTCTCGGAGCAGGAGAGCACGGCCGTGCAGCACGACAAGGCTGCCGCCTACCTGGCGCACACCGTCAGCGAGTTCTCGCTGGACCTCGAGCGGCTAGCCGAGCTTAGCGTGATGGTGGCGGTGGGCGCGCTACTCTCCGTACGGATGCTGCGCTGGGAGTACCTTGGCCTGGGGCTGGCGCTGATCCTGGTGGTGCGCCCGCTGGCCGTGGCGATCTCCACCATCGGGGCGGCGCTGCAGCCGGCGCAGCGCCGGCTCATTGCCTGGTTTGGCGTGCGCGGCATCGGCTCGGTCTACTACCTGGCCTATGCGCTTGCGCATGGCGCGGATTTCCGCCACGGGGCCATGCTGGCCGACGCCACGCTCTGCGTGGTGGTGCTCTCAGTGGTGCTGCACGGCTCATCGGCCACGCCCCTGATGGCGATGTACCGGCGCTGGCGCGGCGCCGCCAAGGCCTGATCCGTTGGCTTGCACATCGGTTCTGGCACCCGCCGGCAGTCTTCTCCCTCTCTTCCCCTCTTTTCTCCCTCGTTAAAGCTCTTGTCCCGGATGCCGTTATTTCTGTGGCTCAGGCCTCGTGTGCCCAGGCCAGCATCCACAGAACAAGAATCGGAGCTTTAGAACATGAGGGGTCCTCTCTTTCGCCGACGCGCAGGCCTGCTCGCTGCACTGCTGGCCGCGATGTCTGTCGCCGCTTGCGGTGGCGGTGGCGGCGATGCGCCGGCTGCCGCCCAGGCAACCGCGAGTCCTTCCGTGCCGGTCGCCAGCGCGCCCGTGCCGCCCACGCTGGCGCCGGCCTGCGGCGGCTGCGGCGCCGTGGATGCCAGCGATTACTCGGGTTCCGGCGTCGGCGTCTGGTCCGCCTCCAACACCACCGGTGCGCCAGCCGATGTGCCCGTTGCCATCGGCGGCGTGAACGGCAAGGCCGTGACGCTGCTCTACACCAACGGCGCCACGGCRCAGGCCATGCCGGCCGGCTTGTCGCTGTCGGTGATCCAATCCGTGCTGGGCAACCTCTCGATTCAGTCGGTCTCCCCGGGGCAGGACGAACAAACGCTGCGCGACATTGACGAGTTCAATCGCACCGGCTGGGCGGCACTGGCCGGCGGCAAGCAGGTAGCCAGCCTTTCCGAAATCGCACCGCCACCGCCGCTCGCTTCCGTGGTCAACGATACCAAGAGCTGGTATCACACCGACGGCACGCGCCGCGCGGCCACGCTGGTCAAGCAAGTCAGCACGGCAGACGCCACCACCGTCAACATCTGGGTGGAGACCACCGAGTCGGCGCCTGGCAAGGTCACCGGCACCCTCGTCGACACGCTGGCTGCCGCCTTCGCTAGCGGCGGCGGCATCTACGACATGCTGACCTCGGTCGGCGGCCCGTTGTGGGGCGCGCACAGCTACAACAACCTGATCGCCGGCAGCGGCCAGCCGGTGGATATCGTCGTGCTCAACTTCGACAATAACGGCAAGCCATTCGGCACGGTGGGCTATTTCTGGGGCCTGCACAACCTGAAGGCCACCTCGGATCCGCGCAGCAACGAGTCGCTGTCGCTCTATCTCGATTCCGAGACCCTGTACCTGGGCGGCACCGAAGGCCTGAAGTCGATGAAGATGACGATGGCGCACGAGGGGATGCATATGCAGAACTTCTACCGCCGCGGCGTCAAGGCCGGCCAGCAGTACGCATTTGACAGCTGGCTGGAAGAAATGTCCGCGATGATGATGGAGGACTTCGCCAGCCAGACCATTGACCCCACCTACAACGCGATCCGCGACGTGCGCTTCCGGGACTACGTGAGCTACGGCAACGGCAACTTCAACTGCAATATGCTGAACTTCACCGGTTTCGGCGCCACCTGCGAGAGCTATTCGGTGTCGGGCAGCTTCGGCGGCTTCCTGGACCGGCAACTCGGCCTGGCCTTCTACAAGGACTTGCTGGGCCGGACTTCCAGCGCGGACTCCAAGACCGTGCTCGACCAGGCCATCAAGGCCGCGCGCCCGGACTCCGGCTTCAGCCAGGAACTGTTGCGCTGGAGCGTCACCAGCAATTCGCTGATGCCAGCCGCGACGTCGCCGTCGCGTTTCGGCTACCCGGCCCGTGTCGATGGCGGCTTTACGCTCCCGCTGATCGATCCGGACCTGTTTCGCGCCTTGCGCAAGCTGCCGGTGGCCGTGCCCGCGACGCTGCAGCCGTACGGCAGCTTCCCCGTGGTTCGCAGCAATGTGGGCGCCACGTTCAGCGAGACCGTGCGCGTGCCTGCCGGCGCTACGCTATCCGTCGTGGTGTACTGACTGTACTGACCGCTAAGCGCAGGCTCGCCGGATCTGCCTCCGGCGGCTCCCGGGCGGCGATGTTCGCCGCCCGGACTTGTCAATCCAACAAACCTCATGCGCCGATTCCTGCCCTTGATTGCTGCCCTGTCCGTCGTGCTGGCCGCTTGTGTGCACGCGGTGCCGGCCGGGCAGTCCATCGCCTTGACGGGCACGGTGATGGTCAAGGGCAGCGCCCTGTTCCAGCAGCCGGTGCTGGTCACCGCCGATGGCGAGGCATGGGTGCTGGAGAAATTCCCTGTCGGCGAGGCCGAGGCGTTGCGCGGCCAGAAGGTGGGTGTGACCGGTACCGTGCTGCGCGCAAACCAGCCCGGCACGTGGGCGCCGGCCATCCGCGTCGAGCGGATCGAGGCTGTGCCGGACGGCGCGCCCGCGCGCTAGATCCGGATAGCTCCGGCCTGGTCAGTCGCTCGGGCCCGCGCGGTCGGGGAACGCCTCTTCCAGCGTCAATACCGTGCCGGTCAGGCTACCGTCATAGCCGGGCAGGGCATCCACCACCTGCCGGAAACCGGCGCTCCTGAGTGCCGCGACGGCGCCGGCCAGCGCTGGGCTTTGCAGGCGTTCCCGCTCGATCACAAAGAAGTACCGTTCCTTGAGCACCGGTACGAAATCCAGCCCGAAGCGGCGCGCCGCCGTCTCCACGCCGAACCCCGCATCCGCCATGCCGCTGCCTATATAGGCGGCCACCGCGGCATGGGTGAACTCGCCATTGCTGTAACCCTCGATGCGCCCGCTGTCGATGCCGCGCGCCTTGAGCATCAGGTCCAGCAGCAGCCGCGTGCCGGAACCGGTCTGGCGGTTGACGAAGCGCACGTCGGCGCGGCAGAGGTCTTGCAGCGTGGTGACCTGCTTCGGGTTGCCGGGGCGCACGAAGATGCCTTGCGAGCGAACCGCGAGCTGGATCAGGCAATGGGTCTGCGGGCGAATCCATGCGGCAAAGCTCGCCAGCATGTCCCGCTCGAATTCGCCGATCGGCACATGGAAGCCGGCAATATCGCACGCGCCTTGCGCAAGTGCTGCAACCGCCTCAAGGCTGCCGCAGTATTTCAGGTCGTGGCGCACCTGGTGCGCATCCAGGAAGTCATGCAACGCCGCCACCGCGAAGCCATGGCTGGCGTGCAGGCGAAGCGTGGGGCCGGGTTGGTCCACCAGCTTCTTCAGTTCGATTTCCAGCTCCGAGGCCAGGCTTTCCAGCGTGGGAGACAGCCGCGCGGCGATGCGCTTGCTGGCCCACACCAGTTGCTGCGCCAGCGGCGACAGCGCGCTGCCGCGCCCGCGGGTCTTGGCGATCAGTGCGCCGCCGAACAGGGTTTGCGCGTCGCGCAGGATGCCCCAGGCATAGCGGTAGGACAGGCCGGTCGCCTGCGCCGACTGGCTGATGCTGCCTGTGCTTTCGATGTGCCCGAGCAAGGTGACCAGGCGGGACACGTCTAGTGGGGCGCTGGCGGCATCGCTGTCGTCGCGGATTTGGAGGTGGGGCAGGATCGATATGCGAATCATATGAGAAAAATAGCATATTGCTCGAACGTGACCAACTGCCTATAGTCCGCTCGAAGAGGCATGGCACCCGTTAAAAGCCCGCTTAGCTGGCCAGGTGAGATGGGGAATGCCCGTTCAGAGCCCCCAATATATGAAAAAAATAGCATATAACGCGGTCGCCGCGACACGGCGTCCCGCACCCTGCAGCAAATCCTGGCAAGACGCGCAAGCCAATGCGCCACAACGTCTGCCGCTGGCGCCGCGCTTGAGCGCTTGCGCTGGCCCGAGCTGCGCCACCAGGAGACTCGATGTCTGATTCCGCTGCCAAGCCAGCCGATACACCAGCCGCCGGCGCCGTGCGCGACCCGGTTGCCCGCATCGTGGCCGCGCGCCGCGAGATGCCGGGCGCCCTGCTGCCCATCCTCCACGAGATCCAGGACACGGTAGGCTACGTGCCCGCCGGCGCCTTGCCCGAGATTGCCCGCGCGCTCAACCTGTCGCGCGCGGAGGTACACGGCGTGGTCACCTTCTATCACCATTTTCGCGACAGCAAGCCGGGTCGGCACGTGGTCCAGGTCTGCCGCGCGGAAGCGTGCCAGTCGGTTGGCAGCGAGACCCTTGCCGCGCACGCCGAGCGCGCGCTGGGCTGCGGATTCCATGAAACCACCGCCGATGGCGAGTTCACGCTGGAGCCGGTGTATTGCCTCGGCCAGTGCGCCTGTGGCCCGGCCGTGATGATCGACGGGGAACTGGCTGGCCGCGTCACGCCGCAGCGCTTCGATGCGCTGATCAAAGCCTGCGCGGACGTGGCAGTGGACCACGAGGTGCAAGCATGAGCATCACCGTTTTCGTACCCCGCGATTCCAGCGCGCTGGCCATGGGCGCCGATGCGGTGGCCCGCGCCATCACGCGTGAGGCCACGACGCGTGGCGCCAGCATCGAACTGGTGCGCAACGGCTCGCGCGGCATGTTCTGGCTTGAGCCGCTGGTTGAAGTGCAGACCCCCGCCGGACGCGTGGCCTATGGGCCGGTTACCGCCGAAGATGTCGCCGCGCTGTTCGACGCCGACTTCCTGGCGGGTGGCGCACATGCGCTGGCGCAGGGGCTCACCGAGGAAATCCCGTTCCTCAAGGGGCAGGAGCGCTTGACTTTTGCCCGCATGGGCATCACCGATCCGCTCTCGCTCGCTGACTACATCGCACACGATGGCTATACCGGCCTGACCCGCGCGCTGGCGCTGGACGGCGCGCGGATCGTGCAGGAAGTGACCGACTCCGGCCTGCGCGGACGCGGGGGCGCGGCGTTTCCCACTGGCATCAAGTGGCAGACGGTGCGCAACGCGCAGTCGCCCATCAAGTACGTGGTCTGCAATGCCGATGAAGGCGACTCGGGCACCTTCTCCGACCGCATGGTGATGGAAGGCGACCCGTTCATGCTGATCGAAGGCATGACCATCGCCGGCCTAGCTGTCGGCGCGGAGCATGGCTACATCTACGTGCGCTCGGAATACCCGCACGCCATCGCCGTGCTGGAATCCGCCATCGGCATCGCGCAGGCGGCCGGCTGGCTGGGCGACGATATTCGCGGCAGCGGCCGGCGCTTCCGGCTCGAAGTGCGCAAGGGCGCCGGTGCCTATGTCTGCGGCGAGGAAACCGCGCTGCTGGAAAGCCTGGAGGGCAAGCGCGGCGTGGTGCGCGCCAAGCCGCCGCTGCCGGCTATCGAAGGGCTGTTCGGCAAGCCCACCATCATCAACAACGTGATCTCGCTGGCCACCGTGCCGGTGATCCTCGCGCGCGGCGCACAGTTCTATCGCGACTTTGGCATGGGCCGCTCGCGCGGTACGCTGCCGTTCCAGATCGCCGGCAATGTGCGCCAGGGTGGGCTGGTGGAGAAAGCCTTCGGCGTGACCCTGCGCGAACTGCTTGAGGGCTACGGCCAGGGCACGCGCAGCGCGCGGCCCATCCGCGCGGTGCAGGTGGGCGGCCCGCTGGGCGCGTACCTGCCGGTGTCGCGGCTGGATACGCCGATGGACTACGAAGCCTTCGCCGCGTTTGGCGCGGTGCTGGGGCATGGCGGCATCGTGGTGTTCGACGACACCGTCGACATGGCCAGGCAAGCCCGCTACGCGATGGAATTCTGCGCCATCGAATCCTGCGGCAAGTGCACGCCGTGCCGGATCGGCTCCACGCGCGGCGTCGAGGTGATCGACAAGATCATCGCGGGCGACCAGCCGGTGAAGCACGTCAAGCTGGTGCGCGACCTGTGCGACACCATGCTGGGCGGATCGCTGTGCGCCATGGGCGGCATGACGCCGTACCCGGTGCTGTCGGCGCTAGACGCATTCCCGGAAGACTTTGGCGTGGCAGTGCCAGCCAAAGCTGCCTGAGCGTAGCGCCTCAGCCTATCGAACCGGCGCTGCCACTGCGCCACTCTGAATCACCAGTATGCGGCCCAGGCCGCAGCGGGAGCCCGCCTTGAACACACGCAACGAAATCGACTTCGGCACGCCGGCCAGCAATTCACAACAGCAGGTCACCCTTGAGATCGACGGCGTCGACGTGACCGTGCCCGCCGGCACCTCGCTGATGCGCGCCGCCGTGCAAGCCGGTGTGAACGTGCCCAAGCTGTGCGCCACCGATAGCCTCAAGTCCTTCGGCTCCTGCCGCCTGTGCCTGGTCGAGATCGAAGGCCGGCGGGGCTTCCCCGCCTCGTGCACCACGCCGGCCGAAGCCGGCATGAAGGTGAAGACGCAAACCGACAAGCTGGCCGACCTGCGCCGCGGCGTGATGGAGCTGTATATCTCCGACCATCCGCTGGACTGCCTGACCTGCCCCACCAACGGCAACTGCGAGTTGCAGGATATGGCCGGCGTGGTCGGCCTGCGCGAAGTGCGCTACGGCTACGACGGCGCCAACCACCGCGCCGAGGCCAAGGACGAGTCCAATCCGTATTTCACCTACGATCCCTCCAAGTGCATCGTGTGCAATCGCTGCGTGCGCGCCTGCGAGGAAACCCAGGGCACCTTCGCGCTCACCATCAGCGGCCGCGGCTTCGATTCGCGCGTGACGGCGGGGCAGGGCGACAGCTTCATGGATTCCGACTGCGTGTCGTGCGGTGCCTGCGTGCAGGCGTGCCCTACCGCCACGCTGGCCGAGACCTCCATCATCCGCATGGGGCAGCCGGAGCACAGCAAGGTCACCACTTGCGCTTACTGTGGCGTGGGCTGCGCCTTCAAGGCGGAGATGAAGGGCAATGAAGTGGTGCGCATGGTGCCGTACAAGAACGGCCAGGCCAACGAGGGGCACTCGTGCGTGAAGGGCCGCTTCGCCTTTGGCTATGCGACCCACAAAGACCGCATCCTGAACCCGATGATCCGCGCCAGGATCACGGATCCGTGGCGCGAAGTGTCGTGGGAAGAAGCAATCAGCCACGCGGCCTCCGAGTTCAAGCGCATCCAGGCCAAGCATGGCCGCGACGCCATCGGCGGCATCGTGTCCTCGCGCTGTACCAACGAGGAAGGCTACCTGGTGCAGAAACTGGTGCGCGCCGCCTTCGGCAACAACAACGTCGATACCTGCGCGCGGGTTTGCCACTCGCCCACCGGCTACGGCCTCAAGCAGACGCTGGGCGAATCCGCCGGCACACAGACCTTCCGCTCGGTGGAGAAGGCGGACGTCATCATGGTGATGGGCGCCAACCCGACCGACGGCCATCCCGTGTTTGCCTCGCGCATGAAAAAGCGCCTGCGCGCCGGCGCCAAGCTGATCGTGATCGATCCGCGCCGCATCGACCTGGTCGATTCGCCGCACGTGCGCGCCGACTTCCACCTGCAATTGCGTCCCGGCACCAACGTAGCGGTGGTGACGTCGATGGCCCACGTGATCGTCAGCGAAGGCCTGATGGCCGAATCGTTTATCGCCGAGCGTTGCGAGGACCGTGCGTTCCAGCAATGGCGCGACTTCGTCATGCTGCCGGAGAACTCGCCGGAGGCCATGGCCGAGATCACCGGCATTCCCGCCGGGCAACTGCGCGGCGCTGCGCGCCTGTACGCCACCGGCGGCAATGCCGCGATCTATTACGGCCTGGGCGTGACCGAACATGCGCAGGGCTCGACCACCGTGATGGGCATCGCCAACCTCGCCATGTGCACGGGCAATATCGGCCGCGAAGGCGTGGGCGTGAACCCGCTGCGCGGACAGAACAACGTGCAGGGCTCGTGCGACATCGGCTCGTTCCCGCATGAACTGCCCGGCTACCGCCACGTGTCGGATTCCACCACGCGCGGGCTGTTCGAATCCGCGTGGAATGTGGAGATCAGCCCGGAGCCGGGCCTGCGCATTCCCAATATGTTCGAGGCCGCGCTGTCCGGCAGCTTCATGGGCCTGTACTGCCAGGGCGAAGACATCGTGCAGTCCGACCCGAACACGCAGCACGTGTCGGCGGCGCTGTCGGCCATGGAATGCATCGTGGTGCAGGACATCTTCCTCAACGAGACCGCCAAGTACGCGCACGTATTCCTGCCGGGCTCGTCCTTCCTGGAGAAGGACGGCACCTTCACCAACGCCGAGCGCCGTATCTCGCGCGTGCGCAAAGTGATGCCGCCCAAGGCGCGCTATGCCGACTGGGAAGCCACCGTGCTGCTGTCCAATGCACTGGGCTATCCGATGGACTACAAGCATCCTTCCGAGATCATGGACGAGATCGCGCGGCTCACGCCCACCTTCAGCGGCGTCAGCTACCAGCGCCTGGAAGAACTCGGCAGCATCCAGTGGCCGTGCAACGACGCCGCGCCCGAGGGCACGCCGACCATGCACATCGACGCATTCGTGCGCGGCAAGGGCAAGTTCATCATCACCCGCTACGTGCCCACCAACGAGCGCGTGAACCGCAAGTTCCCGCTGATCCTCACCACGGGCCGCATCCTGTCGCAGTACAACGTCGGCGCGCAGACACGCCGCACCGAGAACGTGATGTGGCATGACGAAGACCGCCTGGAGATCCATCCGCACGACGCCGAGGAACGCGGCATCAAGGACGGCGACTGGGTCGGCGTGCAAAGCCGCGCGGGCGAAACCGTGCTGCGCGCCATCGTCAGCGAGCGCATGCAGCCGGGCGTGGTCTACACCACCTTCCACTTCCCCGAGTCCGGCGCCAATGTGATCACCACCGACAACTCGGACTGGGCGACCAACTGCCCCGAGTACAAGGTCACCGCGGTGCAGGTCATGCCGGTGGCGCAGCCGTCCGAATGGCAGCGCCAGTACCGCGATTTCCACGATCAGCAGATGCAGTTGCTGCAGGCGGCCAGCGCCGAGGCAGGGCCGGCATGACACTGTGCGAACTCGCCATGGCCGACGCCGAGCCGGCCACCCACAGCACCTTCGAGGTCAGCCGCAGCCACCTGGGTGAGCTGGCACTGGAGGACGACGAGATTGCCGAGGAAGTGCCGGTTGCGCTCGAGTACAACGGCATCTCGCATGCGGTCATGCTGGCCTCGCCGGCCGATCTCGAAGACTTCGCGCTGGGCTTCAGCCTGAGCGAAGGGCTGGTGGCCAGCCCGCGCGATGTTTATGAGATAGAGACCGAGGTCCGCCCCGAGGGTATCGCGGTGCGGTTGCGCATCGCGGCGCAAGCCTTCGCCGCGCTCAAGGATCGGCGCCGCGCCATGGCGGGCCGAACCGGCTGCGGCCTGTGCGGCACCGAATCGCTGCAGGAAGTCATGCGCGCCCCGGCACCCGTGAGCAGCGGCGCCAGCTTCAGCGACGAGGCGATGTACGCCGCATTCGCGCAGTTGCAGACCCGGCAGGAACTGCTGCGTCACACCGGCGCCACGCACGCCGCCGCGTGGCTGCGCGCCGACGGCCAGGTCGCGCTGGTCCGCGAAGACGTGGGCCGCCACAACGCGCTCGACAAACTGATCGGCGCGCTGGCACGCACCGGCGAGGACCGCTCGCGCGGCGCCGTGCTGGTGACCAGCCGCGCCAGCTACGAAATGGTGCTGAAGACCGCCAGCGCCGGCGTCGGCGTGCTGGCCGCCGTATCCGGCCCGACCGCGCTCGCGGTACGCCTGGCGCTGGATGCCGGCGTCACGCTGGCCGGCTTTGTACGCGCCGGCCGGCACGTGGTCTACTCCCACCCCCAACGTTTGCACAGCAGGACGGAACAAGCATGAACTCCGACAACCTCGTCAAGATGGCGAACCAGATCGGCACCTTCTTCGAAGCCATGCCGGACCGTGAAGAAGCGGTGGCCGATATCGCCAGCCATATCAAGCGCTTCTGGGAACCACGTATGCGGCGCGCTTTGCTGGCGCGGCTGGATGGGAGTGAAGACGCCGGGCTGGATGAGATTGTGCTGTTGGCGGTGACGAGGCATCGGGGGGTGTTGGAGTGAATGGGTTGGTTGCTGTTTTTTTGAGCGGCGTTGGTTTTTGGACCCAAGGGCCATACGACATCCCCCTGCGGGGGCTGCCGGTCACTCTTCTTTGCGTCGGTGTATAGACCGGGGACATAGGTGACGGGTGTGCGAGGACATGGTTGACACTTTCGGGCAATGAATCTGCCCGGAATCCGA
>NZ_JBFTOQ010000073.1:0-22292 GCF_056398045.1 Cupriavidus sp. 05L411 | reverse complement strand
GGCCGGCGACATCGGCGCCCCGGCGGCGGGAGCGGCTGCCGGCGCGACGGCTGCCGGAGCCGGGCTCAGCGTCCTTGCGGGTGCTGCCGGCGTCGGGGCCGGTACTGGTTGTTGTGCCTGGACTGGCGCGGGATCGGCGGCCGGCATCGGCACGGCCGCACGCAAGCTCGGAGCAACCGGCGCCACGGCGGCGCTGGCTGCTGCCGCATCTGCCGCAACCCGGGCCACCGGCGCAGCGCCACCGCGTGCGCGCGGCGCCTGTTGGCCGCCACCCTGCGCCACCGCAGGTGTGGGGCTGGCCGACGGGCGGAACGCCAGCATGCGCAGCAGCGTCATGGTGAAGCCCGCGTACTCGTCGGGCGCCAGCGCCAGCTCACTGCGGCCAAGGTTGGCGATCTGGTAGAACAGCTGCACTTCCTGCGCATCGAAGGCGGCGGCAAAGCGGCGCACTTCGGCGGCTTCCGGCCACTCTTCCTGGACCGAGGCGGGCACCGCCTGGGCCAGCGCGATCTTGTGCAGCAGCGAGGCCAGGTCCTGCAAGGCGCCGGCAAACGACAGGCTGCGATCCGCCATGCCGTCCGCCACCGCCAGCATGGCGGGGCCGTCTTCGGCGGCCAGCGCATCCAGCAACTGCACCAGGTAGCTCTGATCGATCGCGCCCAGCATGCCGCGCACGGCGGCCTCGGACACCTGGCCGGCGCTGTAGGCAATGGCCTGGTCGGTCAGCGACAGCGCGTCGCGCATCGAGCCGTGGGCGGCCTGGGCCAGCAGCCGCAGCGCATTGGGCTCGCGCACGATGCCCTCCTCGCCCAGCACGTGGTCGAGGTGGCTGACGATATGGCCCGGCGGCATCTGCTTGAGGTTGAACTGCAGGCAGCGCGACAGCACCGTGACCGGGATCTTCTGCGGATCGGTGGTGGCCAGGATGAACTTGACGTGCGCGGGCGGCTCTTCCAGCGTCTTCAGCATGGCGTTGAAGGCGTGGTTGGTCAGCATGTGCACTTCGTCGATCATGTAGACCTTGAAGCGCCCCGCCGTGGGCGCGTACACCGCCTTGTCCAGCAGCGACGCCATTTCGTCGACACCGCGGTTGGAGGCCGCGTCCATCTCGATATAGTCGACGAAACGCCCGCTATCGATCTCGGTGCAGGCCTTGCACACCCCGCAAGGCTGCGCGGTGATATCGCCCGTGCCGTCCGGCCCGATGCAGTTCAGCGCCTTGGCGAGAATCCGGGACAAGGTGGTCTTGCCGACGCCCCGCGTGCCGGTAAACAGGTAGGCATGGTGCAGCCGCTGTTGTTCCAGCGCGTGCGTGAGCGCGCGGACCACGTGCTCCTGGCCGACCAGCGTGGTGAAATCCCGGGGGCGCCATTTGCGCGCTAGCACTTGATAACTCATGGCGGCGATTGTAGCAAAAGGCGGCCGTCCTTCAGGCGGGATTCACGCCCGCTTCACAGGGTGGCCAGGTGCGTTGCCCTGCGCCCCAGGCCCCTAGCCACATTCCCCGACATACCCACAGTTGGCGCACTTGGCGCAGCCATCGACCTTGTGCAGGGCATGGGCGCCGCACTCCGGGCATGGCTTGCCCGAGCGCAGCCCCATCCCGGCGGCCGGCATGCCCGCGCCACCCGCTGCCGGGGCCGCGCCACCACTGTCAACGGCACGCCCGCCTGGCCCTTCCAGCCCGGCCAGGCGGGCCGCAAGCGCCGCCACCGGCACTTGGATGCCCTCGGCATCGAGGAACCCCCGCTTGATCAGGATGCGCTGCAGGGCATACCCGATCGCCGCCACCTCGGAATCGTGGAAGCGCGGCACCTCGGTGCCGTCCTGGCGCACCAGCGTGCCATAGCGCACCGTGCCCTTATCCCATACAACACTGCGCATGTCGGCTAGTGCCTTGGCGATCGAGCCCCCGGAGCGCGCCACCATCGACAGCAGCCGCATGGTGGACGTGATCCACTGCTGGCCGTCGTTGCGTTGCCCGGCCGGCATGAAAAACTCCACCGGACGCTCCACGGCCACCGGCTTGCCGTCGAGCTGGCCGGCCACACGCATGAAATTGACCGTCAGGTAGACCGTCTTGTGCCCCTCATAGGTCATGTACTCGACCTTGGACGTCACCCCTTCGAGGTCGCCCACGGGCCGGCTCGCGAATGGCTTGCGCAGCGGGTCGTCCGTCACAGCGGCCGTGGCGGGTGTTGCCGGGGCGCCGGCCGGCGGCGGCGTCACCGACAGCACCGCGCCCAGCACGCTATTGGGGCGGTAGGTGGCAAGCCCCTTCAGTCCCGCGCGCCAGGCTTCCAGGTAAAGGCTGCGGAAGGCCTCGTATGGATAGTCCTCCGGCACGTTCACCGTCTTGCTGATGCTGGTGTCGATATAGGGCTGGACCGCCTCGAGCATCTTCATATGATCGAGCGCCGACATCTGCAGCGCCGTGACAAAACTGTCAGGCAACTGCGCCATATCGCCGCCGAGGTGGCGATAAAGGCGCCAGGCATGGTCCGCCACCTCGAACACCTTGTAGCTATCGTCCGCCATGCGCTTCTTGCGGTTGTAGGTCCACGAGAAAGCGGGCTCGATGCCGTTCGACGCGTTGTCGGCGAACGCCAGCGTGATGGTGCCGGTCGGCGCGATCGACAGCAGGTGCGAGTTGCGGATGCCGTCGCGGCCGATGGCGTCGCGCACCGCCGCCGGCAGGCGCCGCGCGAAGCCGCTGGCCAGGTAGGCCTCGGCCTTGAAGAGGGGGAAGGCGCCCTTCTCCCGCGCCAGCCCGGCCGAGGCCAGGTAGGCTGTGTCGCGCAGGGTCTGCGCGATGCGCGCAGCCAGCGCGCGCCCCGCCTCGGCGTCATAGCGGATGCCCAGCATCACCAGCGCGCTGCCCAGCCCGAGGAAGCCCAGGCCAATGCGCCGCTTGGCATGCGCCTCGGCCTGCTGCTCCGGCAACGGCCAGTAGGTAACGTCGAGCACGTTGTCGAGCATGCGCACCGCCAGCCGCACCACCTCGGCGAAGGCTTCGAAATCAAAGCGGCTGTCCGTGCCGAAGGGCTGGCGCACGAAACGGGTCAGGTCGATCGAGCCGAGGTCGCAGCAGCCATAGGACGGCAGCGGCTGCTCCGCGCAGGGATTGGTGGCCTCGATGCGCTCGCAGTAATAAAGATTGTTGTCGTCGTTGATGTGCGACAGAAACAAGATGCCGGGCTCCGCATGGTCGTAGGTAGCCTGCATCACCTGATCCCACAACTGGCGAGCCGGCACGCGGCGATAGGCCCACTGGCCGTCGTCGCGCCGATACGCGCCCGCGGCGATGGTTTCCGCCGCGGGCTCGGCCTCGTGCACCAGCTCGACCTCGCCATCGGCCTCGACTGCGCGCATGAAGTCATCACTGACGCCGATCGAGATATTGAAGTTGGTCAGGTCGCCGCGGTCCTTGGCGTGGATGAAGGTCTCGATATCCGGGTGGTCGCAGCGCAGCACGCCCATCTGCGCGCCACGGCGCGAACCGGCAGATTCCACCGTGGCGCAGGAGGCATCGAACACCTTCATGAACGAGACGGGCCCCGAAGCGCGCGAGTGCGTGCCCCTCACCAGCGCGCCGGCTGGGCGGATCGCGGAGAAGTCGTAGCCCACGCCGCCGCCGCGCCGCATGGTCTCCGCCGCCTGCGCCACCGCGGCGTAGATGCTCGGCTTGCCGCCACGCGCCTCGGACACCGAGTCGCCCACCGGCTGCACGAAGCAGTTGATCAGCGTGGCCTCGATGCGCGTGCCGGCCGCCGAGTTGATCCGCCCCGCCGGCACGAAGCCCTGCTCCTGTGCCCACAGGAAGCGCTCAGCCCATTGCGCGCGCTGCGCCTCGGGCTCTGCCTCGGCCAGCGCGCGCGCCACCCGCTGGCGCACGTCGGCGGCGGTCGCCTCCTCACCCTTGGCGTACTTCTCCAGCAGGACTTCCGTGGAGATGTCCTGCGGCGGCAGCGTGGCGCGGAGCATCTGGTCTTTGGCATTCATCGTGGATCTCGCAGGTGTCTGGGTTGCATGGCTCAATCAAGCGACTCAATCAATTTACGCAATCAATTTCGCGGAAAACTGCCGGACCCGCCCGCTCTGGGTTACAATGCCGACCGGACGGGCCTCCTCGCATGGTGGCGCGGTCAACCTGGTCAGGTCGGGAACGAAGCAGCCACAGCCGTTTTCCGCCAGTGCCGAGGGTCAGGCTCGTCCCCCTAACATCCCCCTAGCTGTATTGCGCAGCTATCCAGCCGCAGCTGTCCAGCAGTAACATCCCCTCGCATCATCGCGCTTTCTTCAAGTCTGCGCATCAGGCCGCCGATAGCACAATGCCGGCAGGGCCTCGCTGAATTCGCATCCACGCAATGCCCTCCCGTTTTCCATGAGCCAGGACTCGCTTAGAACAGCGTGCCTTGGCGCGACGTTTGCAGCGCATCCGCCGCAATCCACTCCCCGTCGGCCGTGGCCACGCCGGCCTCGACCCGCCGCCCTGGGAACATGGGCCTGACCGCTGCCACATAGCCCGCGAGCTGCTGCGCGTAGGCCGCGTGCTCCTGCGGCAGCAGGCGCAGCTTGTAATCGATGATCACCACCCGATCGGCAAACTCCACCAGGCGGTCGATCCGCAGCAGGCGGCCGCGCGCATCGTAAAGCTCGACCTCATTGCGGGCGCTGAGCGCGCCCTGCGGGAACAGCAACGGCCGCAATGCCGGCGCCTCCAGCATCAATCGCGCGCCTTCGACCGCGGCATGCGCCTGGTCCCGCCACAGCGTGCGCGCCTGCGCCGTACCGGCTCCTGCCAGCGGGAACCAGCGCATCACCACCTCGGGCGTGGGCAAGCCCTCGAACGCCTCCGGGTAGCGCGTCACGCGTTCCAGCAGCGCGTGCAACAGTTCGCCATGGCGCGCCGCGTCGGCATCGAACACAATCGTGTGGTCGCCGTCCTCGCCCGTGGCGGCGCCCTGCCCCACTTCCTCGTCCTCCCACGCCAGCACCGGCGCCAGGATCTCGGCCGCTTCACGGTAACGCTGGCGAAAATCGGTAAAGCGCACGCGTGCATCACTGCCGGCGGCGGCGTCCGCCACGTCCTGCGCGGTGGCCGCAGGAAAGGGCTCGACTTCCACGCCGACGCCGGCCGCAAGCAGCCGCGCATACCAGCTACCGGCGATCTCGCGGTTGCCCTCGGCGCTGTCGGCGCTGCGCGATGCGCGCCCCTTGACGCCGCTCACCAGCAAGCCCTGGCGCGCGCGCGTCATCGCCACATAGAGCAGGTTCCAGTTCTCGCGTTCGGCCAAGGCGGCCTCAGCCTCGAACAACGGCGCGCGAGCGAGCCCGCGCGTGCTGCGCTTGCCATAGGCGGAAAAATGCACCGGCACGGCCGAGGACGGCGGCCAGTCGATCAGGATGCCGCTCCGATCCGCGGCGGCGTCGCTATGGTTCGCGTCGAGCAGCACGACGAACGGGGCCTCCAGCCCCTTGGCGGCGTGCACGGTGAGGATGTGGACCGCGTCCTGCGCATTGTCGGTGGCGTCGTCGGCATCGGCCTCGCCTTCCGCGTCTTCGGCGCTATCGGCCATGCCGCCTTCATCCGGGCTTTCGCCTTCTTCGCCGCGCCGGATTTCCTGCAACTCGTCGATGAACTTGGGCAGGCTCGGGTAGCGCCCGCCATCGAGGTCAAGCGAGAGCTTGAGGAAGGCATCGAGGTTGGCTAGTACCTGGTCGCGGATCTCGGCCGGCGCGGCCTCGGCGTAGCGCCGGCGCACTTCTCCGCCATAGTAGATGTGGTCAATCAGGTCATGCACCGGGCGATGCGGCGCCACCTCCAGCCAGTGGCGCAGGCGCGCGACGCCATCGCGCAGCGCCGGGCTGCCGAACTCGGGCAGCCCCTGCTCCCGCAGGCAGGCCCACCAGCCTGGCCGCGGCTCGCGCGCCTGGGCCATCTGCGCGATGGCGATCAGGTCCTCGTCGGTCGCGCCCACCAGCGGGCTCTTAAGCACATGGGCCAGGTCCAGGTCAGACTCCGGCGTCATCAGGAACGCCAGCAGCGCGGACAGGTCGAGCGCTTCCAGCGTAGCCAGCAAACCGCCGCGGCGCGGGCTCAGGCAGGGAATGCCGGCCTCGCGGAAAGCGCGCTCGTACTCCGCCAGATGCGTCTTGCGGCGCACCAGCAAGTGCACATCGCTCCAGCGCGCGGGCCGCGGGCCATTGCTGTCGGCAACCGGCACCGTGGCGCGGACATGCTTTAGCCAGGCCGCCACGCGCCGGCCCTCTTCGAGCCGCAGCGAATCGCCTTCGTGCTGGCGCGGCTGCGTCAGCGTATCGCGGTGGATGGCGGGGTCCCGCTCGGCTTCATCGTCATCGCTAGCCGCGTCGTCCTGCGGTGCCGGCTCTGCCTCGGGCTCGACCAGTGGCAACAGCCACACCGGGCCGCCGGGCTCGTCCAGCGCGGTCGTCTGCGTCTCGAACAGCGGATAGCGCCCGTCGGCGCGCGCGGTGTCGAACACCGCGTTGACCCAATCGAGCACTTCCGGGCGGTTACGGCGGGTGCGGTTGGTCCGCAGCACGGTGGCGCCGAAACCCGACTGCAGCATCTCGCCGGCGGTCTGGAACAGGCGCGCATCGGCGCGGCGGAAGCGATAGATCGATTGCTTGGGGTCGCCCACCAGGAATACCGTGGGCCGCTCACCCAGGCCTGCGTAGCCGGCCAGCCAGCCCTGCAGGATGCGCCATTGCAACGGGTTGGTATCCTGGAACTCGTCGAGCAACAGGTGGCGGTAGCGCGCATCGAGCCGGACTTGCAGGTAGGTCGCGGTCTCATCGTCGCGCATCAGCCGCGCGGCCAGCCATTCGAGGTCGGCGAAGTCCATCGCGCGCTGCTCGGACTTGTGGTGCTGGTAGCGCGTCAGCAGCGCGTCGCCCAGTTCATACAGCGCCAGGTTGACCGCCAGCACCGCGGCCTCGCAGCGGCGTTGCGCGACTTGCTCCAGCGCGGCACACATGTCGCCGTGCTCGGCGAGGAACGCATCGACCATCGCCTCGCCACCGAGCGCTTTGGTCAGCGCCGTGGTGGCGCGTAGCGATCGCGGCTTGCCGGCGGCGGTAAAAAACGCGTCGCGCAATATCGCGAAGGTGCGCTCGGCGGGCTCGCCCCCTTCGGCGCCTGCCTCGCGCCACGCGCGGATCGCCAGGATCGCATCGGCCAGGCGCGTAGCGTGAGCCTGCTCGGTCTTGCCGCCCCGGCCCAGTTGCGACGCCATGCCCTGGCAAGCGTCAAGCCAGCCGTCATCGGCCAGCACGTCCAGCAGCACGTCGACCTGGGCATCCTCGCCCAGGTCCGCGGCAAGCGCCTCGGCGGGATCGACGTTTTCGCGGAACGCAAACCACTCGCTGCGCGCGTGGAACATGGCGTCGAGCAAGGCGCGCGCCTGGAACTCGCCGATGGCATCCACCAGCCGTTCGAAGGCGACGCGCAGGTTGGCATACGGCGGCGTGGCCAGGGCCTGCCAGAACGGCGCCCAGGCCTCGCGCTTCATGCGCAGTGCGTCTTCGCGCAGCGTGGCGCCCGGCACGATGCCCGACGCCAGCGGCGCGCCGCGCAGCAGCGTGCCAAACCAGCCATGGAAGGTATCGATGGCCATGCGCCCGGGCGCGGCCAGCACCTGTGCATGCAGGCCGCGCGCACGCGGCAGCGCGGCGCGTGCGGCATCGGGCGACAGCCCGCGCTGCGTGAGCGCGGCGATCACCGCGTCGTCATTGTCGCGCGCGAGCTGCGCGAGCACTTCCAGCAAGCGCTCGCGCATTTCCTCCGCGGCCTTGCGCGTGAAGGTGATGGCGAGGATCTCGTGCGGCGCCGCGCCGGCCAGCAGCAGGCGCAGCAGGCGCGCCACCAGCAGCCAGGTCTTGCCGCTGCCCGCGCAGGCCTCGACCACCACGGAGCTGGCGGGGTCGCAGGCCGCGCGCGTGAACTCGGCCTCGGCCACCGGCTGGCCATCGCGCAGATAGGCGTGGGTGCTCATGCGCGGCCTCCGATCCCCGGCGGCAACGCCGTGCTTTCCCAGAAGCCCTTGCGGCACAGGCCGCGGGCGGTGCAGTAGGTGCATGCGCTGGCGTCCCCGAAGGCCGGCAGCGGCGCGTCCTGGCGCAGGCGCATCACGTCGCTGCGCAGTTGTTGTTCGAGCCACGCCACTGCGGCGTCGAAGTCAGGCAGGCTCACTTCGCGCTGTGGCGCCGGCGGCCCGTCCTTCGCGCCTTCGAGCGCCACCCAGCTGCCAGCGGCAACATCGGCGCGCAGCAATCCATAAAACGGCAACTGGCAATCCTCTTCCACGTCCCCGACCTTGCGCTTCAAGCGCAGCACGGTCTGGGTCTTGTAATCGAGCACCGCGCGGCTGCCGTCGCGCGCGCGATCGAGCCGGTCGATGCGGCCATTGACGCGCAGCGGCTGGCCGTCGGGCATGGGCAGATCGACAGTGGCATCGAGCTCGCCATCGTCCCAGAACCAGCCCTGTGCCTCGCGCTCAGCCTGCCATGCCACGTAGGACGGCAGCACTTCGCACCAGCGGCGGTAGTAGCCGATGGCGTTGCCGTCGTCCTTCATCAGCGCGCCGAACTCGTGATCGGAAATCTCGCGCAGGCGCGCCAGGCGAGCATCTTCACGGCGCAAGCCGTCCTGCGACGCTTCGCGGTGGTAACGCAGCAGCACGCGGTGCAGCAGCTCGCCGATGTCGCGTTTTTCCAGGTCGTCGCTGACGACTTCCAACCCCGCCAGCCCGAGCATGCGGCCGGCAAAAAACTGGTACGGACAGCGGCGCAGCATGTTGTACGCCTGCGCGCTCCAGCGCGCAGGCACCAGCTCCGATGCCGCGGGCGCGGGCATGCCGCCCACCTCGGCGAAGGTCTCGTGCAGCACCGGCAGCGCGCTCGCCTCGATCGGCGCGCCCGCGCGCGAGCACAGCGCGCTGAGCCGCTCGATCCAGCCCGACACATGCTTGGGCTCGCCACGCGCGCCAAGGCGCTGCCAGGTGAGCACCACGTCGTCGTTGTTCAGCAGGACCTCGGCCAGGTCGCGCGCCTGCTGGGCGAAACGCACCTCGCGGTCTTCCAGCGCGAGCTCGCGCCGCATCTGGTTGGAGAAGAACATCAGCTCGGCCGCGCTGGAGGGAAGCTGCGTGTCGTCGCACCCCACCACCACGACCCCATCGAAGCGGCGCATGCGCGCGCCGTTAAGCGGCAGGATGGTGATGCGCGCGGCGCCGCTGGCCGAGGGCTCCTTGTAGGCAACCGACTCAAGCAAGGCTGACAGCATGGAGCGGAATTCGCCGAGATTGAGCGTGGCGCCCGCACCCGTATCGTCCTGCGGCAGGTCGGCAAGACGCGCCAGCGCATCGAGTAATTGCGTGCCCGCATCGTCGGCAGACAATGCCTCGCGCATGCCGAGCACATCCAGCGTGGCATCAAGGCGTTCCAGCCAGGTCGAAACCGGGTGCTGCACGTTGCCGCGCGGCCAGGCGCCGGCTTCGGCCGCAAGGTGCTGCACCAGCTCGCAAGCGGCCTGCCGGGCGGCGCGGCGCGCGTCGTCTTGCGCGGCGTCGCCGGCATTGCTATCGCCGCTGGCCTGGTCGGCCGTATCAGGACGGAAGCGCTGCTGCAAGCGGCGCCAGCCACCGCTGATGCCGTCGCGCCGGATCTGCCGCTCCAGTGCGGCAATGGCCTCGCCGCGCAATGCGAAGCCTGGCAGGCAAAACGGGCTCTTTAGCAGGTCGAGCAGGGCCGAGGTATCGCCGTCCTGGTTGAGCAGGTCGAACCATCGCATCAGCGCAGCCGCGGCTCGCGTAGTCGAAAGCTTCCAGCCGGTTTCGTCGCGCACCGGCGCGCTGGCCCGCGCCAGCAACGCGCGCGCGCGCCGCGCTACTACGCGATCGTGCGCCACCAGCGCCACGTGGCGACGGCCTTCGTTGAGCCACTGCACCAGTTGCTCGGCGGCAGCGCCGGCCTCGTCCTCGAAGCGCGCGCTGCCGATCACGCGCACGCGCGGGCGCTCGGCCGGCAGGCTACGTGGCGCACGGCGCACGGCGGCTTCGTTCACGCCAGACAGGCGCGCCTCGGGCCACAGTGCCAGCAAGGTGTCGTACCAGTCGAGCTCCCCGTCCTCATCGCCCAAATCGGCATCGAGCGCACTGCTCGGCGCCTGCGCGGACTGCGCGGTCCAGTCGTAGCCGATGCGGATCACCGGCACGAGCTCGGCGGCCTGCCGCAGGAACGCTTCCTCGATCGGCTGGGGCGGCGTTGGCCCGAGCCAGATGACCGGGCCGTCCAGGTGCTGGGCCAGCCGGTGCAGCGCGCGCCGGCGCGCGGGCAGCGGATCGTCCGGGCCGGACAAGGCCTGCCAGAAGGCCATCACGATGCGGGCTTCCTCACCGAGGAAGCGGGAAGACAGGTGCGCGTAGGTCCTCTCCAGCGCGCCCTGCAGCAGGGCCGCGCGATCGTCCCCATCGACATCTTCATCGCGGATGGCGTCATCGTCGAGCCAGCGTGCGCTCAGTTCGTCGCTGATGGCGAGCAGCGTCTGCGCCAGCCCCCACGCCGCGGCCTCGGTCTGCGCGCCAAATGCGCGCCGCAGCCAGTCCTGCGCACGGATGGCCTGCTGCACGGCCAGTAGCCGCGCCGCATGGCTGCGCACCGGGATCGGGTCGGGTGGCAAGTCGAGCAGCCAGTGGCCAATGGTGACGACCCGCGGCAGCAGCCGCGGCTTGCCAGCCGCGCGCGCGGCGGCATCCAGCGCCTGGCGCACGCCGGGGATCTGCGCAGCGGTGGGCACCACCACATGCGCGGCGGCTTGCTGCTCCCCGCAATGGTCGAGGAAATACCAGGCCGCGGCGGCGGCCTGCGGCAGGAAGTCGGGGCCGGGACGAAATTGCAGCGAGGTCATGAAGCGAGAGTAACAGCCGGGTCAGATGCCATGGCGACTAAGCGCGCGGCGGTCAGCGCGCAACCGGGCATCGCGCACGGGATGCGCGAAAAACGCGGGAATAACCGGAGGGCCCGGAGAGCCCTCAGTGGCTGCCGGCCTCAAGGCGCGAGCGGATTTCGCGCGCGGTCTCCAGCAGGCCCTGATAGCCGGAGCGTGCGTGCTCTGGCAGGTCGGGGTCGCCCACCAGCGTGCCCAGGGTCTCGATGACGCTGTAAAGGAGGCCCTTGGCCGCGCCGCCGGCAATGCTCTCTTGCTCGACCGCGGCATTGATGTGATCCAGCGCGTCGCTCAAGTGTTCCACTTCGGGGGGTTGCTGCGGATCCGGCTTGGAAGGGGTGTCTGGCGTCATGGTCTGTAGCCTTGTCTGTTGCGCGGGAAGGCGCCGGGCCGAGGCCGGGCGCATGATTCTATTCTACGCGCCCGGGGGCGCCGCGCGACCTTTGCATCGCATTGGATTGCGTTTGCGCAAAGCCCTCGCGCCGCGTGTCGAAGCAGAAGTGGCGTTACCCATAAGTCACACGTCGAGCGCCTCTCGGCGAACTTCGGCGCGGCTTCCGATTGATAAAAGCTCTTGCGCCGATTAATACAATCATCCCACCAGGCATGGCTTCGCGGGCAGAATGGCGCTACACGCAGCCGCATCGGCCGGGTTTCATCGCCGCGTACGGCAGCGCACCGTGAGGTTGATGAGCAGGGTATTGAATTCCCATCAACTGGTAACATATGAGCAGCATCCCGCCAATCGCGGCTGTCCCGTCGCTCGGGACAAGCCCGCACCGGGTAAGGCGCGTGCCTACAGGCATGCGCAAACTCGTGTAATGTAGCGGTTCGGCAAATCCCGCCTTCAAATTAAACAGAGCGAAACCAGAGGTTTTCCGCCATGAGTGAACAAATCAAGTATGTGAGCGACGCCTCCTTCGACGCAGACGTGCTCCAGTCCGATAAGCCTGTCCTGCTCGACTTCTGGGCAGAATGGTGCGGTCCTTGCAAGATGATCGCCCCGATCCTGGACGAAGTGGCCAAGGACTACGGCGACAAGCTGCAGATCGCAAAGATCAACGTCGATGAGAACCAGCAAGTGCCGGCCAAGTTCGGCATTCGCGGCATCCCCACGCTGATCCTGTTCAAGAATGGCGCGGTTGCCGCGCAAAAGGTCGGCGCGCTGTCCAAGTCGCAACTGACCGCATTCCTCGACGGCAATCTGTAATACGCCGACCCGGGGCGCGGCGCCATCAGGCGTGCCCCCGGTGTAGCCACAATCCGACGTGCGTGCGCCTTCCCTGGCGCACCGTCCGGATTGTGCTAAGATGGCATCAACAACTTCCCCGAGCGTTCGCTCATTTCCTCCCCCTCCTTTAGGTCCAGCCCGTCCGGGCGCCTCTGTACCCCTCGTCTATGCACCTGACAGAACTCAAATCGCTTCACGTGTCTGCGCTTCTCGAAATGGCCGCGACCCTCGAGATCGACAACGCACAACGGATGCGCAAACAGGAGCTGATGTTTGCGATCCTGAAGAAGCGCGCCAAGCTGGGCGAAATCATCTTTGGTGACGGCACCCTGGAAGTCCTGCCGGACGGCTTCGGCTTCCTGCGCTCGCCCGAGACCTCCTACCTGGCAAGCACGGACGACATCTACATCAGCCCTTCGCAGATCCGCCGCTTCAACCTGCATACCGGCGACACGATCGAGGGCGAAGTACGGACCCCCAAGGACGGCGAGCGCTATTTCGCACTGGTAAAGGTGGACAAGGTCAACGGTCAAGCGCCTGAAGCGGTCAAGAACCGCATCATGTTCGAGAACCTGACGCCGCTGCACCCGAACCGGCCGCTGACGCTGGAGCGCGAAATCCGCGCCGAGGAAAACATCACCGGCCGAATCATCGACATGATCGCGCCGATCGGCCGTGGCCAGCGCGCCCTGCTGGTGTCCTCGCCCAAGTCCGGCAAGACCGTGATGCTGCAGCACATCGCCCACGCGATTGCGAACAACCATCCGGAAGCGGACCTGTTCGTGCTGCTGATCGACGAACGCCCGGAAGAAGTGACCGAAATGATGCGCTCGGTGCGCGGTGAAGTGGTGGCGTCGACCTTCGACGAACCCGCCATCCGCCACGTACAGGTCGCTGAAATGGTGATCGAAAAGGCCAAGCGCCTGGTCGAGCTCAAGCGCGACGTGGTGATCCTGCTGGACTCGATCACCCGCCTGGCACGTGCCTATAACACGGTGGTGCCGGCCTCGGGCAAGGTGCTGACTGGTGGTGTGGACGCCAACGCGCTGCAACGCCCCAAGCGCTTCTTCGGCGCTGCGCGTAACCTGGAAGAAGGCGGCTCGCTGACCATCATCGCCACCGCGCTGATCGAAACCGGCAGCCGCATGGACGACGTGATCTACGAAGAGTTCAAGGGCACCGGCAACATGGAAGTGCACCTGGAACGCCGCCTGGCGGAAAAGCGCGTCTATCCGTCGATCAACCTGAACAAGTCCGGCACGCGCCGCGAAGAACTGCTGATCAAGCCCGAGATCCTGCAAAAGGTCTGGGTGCTGCGCAAGTTCATCTCGGACATGGATGAAGTGCAGGCCATGGAGTTCATTCTCGACAAGATGAAGGCGACCAAGAACAACGCCGAGTTTTTCGATATGATGCGCAGAGGCGGCTGATCGTTCGCTATGCCGCGCGCTGCGGTTCGCGCGCTGGCAATGCACTGGAAGGGCGCGCCTCGGCGCGCCCTTTTGCATTTCCGCCCTGTGCCTGCAGGAGTCCCATGTTCGGCCGACTGAGCCACTTCCTGCGTGCGCGCTCGCGCGTGCGCAAACTCGAACACTACGCCATTCCCGACGCGCTGTGGGCGCACACGGTGGCCACGCTGCCGTTCGTGCAGCGCTATGGCGCCGCCGAGCTCGTCGCCTTGCGCGAGCTCGCCACCCTGTTCATCGCCGACAAGGAATACTCAACCGCGCACGACCTGCCGCTCACCGACGAGATGGTGACGAGCGTCGCGCTGCAAGCCTGCGTGCCCATTCTCAAGCTGGGCATCGAGTGGTATCGCGGCTGGCGCGGCATCGTGCTCTACCCCGGCGAATTCGTCATCCGCCGCACCGTCGAGGACGAGATCGGGCTGGTGCATGGCGTGGTCGAGGAAGCCAGTGGTGAAGCCTGGGAACACGGACCGGTCATCCTTTCCTGGCCTGATGTGCAGACGCCCGGCGCCGGACTGAATGCACGCCATGCCCACCACCCCGATGACACCTACAACGTAGTCATCCACGAGTTCGCCCACAAGCTCGACATGCTCGACGGCGAGCCGGACGGCGTGCCGCCCTTCTCACGCGTGCTCCATCCGGGCATCGACCGAGAGCAATGGGCCGAGTCCTTTCTCACCGAGTACGACCGCTTCGCGGACGCCTGCGAGCAGYAGTCCGACCATGCCTGGGACCATCCGGAACGGCTGCCGCCGGCGCTGCGGGTGATCGACCCATATGGCTGCGAGGCGCCGAGCGAGTTCTTCGCCGTGGCCTCGGAGACCTTCTTTGTCGAGCCGACCGGCCTTCGCAGGCACTGGCCGGTCCTCTATGATTCGCTCGCGGCGTTCTATCGTCAGGATCCGGCCTCGATGTGATCGAAGATCAACCTTTCGGCACCCTCGGCCGCCGTGCGCATCGCGCACTCAAAACTTGCCCAGCTTTTTGTTTTTCTGCGATAATCCCGGATTGTCCGTTATCGGCAAGTGGTTCGTTCGCCGCAACGCTGCCAGTGCAATCAGCGCATCCAGCTTCTGGCGCTTTTTTTAGCGCTTTTGGCAATGGCAGCAGCAGCACGGCAAACAACGGACTGGCTACCCAACCTGAAAGGAAACACCATGAAAGAAGGCATTCACCCGAATTATCGCGAAGTCGTATTCCTCGACGTGTCGAACGACTTCAGCTTTGTGACCCGCTCGACCATCCAGACGCGCGACACGATCACCCGCGACGGCAAGGAATACCCGCTGGCCAAGATCGAAGTGTCGTCGGAATCGCACCCGTTCTACACCGGCACCCAGAAGATCATGGACACGGCCGGCCGCGTCGAGAAGTTCCGTCAGAAGTTCGGCAGCAAGCTGAACAAGCTCACCGCGAAGTAATTCGCCGCGAGCCCGCTCGCTGCATGGCCTCGGACAAAATGCTCCGGCGCCGCGCACCCAAGCAAAGAGGCAGCATCGGCTGCCTCTTTGCTTTTGCAGCCTCCGCGCGATCGGCGCCAACCGGCGCTCGCCGGACGCAGCTAACCGGGAGCGCCCCGCCCCGGCGGCCCCCTAGACCCACCAATCAATGAGCGCAGCCAAGACTTCCCGTGTCCACCTGACCGCAGCCGCCACCGGCACGCTTCCGCGCGCACTGTTGCTGGCCATCTGCATCATTTACGGCCTGGCTGGCCTGTTCGGCCGCGATCCGTGGAAAAACGAGGATGCGGCCGGCTTCGGCGTGATGTGGCAACTGGCCACCGGCGGCACCCAGGACTGGCTGATGCCCAATATCGTGGGCCGCCCTTACGGCGAAGACGGCCCGCTGGTGTTCTGGGTTGGCGCCCTGATGATCCGCCTGTTTGGCGGCTGGCTTGGCGCGCCGGACGCGTCGCGCATCGCCACGGCACTTTTTTACTTCGGCACCTGTTCACTGATCTGGTACGCGACCTACCTGCTCGGCCGGCGCGCCGAGGTCCAGCCTTTCGCCTATGTCTTCGGCGGCCAGCCCAACGCGCGCGACTACGGCCGCACGCTGGCCGACGGCGCCTTGCTGATCTTCCTGGCCTGCGTGGGCCTGGCCATGCGCGGCCACGAAACCACGCCACAGGTTGGGCAGGTTTGCTTTGTCGCCATGAGCCTGTATGGCATGGTGCGCAGCCTGGACAAGCCAATCCAAGGTGGCATCTGGCTGGGCGTCGGGCTGGGCGCGCTGACCCTGTCCAGCGGGCCAGTCATTCCGCTGGTCTTGCTGGCGTCGGTCATCATCTGCGGCCTGGCCTGCAAGCCCCTGCCCCTGCCGCGCGTGCTGCTGGCAAGCGTGCCGCTGGCACTGGCGCTGGTGGCAGCCTGGATAGCCGCCGCCTACTTCGGTGCGACCGACCACAACGATGCCGTGACTTTTATCCGCGAATGGTCGCGCTACGATCGCCGCACCTATGGCGCGCCGAACGCCGCTGCGCTCAACTTCATCGCACGCAACCTGCTGCTGTTTACCTGGCCGGTGTGGCCAATTGCCTGCTGGGCCTGGCTGAGCTGGTCGGGCATGCGCCGTGCGCCGCATGTGGCGCTGCCCCTGGCGATGCTGCTGCCGCCGCTGCTGCTGCTGTTTCTGCTGCGCGCGCCGGGCGACGTACAGTTCATCCTGCTGCTGCCGCCGATGGCCGTGCTTGCCGCGTTCGGGTTGCCGACGCTCACGCGCGCCGCCATCAACGCGATCGACTGGTTCGCCTTGCTGTTCTTCACCATCTTCGGCGGCTTCGTCTGGTTCATGTGGATCGCCAGGACGACGGGCCAGCCTCCGCGCGTCGCCGCCAATATCTATCGCCTGCTGCCGGGCTTCCAGCAAGACTTCACAGTCAGCGCAATCGTCTATGCGCTGCTGGTGACGGCAGCCTGGATCCTGATCGTGCGCTGGCGCCTGTCGCGCGCGCCTAAGCAGATCTGGCGCCCGGTGGTGATCTCGGCCGCCGGCACCACGCTGATGTGGGTGCTGGCCATGACGCTGTGGATGCCATCGATCAACTACGGCAAGACCTATCGCGACGTGGCCCAGGCCGCCTCGATGGCGCTGCCCACGGCATATAACTGCGTGCAGCCGATTCGCATGGGCGACGCGCAGCTGGCCTCGTTTGCCTATTTCGGCCATATCCGCTTTGGCGGCCCGGATGACGGCTGCGACGTCCTGCTGCGCCACGACCCCGTCGACTACGGCGAGCCCACCAGCATCTCGCACTTCGAATGGCGCCTGATCTGGGAAGGCCGGCGCCCCTCCGATCGCGACGAGCGCTTCCGCATGTATCGCCTGGTCGATATGTCCCGGGTCGCACCACCCCGGCCCAGCCTGCCCGGACGCCGGCTGCCAAGCCACCCCTGACGTGGCGGCGCCACGCCTGCCCGCATGAACATGTTCCACGATATCCGCCGCATTTCCGTGCTGGCCGCGCCGGTCCTGGTCGGCCAGCTTGCGGTGATCGCCTTTGGCGTGATCGACACCATCATGGCCGGGCGAGCCTCTGCCATCGACCTGGCCGCCGTGGGGCTGGGCGGGYCCATCTACATCACGGTCTACATCAGCTTGATGGGCGTGCTGCAGGCGCTTTCCCCGATCGCCGGTCAGCTCCATGGCGCCGGGCGCGCAGCGGAAATTGGCAATGAAGTCAGACAGGCCGCCTGGCTGGGACTGGCGCTAGCCATCCCCGGCATGTTGCTGCTGTTGTTCCCCGGCCCGCTGCTGGAGTTTGCCCAGGCACCGCCGGAGCTGGTCGAGAAGGCAACGCAGTACCTGCATATCCAGGCGTTTGGCTTGCCGGCCGCACTGGGCTTTCGCATCTACTCCGCGCTTAACAACGCCTTGTCGCGCCCGGTCATGGTGACCGTACTGCAGCTCGTCGGGCTGGTGGTAAAGATTCCGCTCAATGCCTGGTTCATCGACGGTGGCTTCGGCCTGGCCCCGATGGGCGGGCCGGGCTGCGCGCTGGCCTCGGCGCTGATCAGCTGGATCTGGTGCATCTCCGGCATCCTGATCCTGCGGCGCAACGCGGCCTACCGCCCTTTGCAGATCTTTTCCAGCTGGGCGTGGCCGCAAGCGCGGCCGATCCGCGCACTGCTGCGCCTGGGCGTGCCGATGGGGCTGACCTACCTGATCGAGATCACCTCGTTCACGTTGATGTCGATCTTCATCACGCGCATGGGCACCGTGGTGCTGGCTGGCCACCAGATCATTGCCAACCTCGGGGCGGTGGCCTATATGTTGCCGCTGTCGCTGGCGATTGCCACCTCCACCCTGGTAGCACAGTCCATCGGCGCGCGCGACCAGGACAGCGCACGCCGCATTGCCCGCCGCGGCATCTGCCTGGCGGCTATGCTGGCGATCATGGTCGGCGGCCTGCTGTGGATCCTGCGAGAACCGCTGCTGCATGCCTACGCCAAGGATCCGGCAGTGGTACGCGCCGCCCTTCCGCTCATGTTGTTCATCGCCTTCTACCAGGCATTCGACGCGGTCCAGGTCATGACGGCATTCATCCTGCGCGCCTACAAGATCGCACTGGTGCCGACCTTGATCTACGCGGTGTCTCTCTGGGGAGTCGGCCTGGGGGGCGGCTATGTGCTGGGCTTTGGCCTGATCGATGCCCTGCCCGCCTTCACGCGGGGAGCCGCGGGGTTCTGGCTGGCTAACAGCATCAGCCTGGCCATTGCCGGCTCGCTGCTGGTGCGCTACTTCGTCACAGTCAGCCAGCGCCGTACAAGCTGAGCAAGCCTGGAACGCGCAGCGGATGGATTATCTCCGCCGCGGCAAGGGCATATAGCCGAACAAGCGCAGACCGCGGCCAGCCACAACGCGATAATGCCTGCCTGGCGAGCAGGCGAGGCCCGACATAATGTCGCCGCACCACCACCGTGCGCGGGCCGAATCAAATAGCAGAGATTATCGGAAACTGATCGAGTGAATGCCGGACAGCAAAAGAAAAAACCCGCATGGCATAACCATGCGGGTTTAGTTTTGGCGGAGTGGACGGGACTCGAACCCGCGACCCCCGGCGTGACAGGCCGGTATTCTAACCAACTGAACTACCACTCCATACTCTTACTTATCATCGACAGCGATGCTCTCGACGACAAACCGAACGTTTGGTTACGTTCGTTATTTGGCGTCCCCAAGGGGATTCGAACCCCTGTACTCACCGTGAAAGGGTGATGTCCTAGGCCTCTAGACGATGGGGACAGAAACTTGTCTTTCGACTTATTCCGTCTGGCACCGTGAATATCTTAACAACCAGACCTTCACAGCACCCTCTGAGTCTCGATTTACTACACTCGAAACTTCCGGCATTTTGGTGGAGCTAAGCGGGATCGAACCGCTGACCTCTTGCATGCCATGCAAGCGCTCTCCCAGCTGAGCTATAGCCCCATGGTACTACGTTACCGCCCACTTCCTTTTACTGCCGCTGCTTTCGCAGCGTTTCGCGTTTGTTTCTTCGTTTCAGCGAAGACAAAATTATATAAACAACCTTGCTTTTTTGCAACCCCTTTTTTTAACTTTTTTCTGCGATCCACATTACTGCGGGATTACTTCTTATCGCTTCCATCCGTTATGCCCGCTTGGTTTTTGTCCGCGCTGCAGGGAGAACAAGATTATGCTGAATTCCTGGCAGGAGCGCAAGCCCCTGTCAGGAATTTCTGCAAATTATTTCAGGCGAACCCGGCCTGGATGCGGCGCAGCACCGTATCGCGCCCAAACAACTCCAGCACGGCATCGATGGCAGGCGTCTGCAACTGCCCCGCCACCAGCAGGCGGACCGGCATGGCCAGCTTGGGCATCTTCAGCCCGAACTCGGCCAGCACCGCTTTGAAGGCCGCGCTGATCTCCTCGCGCTTCCACTCGGTGAGTGCCGCCAGCCGCGTGGCCAGGGCCTGCAGTGCCGGCAGGATGTCGGCGTTGAGGTGTTCTGCCTTGAGCACCGGATCCGGCTGCGGCTCGCCGCGGTAGAACAGCAGCGCGGCCTGAGCCACGTCCTTCAGGGTATTGGCACGGTCCTTCACCAGCCCGATGACACCCTCCAGGCTTGCGCCCTCCACCTTGCCACCCAGCGCCTCAATGAACGGCTGGGTCAACCCGGCCAGACGCGCATTGTCGCCTACCTTGATGTAGTGGTTGTTCAGCCAGGCCAGCTTTTCCGGGTTGTACTGCGCCGGCGACTTGCCCAGGTGCTCCAGGTCGAACCATTCCACGAACTGCTCGCGCGAGAAGATCTCGGCGTCGCCATGTGCCCAGCCCAGGCGGGCCAGATAGTTGAGGACGGCCTCGGGCAGATAGCCTTCGTCGCGGTAGCCGGTCACGGGCATGGCGCCATGGCGCTTGCTCATCTTCTCGCCCTGCTCGTTGAGCACGGTCGGCAAATGCGCGTACACGGGGGCAACGCCGCCCAGCGCACGGATAATGTTGATCTGGCGCGGGGTGTTGTTGACGTGGTCGTCGCCGCGGATCACGTGGGTGATGCGCATGTCGAGATCGTCGATCACCACGCAGAAGTTATAGGTCGGCGTGCCGTCCGGGCGCGCGATCACCAGGTCGTCCAGCTCGTCGTTGGAGATTTCGATCCGGCCCTTGACCGCATCGTCCCAGACCACACTGCCGCCAATCGGGTTCTTGAAGCGGATCACCGGCTGCACGCCGGCCGGCGGCGCCGGCAGGACCTTGCCCGGTTCGGGACGCCAGAACCCGTTGTAACGCGGCTTCTCGCCGCGCTCGCGCTGCGCGTCGCGCAGCGCGTCCAGCTCTTCGGTGCTCATGTAGCAGGGATAGGCCAGCTCGCTGTCCAGCATCTGCTTGACCACCTCGCGATAGCGGTCCATGCGCTCCATCTGGTAGAACGGGCCTTCGTCGATATCGAGATCGAGCCAGGCCATGCCTTCCAGGATCACGTCCACCGATTCCTGCGAAGAACGCTCGACGTCCGTGTCCTCGATGCGCAGGACGAAATCGCCCTTCATGCGGCGCGCAAAGGCCCAGGGGTAGAGCGCGGAGCGGATATTGCCGAGGTGAATGAAGCCGGTCGGGCTCGGCGCGAAGCGGGTGCGGACGCGTTGTTGTGTCATAGAGGAATGAAACAAAAAAGCCCGCGCACGAATGCGCGCAGGCCGGGGTGTAGGAGGGTAGGGACAAGTCATTACTGACCTATCCCCCCCGAGGAACCGTACGTGCGAGTTTCCCCGCATACGGCTCAAATCTCTGCAAAATGTTAGTTAAACACCGGTTTCACAACAGTTTGACCGTGGTGGTGAACTTGGATGTGGCAGTTCGGGTGCAACAGCACGCGATTCCCAAGAGCATCGGAGCCGCCAAGAATGCGCGGCTCCAAGTGGTGATCTTCCCACCCGGTCTCTTTGGTTATCTTGCACTGACACACCGCACACAGTCCTTGCTGGGACAAATACAGCTTAATCCACTGCTTTCGGTGCGACATGCTTGACTGCATGCGCTCCTGCCGCAACTTCTCGCCATACCGCTCCTGCTCAGGATCAAAGGGGTTGTAGCTCCCCTTGATTTTTGTGTGCCGCTGGATAGCTGTACTCGATAGCGAATACAACCCCTTCCAGTAGCTACTACCATCCGCCTTTGTTACTGTGGTCCCAAACACCCAGTTTCGTTCCCCGACCGCCGCGTAGTACTTCTTCCGCACCCAGCCAGAGTCCTTACCGTTGTGTCGCCGTTTCGCCCACCGCCACAGAGCCCCAAAAATATCGTGCTCTATACGTGTGAACGTCGCCTTCGCAACCACTGGACTGTGATACTGCGCCCAGCCCCTTAGCATCGGATTCAGCAGAGCGATTAGATCCGCCTGCTTTACCGCTTTGTTAGCACTGATGACTTCCTTCACCTTGCGATAGAACGTCTGCACGTTCTTTTTGCTTGGCTTGATGAGCAGCGTTCCGGAGTACTTCCGGAAATTCCACCCAAGGAAGTCGAAGCCGTTGGCAATGTGGACAATCCGCGTTTTCTCCGTCGATAGCGTCAGCCCCCGTACTGCTAGGAACTCCTCTACCCACGGCTTCACTTCGTGCTCCAAAACATCCGGCGTACTGCCGGTGATCACGAAGTCGTCTGCGTACCGCACGACGTTCACCTTATGCTTCCGTACGTTGGCGACTCCGAGTTTTGTCCGCAAGGACTCCACCAGTTGCCGTTCCAACCCGTTCAATGCCACGTTTGCCAGAGTCGGGGAAATGATGCCCCCCTGTGGTGTTCCGGCCTCGGTCGCCTGAAACTGGCCCTGAAATACAACGCCAGCCTTCAGCCACTTTCGCAAAATTGCGCGGTCCATCGGGACGTTGCGTTCCAGCCAGTCGTGACTGATATGGTCAAAGCACCCCTTGATATCCGCCTCTAGTACCCATTGAGCCGAAGCCTTCTGGGACAACGAAACAAATAGCTGGGACATGGCATCCGCAGTAGAGCGATTGATCCGGAACCCATAGGAGTTCGGATCACTCGTCCCTTCGGACACCGGTTCCAGCGCCAGCAGATACAGGGCCTGCATGGCTCGGTCCAACATGGTCGGAATACCCAGAGGGCGTTCCTTCCCATTGGACTTGGGGAT
>NZ_JBFTOQ010000072.1:0-23155 GCF_056398045.1 Cupriavidus sp. 05L411 | reverse complement strand
TCACCCCGCCGCTCAAACATTAATCAGACCCGAGGAGCCCGCCGGGGATCTGGTCCTCGCGCGGCTTGTCCACAGGTTTATCCCGTGGCGCGGTGGACAAATCCAACTGCCGCCCACGCCCCTCATGCCGGCCCCGCCTTGAACTTCAATTTGGTCTTGGTCGCTGGCACCTGGCGCCGGGTCGTTGCCAGGCGCCGCGACGCGGTGGCTTCGGCTTGCGCGCGCTCAGCCTGCCGCAGCGCCGCTTCCAGTTCGGCCCGCAGCCCGTCTTGTGCCGCCTGCCCTCGTCCGAGCGCCTGCTCGGCCGCCGCCAGTTGCCGGCTAAGCGTATCGCGCTCGGCCTCCAGTCGCACCCGCGCCTCGGCGCCAGCCACGGCCGCCTCCTGCGCCCGCGCTTGCACCATCGCCAGTTCGGTGCGCAGGTCCGCGAGCGCCTGCTCGCCCTTCTGCCGCAGCGTGCGCTCTTGGTCGATTTCGCGCAGCGCGCGGCGCTCCGTGGCGCTGGCGCGCTCCTGTGCCACCACCACCTGCTCGCGGGTGCGCTCCAGGTCGGCCGAGAACTGCGTATGCATCTCGCCCAGTTGCCGCTCCAGCGCCTCGATCTGACGCTTGCTCTCGTCGTGACGCGCCTGCGCTGCGGCGTGGGCCTGGCGCTCGGCCTCCAGTTCCCCTTGTAGCGCCGCGCGCGCGCGCTGGACGGCGTCGAGCTCGGCCTGCACTGCGGCTGTTTCCTGCTCGGCCACCACCACCGCGGCCCGCGCCTGGTCGCGCTGCGCTTCCGCCTCGCTCGCCTGACACCGCGCCTCCGCCCGCAAGGCGGCCAGCTCGGCGCTAGCGGCCTCGTTGGCGGCCTGCCAGATCGACTGCACGGCGTCGGCCGCGATCGCCTTGAGCGCATCCGGCAGCCCGGGCTGGTCAATGGTCACGCGCATCTTGCCGCGCAAATCCTGCCAGAACTGCGCCAGCACCTCGGTCGGCGTGCCCATGCTGCCCTTGCGCACCAGCCCGTAGAGCTTGTTGGCGGTGGGGGTGGTCCCATATCTAAAAAACAGCAGGGCGCAGACCTCGCGGTACAGCGCGCGAGTCTCGGGGAACTGCGCGCGCAGCGTGGCCACGTCGGCGGCGAGCTGGGCCTCTGGCGCGGCGTCGCCAGGCGTGGGCGGCGGGTGATCGAGTGGGCTGGCGGTCATGTTCTACGTGGAACGTTCGTGGAATTTGATTAAATATTACTACGTAATACGTTAATTTACTTATTAAAAATGCAAATCTTTAGACATAAGTAGGCTTCTGTCTATAATTGTGCCTACACTCACACCATGACGCCCGCCGCACTGATGGAACCCACCCCGCTCCCCCAACCTGCCTTCACTGCCCTGCCGGCCACCCCGATCGAGCGCCTGGCCCTGCCCGCCGCGCTCTCCGGGGCCGCTGGCAGTAACCGGGCCCGCGGCGGCACTCCGCAGATCTCGGCCGCTGACGATCTGGCTGCCGTCACCGCCTGGCTGGCACGCTATACCGATACCCCGGCCACCCTGCAGACCTATCGACGCGAGGTCGAGCGACTGCTGTTGTGGGCCGTCATGCAGGAGGGCAAGCCGCTGTCGTCGCTCACGCATGAGGACTTGCTGCTGTACGAGCGCTTCCTCACCAATCCGCAACCAGCCTGGCGCTGGGTCATGGCGTCGCGCAAGAAGCTCGCGCGCGGCGCGCCGGACTGGCGGCCGTTCGCTGGCCCGCTCTCCCCGGCCAGCGTGCGGCATGCGATGGTGATCCTCAATACGCTGTTCGCCTGGCTGGTGGACGCCGGCTACCTGGCCGGCAATCCGCTCTCGCTGGCACGCAGCCGGCGCGGCCAGTCCAAGCCCAGGGTCACGCGCTATCTGAGCCACGAGATGTGGCAGGTGGTCAAGGACACCATCGAGGCGATGCCGGGGACGATCGAAAGTGCCACCGAGCGCGACCGCCTGCACGCCGCGCGCTGCCGCTGGCTGCTGACGGTGCTGTATCTTGGCGGCCTGCGTGCGGCCGAAGTGGCCGAGACCCGGATGGGCGCGTTCTTTTGCCGGCGCAACCGGGAGGGCGTCGAGCGCTGGTGGCTGGAGGTGACCGGCAAGGGCAACAAGACGCGGCTGGTACCGGCCACCGACGAACTGATGGTGGAGCTGGCGCGCTATCGCAGCGCTCACGGCCTGTCGCCGATGCCATTGCCCGGTGAGGAGCGCCCGATCGTGCTGCCGATCATCGGCAAGGAAAAACCCTTGTCACGCGGCGCGCTGCATCTGGTGCTGAAGGAGGTCTTCGGGATGGCCGCCGCGCGCCTGCGCGCGCGCGGCCCCGAGTGGGACAGCCGGGCAGCGGTGCTGGCCAGCGCCTCGGCGCACTGGCTACGCCATACCGCGGGCTCGCATATGACCGACCAGCAGGTGGACCTGCGGTTCGTGAGGGACAATTTCGGGCATGCTTCCATCGCCACGACCAGCGCTTATCTGCATACGGAGGACGATGCGCGGCATGAGGCCACGCAGGAACGGCACCGGATCGGCTGGAAGCGCTAGGGTTCGCTACTCGTTTCCTGCTAGGCGCTCTGATTAAGGCGAGTGTATGGGGGCTGGAACTTGAATTCGCGTGACGCAGGCGGCAGACTACCCGCGTCCCCATCGGCCATCAGAGTCTTCGCTCTGCGTTCCACAATCATCCCATCGCCAGTGGCTGGCTGCAGTTCACCTCGTACGATGTGGACGCGCTCGGCGGCGTGCTCGCCCTGCTGGCGGCATACATCTCTGAACCTGAGCGACCGGAAATTACAGAAAACTACTCTCACCCTCGATCTCGACGCATCGATATCAACGCATCAAACGCAGCTTCAGCATCAACAAATCGTTACAAAGCACTCCCCGCCTCCTTGTCATCGCCGCCCGATTCCGCGGCGTTACCGGAATGCGCGGCCAATCCTGCCGTGCATCAACAACCAAGGGAGCTCACGGTGTTTACTCGCAAACTGATTGGAAGTGTGGCAATCGCCGTTCTGGCGGCAGGCATGGCTGGTGGCGCAATGGCAAACGATACCCAGTGGCAGAAGAATCACCCGCGTCGCGAGCAGGTCAACGGGCGTCTGGCCAACCAAAACGCTCGTATCCACCAAGAGGTCAAGGAAGGTGAGATGTCCCGCAGCCAGGCAGCCAAGCTGCACAGCGAAGATCACCAGATCCGCGCCGAAGAACGCACCATGGCAAGCCACGACGGCGGCCACATTACCCGTGCCGATCAGCGCGCTCTTAACCAGCAGGAAAACGCCGTGAGCAAGCAGATCGGCCGTTGATCGCTCGCTATGGATTCGCGTCCTTGTCTCACTGCTCGCCAGGCAAGAATCAGGACACACGGATCAGGAAGCAAGTCGACGACTCAGTCGTCGTAGCCCGCCGCCCGGAGGGCTTCTTTTATTCCGAAAGCACAGGGACCAAACACTGCGGTAGCGCGAGCGGCCGCGTGGGAATGCTGTGCAGGCGTTCTTCTCTAATCATTCGGATGTACGGGGCGCGTCAACGAACACACGTATCCGAACGGAATTGTCGCGATAAGGGTGCGTAGGCGGCCCGAAACTTGGCGGAATTGGTCGTGCTCATGCGGCCAGCGTGTGCGCGTGCAGTGCATCGTCACCAGCCCGCCCTACTGGGGCCTGCACGACTATGGCGTGGCGCGGCGCCAGCCCGGTTCCGCGCTGGGAGCCTTCTACCGACGACTGGCGGCGCGCGTCGGCAGGGCCACGGCGCGCAAGATCACCATCCTCTTCTACCGAGCCATGCGCTTTGGCATGCGGTACCAGGATCCAGGCGCCGACCAGTACGAGCTCAGGTACAAGGAACGCGTCATCAAGCAGCTCCATCGTCGTGCAGCGCACTTTGGCTGCAAGTTGCAGCCGGCGGAGGTTGGTGTTTCTTAGGAACTTGCAGCCTTGCTGGGCAATCCGATCGACGACGACACCGACAAGCCGTAGTGGCGGCTGTGCAAGAGCTCACTCCGGCCCTAGGCGCGAGCGCGGCACGGCTGCCCGGCAACGGGCCCACCTGCGTCGCATGGCCTTCATCGGTCCACTGCCACGGTCCACTGCCCAGCGGACCCGGCCACCGTTGGCTCTGGACGCACTGGAAAACCAGGTGCTGCTGGACACCCTTAACAGCGAGCGCTTCGCCGACACCGCGCCGGGGGCGATACACGCCACGTTGCTCGACGAGGGCCGCTACCTGGGTTCGGTGCGCGCCATGTACCGGTTGCTGGCGCCCACTGCCAGGCCTTCTTCGCCTGGTACAACACCGTGCATCGGCACTCGGGCATCGGATTCATGACACCGCACAGCGTTCATTACGGGCTCGCCCAGGAGTTGCGCCTCCCCGTCAGGCAGCACTCGACACAGCATTCCGGGCGTCCCCCAAAAAGGTTTAAAGGGCGTCGCCCTGAACCTCCGTGTCTGCCCACAGCAGTCTGGATCAACCCGCCGCCATCGGAGGCCATTACCCCGAACACACCACAGCCCGGCACAGTAAATTCATGAAGCCAGGTGACGCAAAGTCATCGACACGTTCCGCAACTTCCGCATGGGAATGCACACCAGTACCGTGCGATGGACTCGGTACAGGCGATGGGAGCGACACGGCAATCCAGCAGCGTGGAAGTGGTGATGGTGCGTGGCTTCACAGATCAATATCCCGCGGACCGTCCGGGCTGCTGGATCCTGGCCGGATTGCGCAGCCTTGCCTCGGCCACGCGGATCTTGTGCCAGACGGCAGTCGAACGATTCGCTCAGGTAAGTCCGGAAGCTGTCATCGCACGACACCACTTGCCTCTTGCGGCAGGAGTATGAACCTGCCCCGTTCGAGTTGGCACACTAGTTTGCGTGCGCCAGGCGTCAGACCACCACCGCGCTCCCATTCGCCATCAGCGTCTCCCCTCTGCGCTCCACGATCATCCCGTACGCCTGCGGCTGCCGGTGCACGTCGAAGTTGAACGTGGTGCGCTTGTAGACGTCGCAGAAATCCAAGTCGCAGCGGGCGATGGCGACCTCGTCGCCCTTGGTGATGCAACGGGCCAGCACTTCGCCGGAGGGCGCGATGATGCAGCTGCCGCCAATGCCGTCCACGCCCTCTTCCAGCCCCGCCTTGGCCACACCGACCACCCAGGTGCCGTTCTGGTAGGCGCCGGCCTGCATCGATAGCTGATTGTGGAAAAGCGAGAGGTCGTCGTGCTGCGGCGCAGGCGCATTGTGCACGGGCGTGTTGTAGCCGATCAGCACCATCTCCACGCCTTGCAGGCCCATCACCCGATAGGTTTCGGCCCAACGGCGGTCGTTGCAGATGGCCATGCCGATCTTGCCGCCAAAGGCTTCAGTCACACCAAAGTGGTTGCCGGGCGTGAAGTAGCGCTTTTCCAGATGCTGGAAGCGGCGCCACGGTTCGTGCTCGCGATGGCCGGGCAGGTGCACCTTACGGTATTTTCCGACGATCTCCCCTTGGCGGTTGACGAGGATGGAGGTGTTGTAGCGCACCGTCTTGCCTTGTTCGTTGGCGAGTTCGGCGTAGCCGAGGTAGAAGCCGACGCCAAGCTCGCGCGAAAGATCGAACAGCGGCTGCGTGGCGGCGCTGGGCATCTCGCGCTCGAAGAAGCCGTTGATCTCTTCGTCACTCTCCATGTACCAGCGCGGGAAGAAAGTGGTAAGCGCCAGCTCGGGGTAGACGATCAGGTGCGAGCCGCAGGCGTGGGCTTCGCGCATCAGGTCGCACAGGCGCCTGACCACTTGCTGGCGGCTGTCGGCGCGGGCGATGGGGCCAAGCTGGCCGATGGCGACATTCACAATACGGGACACGGGTAACTCCAGGATGCGTTCAGGGTAGCGGTTCAGGCTAGTGGCAAGGACTTGGCGTCGATCACGGCCGGTCAGCGAGTTTGAGCACCACCTGCAGCAGAATCTGCGCGCCGTCGATGAGGTCGTCCGGCTCGGTAAACTCGCGCACGTTGTGGCTCAGGCCTTTCACGCTGGGCACGAAGATCATGCCGGCGGGGCAGACGCGGGCAAGCATTTGCGCATCGTGACCGGCGCCGCTGGGCATGCGCATGTGGGTGAGGCCAAGCGCTGCGGTTTCCCGCTCGACCAGGTCGATGACCATGGGATCGAATGCCACCGGCTCGAAACGTGCCAGCCGGCGATGGCTAAGAGTTAGGGTTTCCGTCTCGCAGGTTTGCTGGGCGAAGGCAAGGACTTCCGTTTCGGCTTCGGCGAGCCGCCGTTCATCGGTATTACGCAGGTCTACGGTGAAGACGGCGCGGTTGGGGATGACGTTGATCAGGTTCGGCTCGAAACGCATGGCGCCCACGGTGGCGATCTGCCGGCCGCCGTAGCGCAGCGCCAGGTCGTGCACGAAATTGGCGACGCGCGCGGCGGCGTAGCCGGCGTCGTGCCGGAGCTCCATAGGCGTGGTACCGGCGTGGTTGGATACGCCGTCGATGGTGAATTCGGTCCAGGAGATTCCCTGCACCCCTTCCACCACGCCAACCTGCAAGCCCCGCAGATCCAGCACGGGGCCTTGCTCGATATGCAACTCCACGAAGCTGTCGACGCGCGGTTTGCCTACGGGCGCCTGGCCGTCATAGCCGATGCGCCGCAGCTCGGCGCCTACCGTGACGCCATCGATGCCGGTAGTGGCCAGTGCGTCTTCCAGTGGCATTCCGCCCACATAGACCAGCGAGCCCATCATGTCCGGATGAAAGCGCGCGCCCTCTTCATTGGTGAAAAAGGCGACGGCGATGGGGCGACGCGGACGCAGGCCAGCATCACGCAGCGTGGCGACCACTTCCAGGCCGGCCAGCACCCCGTAGTTGCCGTCGTAGCGGCCGCCGGTTCGCACGGTGTCGATGTGCGAGCCGATCATGACAGGGAGCAGGTCTTCGCTGCCGGGATACACGGCCACTCCGTTGCCGATGGCGTCGATGGTAACGGTCATGCCCAGCGCCTGCATGCGCGCCACTGCCCAGTCGCGGCCGAGTTTGTCGGCATCGGTCAGCGCCAGGCGGCACACTCCGCCCCCTTCGATGGCGCCGAGTTGCGCGAGATCGTCCAGGCTTTGCAGCAGGCGCTCGCCGCAAATGCGCGGCGCGGGGTCTGCCTTTGGTGCGCTCTGCTCGCTCATGCCGCGGCTCCGGCGCGCACTGCTTCCGCGCTGCGGCCAACCAGTTCGGCGTACAGCGCGGGATCCGTGTCGGCCTCGCTGCCGATAAACAGCAGCCGGCTCTGGCGGTTGAGCCCGAGCGCCGCGCAGGCCTGCGGGTCTTGCATGGCGGCGATGGCAGCGGCCAGCCCGGCCACGGCGGATTCGCCGGCCACGATCACGGGATCGTCGCCCTGCGGTTGGGCCAGCAGGCGCATGGCTTTTACCGCGGATGCGTCGTCGACCGTGCAAAATGCGTCGGCGCCTTCGGCAAGAATTTCCCAGGCGAGCAGCGAAACTTCGCCGCAAGCCAGGCCGGCCATCAGCGTATCCAGCTCGCCGGTGACGGCGGTGACCTTGCCAGCGCGCGCGCTTTGCATCAGGCAGTCCGCCTTGGCGGGTTCCACCACGGTGAAGACGGGGCGCTGCCTGTCCTTGCCATCCTCACGTTCCCAGAAGTAGCCGCAGACGGCGGCGGCAAAGCCACCCACGCCGGCCTGGATAAACACATGCGTGGGCCAGGCCGGCAGCGCATTGACGGCTTCGTCCACCATCAGCTGATAACCCTGCATGACATCGCGCGGCACGTCCATATAGCCGGTGTACGAGGTATCCGAGATCACGTACCAGCCATTAACCCGCGCATCGGCATCGGCCTGCTGCACGGCCTGGTCGTAGTTGCCCGTGGTGCGCACCACCTGGGCGCCGAAGCGTTCGATGGCGGTCTTGCGCCCTTCACTCACGGTGGCGTGGATATAGATCTCGCAGCGGCAGCCGAACAGCTGGGCGCCCCAGGCCACGGAGCGGCCGTGATTGCCGTCGGTGGCGCAGGTCACGGTGAGTTCGGCGCACATACTGCGCAGCGCCGGCGCACTCAGGTCAGCGATGCTTAGCGCGCGGCCGATCCGGGACCCGAGTTCGCGGCAAAGCAGGCGTCCCACGGCATACGCGCCGCCGAGCGCCTTGAAGCTGCCCAGCCCGAAGCGCGAGCCTTCGTCCTTGTAGTGGATCTGGCCGACGCCCAGCGCGGCCGCCAGGTTCGGCAGGGCTTTCAGCGGCGTGGGCTGGTAGCCCTCCCAGGCGGAGATCTCGCGGCGGGCGGCGGCCAGGGCCGGCTCGCTCAGGATGGCGGCGCGCTGTGCACCATAGGGTTCCGCGCGGCTCAGGGCTGGATTGGGGAGAAGATCGAGCGAGAGGTTTGGGAGCGTGGTCATGTGTGTGTGTATTGGTCCAGTCAGAATGCGTTATTGCGTGTATTGATGGCGGCGCTGCGTGCCGGTCGATCTCAGTGGCCGGTCTCCAGGTCCCCGAGCACGTCGTGCGCGCGCTCCACGCGGGCCATGCGTGCGCGCGAACGTTTGCGGGAGCGGCCTGCCATGGCGGTGGCCAGGTAGTTCACCAGGCTGACGGCGGCCACATAGGAATCGAAGACCTGGCCGCCGTGGTGCGAGCAGCGCAGCACGGCGTCGGCCTTGGCGGCCAGCTTGGAAACCGGGGCATCGCTGAGCAGGATAAGCTTGGCGCCGGCCTCCCGGGCCAGTGTCACCATGCCGTCCAGGCGCTTCGCACGGCGTCGGAAGTCCACCGCCAGCAGTACGTCCTTGCTGTCGATCTCGGCCACCAGCTCCGCATCCTTGCCCGCTTGCTCATTGAGCAGGTACACCTCGGAGCGAACCTGCGAGAGCAGCGCATTGGCATAGAAAGCCAGCATGAAGCTGTTGCGATAACCCACCACCCACACTCGGCGCGCGTTGGCGAGTTCGGTGAGCGTGGTCTCCAGCGCGCGCTCGCTGAGTAGTTCCGGCAGGCTGGCGAGCCGGCGGCGGTCGAGCTGCACGTGCGCCTCCAGGCCGGCCACGACCGATTGCGGCACGCCCCCCGAATCGGGCGGCAGCCCGTTGTGCTCCATCAGGTACAGCGGAGATTGCTCGGAGACCTGGTCCCGCAGCGATTGCCGGAAGGCGCTGAAGTCCGCATAGCCGAGGCGGCGGAAGAAGCGCGCCGCGCTCGCCTTGGAGACGCTCGCCAGCTCCGCCAGTTCGGTGGCCGAGTAGCTGAGCAGGTCTTTTTGCCGCATGAGCAGCACGTCGGCCAATTTCTTGTCTGCCGAAGAAAGTTCGCCGTAGCACTGGTGGATTTGCGCTTCCAGCGCGGGTTGAATGGCCATGTCGGGTCCGTGCCTCCGTTCAGCTTGCCCGCACCAACGTGGTCCGAGTCTGCACAACAATGAAACCACGATTTCATATTCTGGTGCATATGAAACCGTTGTTTCATTATTGGCTGCCTTTCATGCAAGGGCAATGCCAAGTCAGCGGCGCTGTCGGGGAGGCGTCCGCCAAGTGTTTGATTTCAAGGCAATGCGGCTCTTCGCATTCACCCGCGCGGCCTGCATCGCCAGCAGTGGCACACAACTTGCCTTTCAGTCCCTCGTGTTCCCCGACCGACTGATAAAGGTGTCTTTATGAAACGCAGACAGTTCACCGCCATCGCCAGCCTGATCGCAGGTGCCGCGCTCATCGCGATGGCACCCGCCAAAGCCGACGATTCCCTGAGCGCCGTGATGGGCAAGAAGTCGATCGCGATCGGCATCCCGACCGACTTCGCGCCGTATGGCTACATGGGCACGGACCTGAAGCCGCAGGGCCTGGACGCGGCCGTGGCGCAGATGATCGCCGACAAGCTCGGCGTCAAGGCCGATCTCGTCCCGGTGAGCACGCCGAACCGCATCCCTTACCTGCAGACCAGGAAGATCGACCTGATCGTCTCGGCGCTGGGCAAGAACGCCGAGCGCGCCAAGGTGATCGATTTCACGATTGCGTATGCACCCTTCTTCCAAGCGGTGTTTGGTCCGAAAGCAATGAGCATCAAGAGCTTTGCCGATCTTGGCGGCAAGACCATCGCGGTCACGCGAGGCACCATCCAGGACGATGTTCTGCAGCAAGTGGCGCCCCCCACGCTGAAGATCCAGCGCTTTGAGGACGACAACTCCACCGTGGCCGCCTTCGTGTCGCAGCAAACGCAACTGCTGGCCACCGGCGCCGCCGTGGCAGCCGCGGCGATTGCGAAGAACCCCAAGGTAGAGGCCGAGTACAAACTGCTGCTCAAGGATTCGCCCAATTTCATCGGTGTGCGCAAAGGCGAAACCGCGCTGCTGGCGAAGGTCAACGAGATCCTGCGCAAGGCAAAGGCGGATGGCACGCTCAACGGCTATGCGCAGCGCTGGCTCGGTCGCGGCATGGGCGATTTGCCGGACTGATTGCAAACGGGTAAGCGGGCATACGGGTAAGCGTGAAAACAGATTGGATCGTTTCCGGCCCCGTGCGCGGGCTCCATGTTGCTGGCGCACTGGCCTGCCTCGCAGGTCAGTCTCGCCGAAGACAAAAAACTCTCTAGCGGCACTGCATGATCTCCTTCGACTTTGCGCCGGTTCTCTCGCAGTGGCCCATGCTACTGCGCGGCCTGTTGCTGACGATTCTCCTGACAGCGTTCTCCGCGGCCTTCGGTGCGCTCGTGGGCATCGGCTGTGCCTGGGCGCGCATCCATGCAACGGCATGGCTGCGCGCACTGGTGGGCGGCTACGTAGAGGCAGTCCGCAATACGCCATACATCATCCAGCTGTTCTTTATCTTCTTCGGCCTGCCTTCGATTGGCGTGCGGATGCCAGCGGAAGTGGCGTGCGTGCTGTCGATGACGCTGAACCTCGGCGCCTATGCATGCGAGATCATCCGGGCCGGGCTGGAGTCCACGCCGCGCGGGCAGATCGAAGCCGCGCAGAGCCTGGCGCTCAACCGCTGGCAGATCTTTACGCGCGTGGTGCTGCCGCCATCGCTGTCGCGCGTGTGGCCCGCGCTGGTGAGCCAGGTCATCATCGTGATGCTGGGCTCGGCGGTCTGCAGCCAGATCTCCACCGAAGAGCTTTCTTATGCGGCCAATATGATCGCCAGCCGCACGTTCCGCAATTTTGAAGCCTATATCGTCGCCACCTGCGTCTACCTGGGCCTGGCCGTGGTGCTGCGCGAGATCCTGAACTGGGTTGGTCCGCGCTTCATCTTTGGCCGCTGAGACCGGGAGGCATATATCATGGTCGACTTTTCCCTGTGGGACATYYTTCGCAACCTGCTGCTGGCGCTGCGCTGGACMGTGGKGCTGTCGYTGATCGCCTTCGTCGGCGGAAGCGTCGTTGGCATGCTGCTGCTGGTCGCTCGCATTGCGCGCCTGCCGGGCGCCGTGCGCGGCGTGGCACTTTACGTGCAGCTGTTCCAGGGCATCCCGTTGCTGATGCAGTTGTTCCTGTTCTACTTCGGGCTGGCGTTGCTGGGTGTCGAGACCTCGGCGCTGTTCGCCGCGGCACTGTGCCTCACGCTATATGCCAGCGCCCATCTCACGGAGATCTGGCGCGGCTGCATCAACGCCATTCCAAAGGGCCAGTGGGAGGCCTCCGCCAGCCTGGCGATGAATCTGCGCGAGCAGCTGCAGCACGTGATCCTGCCGCAGGCCGCGCGCATCGCGGTGGCACCCACGGTGGGATTCCTGGTGCAAGTGATCAAGGGCACTGCACTGGCCTCGGTGATCGGCTTCGTGGAAGTCACCAAGGCTGGCCAGATGATTTCCAACGCCACCTTCCAGCCCTTCCTGGCTTACGGCTGCGTCGCGCTGCTGTACTTCGCCCTGTGTTTCCCGCTGTCGTTGTGGAGCCGCCGCCTTGAGCGTCGCTTGCAGCCCAAGCATTGAGCCCGTCATCCCATGTCCAAGCAAACCGAAACCACCAAGCCCTTTGCCCTCGTCGATATCCAGGGCCTGCGCAAGCGCTTTGGCGCCAACGAAGTGCTCAAGGGCATCGACCTGCAAATCGGGCGCCGCGAGGTCGTCTGCATCATCGGCCGCAGCGGCTCGGGCAAGAGCACCTTGCTCCGCTGCATCAACGGACTGGAAAGCTTCGATGAAGGGGCGCTCAGCGTGGATGGCCAGGCACTGCGCCATGGCGACGCCCGCGCCATGCGCGACCTGCGCCAGAACGTTGGCATGATCTTCCAGAATTTCAACCTGTTCCCGCACCTGAGCGCCGGGCAGAACGTGATGCTGGCGCCCACACTCGTGAAGGACACACCCAGGTCGGAGGCCCGCAAGCGTGCACAAGCACTGCTCGAGCGCGTGGGCCTTGGCGACAAGTTCCACAGCTTCCCCGACCAGCTATCCGGCGGACAACAGCAACGCGTGGCAATCGCCCGCGCGCTGGCCATGGACCCGGCCGTGCTGCTGTGCGATGAAGTCACCTCCGCACTCGATCCGGAGCTGGTCGGCGAAGTGCTGGGCGTGGTGGAAGGCCTTGCGGCGGAAGGCATGACCTTGGTCATGGTCACGCATGAGATGAACTTCGCCCGCAAGGTCAGCGACCGCGTGGTCTTCATGCATCACGGGAAGGTGCATGAGATGGGCTCGCCGGCGGAAATCTTCGGGGAGCCGAAGACGCCGGAACTGAAGCAGTTCCTTTCGGGGCTGCATGTTTGAGCCCCTGGCAAGCCGCGCCGGAATTTGGCGAGGCCAGTGGCTGGAGCCAACACCACAGGCCCGCGAACCTGATGGCGCTTAGCCCAGTGATAGACGCCCGGTGATGGCCCGGGCGTTCATTGATCAGGCTTGGCTTGCGGACCGTGCCGCCGTCGTTTAGCGGTTCGTTACGGGCACCGCGGCGTACGCTTCTTGGACTTGCTGGCGCAGATTCTCGGTGGTGTCGCCCTTGCCGTCCGGGCTCCAGCCCGAGGGCAGGGCCAGGTAGCCGATTGCGTCCCACAGGTTGCGTGCCGACGCGATGTCCCGTGCCAGGCTAACCCAGTGTTCGAACTGGTTGACGATCGGGTTGTGCGTCGTGGTCGGCGTGGTCATGCCGTAGACGCAGGGTTCGTCGGCGCGTTCTTCCACATAGGTGCCGAACAGGCGGTCGAAGATGACCAGCACGCCACCGAAGTTTGCATCCAGATAGTCGATGTTCGAGGCATGGTGCACGCGGTGAGCCGACGGGGTGTTGAACACGTATTCAAGCCAGCCGAGCTTCGGGATCCAGGTGGTGTGGAGCCAGAACTGGTACAGCAGGTTGAAGCTCAGGGCAGCCAGCACGACTTCCGGACGCACGCCGAGCCAGTCCAGCGGGGTGAAGAACACTGCGGTGCCGGTGAGCTTGCCGGTCCAGCCAAGGCGGTAGGCCGTGCCCAGCGTCAGTTCGTTCGGCGAGTGGTGAACCGCATGCGTTGCCCAGAAGAAGCGGATGCGGTGCGAAGCGCGGTGGTACCAGTAGTAGCAGAATTCCTGGCCGATGAAGAGCAGCAGCACCTGTTGCAGATCGTCATTTTGGCTAATGGCGACCTCAAATTCCGCAAATGTGGGTGCCAGCCAGGATAGATGAAGAGAAATCATTGCTAGCACCGGTATTTGCGTGGTGGGTACCGTGTCAGCTTACGTCTTCGTCTTCTTTCTGCCGATTTTTGCAAAGCAGCAATTAGGCATCGCCCCGGCGGATGCCAATCTCGCGACCTTCATGGGGACTGCGGTCATTTTGCTGATTTGCCCATTTGCAGGCTACCTCTCAGACTGCTATGGACGCAAAGCTGTACTCTTCCCAGGCATGCTTGGATACGGCATCGTCGCGTGGTTCTCCTTTCATCACTTGGTGGCCGCCCCATCGTTTCAGTCGCTGCTGGCAGTGCAGGTTGCCATGTCCTTTTTCATGAGCTTCATTTGGGCACCAATTCCCATCGTCTTGACGGAGGTGTGCCCGGTGGGGGGTGCGCTCAACCGGGGCGGCGTTCACATACAACGTGGCGGTGTTGCTCTTCGGCGGGCTGGCGCCATTCATCAATACCTGGCTGGTCAAGGTGACGGGCAGCAACACCGCGCCCCTCTACTATGTGCTGTTCAGTATCCTGGTTGGCGTCCTGAGCTTAATCTTGCTACCGCAGCCGGTTAGCCGGCGCTTGGCTCCACGCACGGCATCCCAGGTGTAGCCATATGTCCTCTTTGCGAACCGAGGGGGCTCCTCCCTGGGCGAGACCACGTGGTATTCGGATGAGGCATGCTGACCAACTCAGATTTGGAGGTTCTCCATGAACGCACTCGTCCAAGCCCTGGCAGGCCGCAGCGACAAACTGCTGACGGAGCTCGAAAGTATCTACAAGGACCTTCACCAGCATCCGGAGCTGTCAATGCAGGAGGTCCGAACAGCAAAGGTCGCGGCAGACTATATTGAGGCACTGGGCTACGAAGTGACGCGTGCAGTAGGCATCACAGGCGTCGTTGGGGTATTGCGCAACGGCGCGGGCCAGACGGTGATGCTCCGCGCAGATATGGACGCGCTGCCCATGGCCGAAAACACCGGTTTGCCTTACGCCAGTACGGTCAAGACCAAGGATGAAGATGGCGTCGAAGTCGACGTGGCCCATTCTTGCGGGCATGATATGCACGTGACTTGGCTGATGGGAGTTTCGCGCGTCCTTGCCGAGCACCGCAATGCCTGGAAGGGCACGGTCATGGTGGTATTTCAACCGGGCGAAGAGGTTGGTCGCGGTGCCAGCCGCATGGTTGACGACTGGGGCGCCGAACGCTTTCCCAAGCCGGACATTATTTTGGGCCAGCACGTCATGGTGGGGCCTAGCGGCACAGTCAGTTACCGCCCGGGGGTCATTATGTCGGCGGGAGATAGCCTGAAAATCAAGCTGTTCGGGCGCGGCTCGCATGGTTCGCAGCCACAGACTTCCATTGACCCGGTCATCATGGCCGCTTCCACGACGCTGCGCCTGCAGACCATCGTCTCGCGGGAAATTTCGCCGATGGATAATGCAGTGCTTACCATTGGTTCGCTGCAAGCGGGTACCAAAGAGAACATCATCCCCGACGAGGCAACCATCAAGCTGAATATGCGCACATTCGACGAAGACGTGCGCGAGTACATGCTGGCGTCCATCAAGCGAATCTGCTGCGCGGAGTGCGATGCGTCCAACGCCGAGCGACCGCCGGAGTTCACCACGCTCAGCCAATACCCGTTAACCGAAAACGATGCCGCTGCCACGCGTCAGGTGGCCGACGCTTTCCACGCCCAGTTTGGCGACAAGGCCTACGAAACGGCACCCGCCTCGGCCAGTGAAGATTTCAGCGTCTTCGGTCGGACTTGGAATGTGCCCTACGTCTTCTGGTTCATCGGAGGGACCGACCCTGGCGTCTATGCACAAGCCAAAGCGGCGAAGCAGGTGAATAAAATACCGAGTAATCATTCCCCAAAGTTTGCACCGGTTATTCATCCGACGCTGGAAACTGGCCTGCACGCTATGCTCACCGCCGCCTCGGCCTGGCTCTGCACTCCTTCACAGGCATGATGGAACATAACCTGTTCGTATTGGTTGACTTGCTGGGTACCTTCGCATTCGCGGTCAGCGGCGCTCTCGCCGCTGAGCAAAGGAGGCTTGACCTGTTTGGCGTCCTGGCCATCAGCCATCTGACCGCTTGCGGCGGTGGAGTGATTCGCGACCTGTGCCTTGGTGCTTTGCCGCCGGTCGGTATTTCGGATTGGCGATACCTCGCCACGTCAGCGTTAGCCGCAGGGATGGCAATTTGGGCGCGTCCAATCATTGAGCATCTCAAGCATCCTATTGTTTTCTTCGACTCGCTTGGGCTAGGCTTCTTCGCCGTCATTGGCGCGCACAAGGCACTCCAGTTCGGTCATAGCGTCGAGGTTGCCATCATTCTCGGTATGGTGACCGCTGTTGGCGGCGGCGTGGCGAGAGACGTGTTGCTCACCCGCGTTCCCATTATCCTCGAGAAGGAAATCTACGCCGTTGCAGCGCTGGTCGGGGCAGCCATCCAGGTGCTTGGACAACTCATGGAGTGGAGGCTCGCGGTCACGCCCTGGTTCGGGGCCGCTATTTGTTTCGCCATCCGCCTCTTGGCGCTGCGCTATACGTGGAGCCTTCCAGTGGTCCGGAGAAGTGACGTAGCGCAATAGGGTCCGCCTTGTAAGTCCTCTTTCAGTAGCCCGAGGACTTGCAGGACACCGTCGTCATATTCCACCTCCAGATGGTCGAGGGCGAGCCCGGCAGGCAAGGCTGGCGAAACGGTGTACCGCGTGATGGCACTGCCGCTGGCGATGGGGCGGTTGGGTACGATGGGCTGACCAGTCTCGCAGACAGCCAAGGTCATGGTATAGCTGAGACCGGCCGGCGGTTAGGGGGCGTCGCCGCCGTCGGATGCGCATCCGGACAACAGTCCAATCCAGAGCCAGGACAGGAGGAAAAGCCAACGGCGGGCGAAAGAATACATGTGACGAAATCCCCGGAAACTTTCAACGTCGACCTGCGAGGTTGGCGCGGCCTCGGCTGTCGTGCGCCCAACCGAGGCCATCTTGTGGCCGGTTCCCCGGCTCAGTGACCGCTCGCGCCTACCCCTTCCGACACATCCCTTGCACAACGAACGACCAGTTCGCCGGATCGGTCGGCTTGCTATTCACCTCGGCGTAGTAGGCCATGCTATTTTCGTCGAGCGGCATGAACACCTGCGTGCGCAGGCCCGTGATCGTGTTGGGCGGAACCGCCGGCACGATCCATTCCGCGTACATGGTGCCTGGGATGGTGGTCGGGGATGAGAAGCCCAGCAGGTTGTTGGCTTCGTTCAGCGCCAGCGAGGCAACCTGCCCGGTCCCGGCACTGGTGACCGCACCCGCGCCGGAGATGGTCAGCGTCTCCTCCTGCATCGAGCCATCCAGCGCGGCACGGATGCCGATGCCCGTGACAGCGGCATATGACACGCCAGGCTGCCGGCAGACCCATTGCCCGGCTACCTGACTCGCCGTCAGCGTCTGGGCGGGCCGGAAGACGCCCGTTCCCGTGACGCGGTTGCCGCCGGTATCGAGTTGAAGGTGGTCGAGGTACAGCGAGGTCACGCCGTTCGTCCTCAGTGGGAACACCTGTCCCCAGACCTTCCCCCCCAACGTCAGCGTGTAGGCGCCCGGGTAGCGCGTCTGGTCCGCCAGCGCGAGTGTGCCGGCAAGGCCCATATTGCAGGTGTCGCTGTACGGGCCAGCCTGGCACATTCGCACGGTGCCATCGGCGCCCACGCGCATCTGTCCGCCCATGTTGTACTGCACCTGGAGGTTTCCGGACCTCGTGTAGTACGTGGATTGCCCGCGCAGGAACGTGTAGGTGCCGGCCACCTCGGCGGCCGGCACCGGCGTGCTGGCACTGCTTGCTGTGACCTGCCCCGACAGCTTGCCGTCGCCGAGCTGTTTCGGCAGGCCGGAGATCTCGCCCGTCAGTGTAGTGCCCGACACCGTGAACGACGCGGTCACCGAGCCCAGCAGCGCGGTTACGAATGCCGGCGGCGGCTCGGCATTGTCAGCCTCGAGCGCGCTGACCGTGTAGACGCTGCCGTTCTTGACGTAGTGGCCGATCACCGCACCGGCCAGGCCGAACGCCGAATCGGAGAAGCGGATCCGCACCTGGCCCGCGACTGGGGCATCGAGCGTCACGGCAAGCGTGTCGCCAAAGCTGATCACGCCCAGGTACGTCACGGCCTGTGGCATCGCCGGCGTCTCCGGATTGCCCGGGGTTACGGGGGTTTCCGGCGTGGATGGCGTCACCGCACCGCCGTTACCGCCACCACTGCCCGTGCCGTTCCCCGAGTCGTTTCCTCCATCCCCGCCGCACGCGCCCAGTACAACGCTGACCGCCAGGGCCGCCCATGCCTTCGCCAAGTGTTCCAGTTTCATCTGCGACCCTTTCCCCGTCCGTTAGTCTGCTGACTCGTCGACCCTGTTGTTTTGGTGCATGCCCGCGCGCGCCGTCTTTGCATACGGTCCCGTGCGTGCAACAATCCGGCTGGATCATAGCCCTGGGTTTCCGGGCTGTATGTCCCCAAATCGTGCGACATCGCGTCATTTCCCATGATCGCGGGGGCATAGCGGCAGCACGGGCCGTTGCATGTCGTGTCTCGACCCGTTTGTTTCGCATACGATCTCCCGTGCCCACTGAATCCTTCCCGCCGCTCGCCTCGCCCATCCGCGTCGCCCTGATCGAGGACGATCCCCGGTTCAGCGCGGCATTCCTCGAAGCGCTGTCCAGCGCCCCCGATATGCGCACCGCGGGCGTCGCCACGACGTTGCAAAACGGGCTGGCGTTGCTGCAATCCGCCCCGCCAGCCGACATCCTCGTGGTCGATCTGGGCCTGCCTGACGGCTCCGGGATCGATGCCATCCGCGCGGCACGCGTGGCTTGGCCGCGTTGCGATGTGATGGTGGCCACGGTCTTCGGCGACGAAAGCCACGTCATGCAGTCGATCGCCGCGGGCGCTACCGGCTATCTGCTCAAGGACAGCTCGGCGGCGCATATCGTGCGCGAGCTGCGATCGCTGCATCAGGGCGGCAGCCCGATCAGCCCGGTGATCGCCCGGCAAGTGCTGTCCCGCCTGCAGACGCCGCCAGCCGACATGCCGGTGCAAGCGCCCCAGGCACCGGCGGGCCCGAAGCCTTCTGCSCTATCCCCGCGCGAATAYGARGTCCTGAACGASATCACRCGSGGCTTCTCGCAYGACGARATTGCGCAACGGATCGGCGTATCGAGACATACGCTGCTGACCTATGTGCGACGCATCTACGTCAAACTGGACGTCCATTCGAAGGTCGAGGCCATCAACGTGGCCCGGCAACACGGGCTGCTGCGCGATGACTGACCGCATGGGCACGCCGGCATGGCAACGGTGGTTCCCCTTCTTCCTGGCACTGCTGCTTGCTGGGTCGCTGTCCGGCGCTCTGGCGCAGGCCCTGCCTTGGCACATCACCTCGGCGCAGCTACGAATCACACCCGACGGCTCGCTCGACCGGCTTCCATCGCAGCTCGCGCTGCCCGCCGCCGGCGAAGGCTGGCAGGACACGCCGTTGCCGATGGTGGTGCCGCGTCACCTCGCACCCGATCAGGTCGGGGCAGGTCACATTGAAACAATCTGGGTGAGACTGGCGCTTCCGGTGGCCTCGGCCGCTGCCGGTGAGCCCCTTTATCTCTACGCGCCGCGCTGGCAGACCGTGGGACGTCTCACCGTGTATGCCGACGGCGAGCAGGTCTGGCAGTCTCGCGGCGGCCCGGTTTGGAACGGCTACAACTACCCCCTGTGGATCGCGCTCGGGCAGGCGCCACGCGACATCGTCATCCGTATCGATGTGATGGGTCCGGTCGGCGCTGCCCTGTCGTCCGTGCGGATTGGCACGGACGACGACCTGTTCTGGCGCTACGCAGCACGCAGCTTCCTCCAGACGCAGTTTCCCTATCTGTCCAGCGGCGGCCTGCTCGCGGTGGGCATCTTCTCATTGCTGGTCTGGCTCCGGCGCCGCGAGGAAACGCGCTACCTGCTGTGCTTCCTGGCCGCAGGGGCCTATTTCCTGCACACGCTCCAGTATCTGGTCGGCCAGGACCCCTTGCCGATTCCGGAGGCCTGGTTCAGCTGGCTGGCGTTCAACAGTATCGCGTGGCTGATCATGGCCTGCTACCTGTTCATCTTCCGGTATCTTGGCCTGCGCTACCGGCGCCTGGAGGCAGCGCTGTACGCCTCGGTCGTGTTCCTGGCCACCAGCACGCTACCGTTGTCGTGGCTTACGCATGTGGTGTTCCTATACCCGCTGTCCCAACTGCTGCTGGTGGCGCTGAATCTCGTGGTGTCGATTGCCGCGTTGCGGGCCGCCTGGCGGGCCAGGTCGCGCGAGGCGATGACCTTCTCGGTATGGAATGCGATGAGCACGCCGATCGCCGTGCATGACGTGCTGCTGCAGAACTACCGCATCGATATCGAGGGTATCTACCTGCTGTCCTATCTGGGGTGCGTGCAGCTGCTGCTGTTCATGTATCTGATGTATCGCCGCTATATCAGCGCGCTTGATGAGGTCGCGCAGGCTAACGCCAACTTGTCGCTGCGTCTGGCGCAGCGGGAAGCGGAACTGCTGGAAAGCCATCGGCAGCTGCGCGACGTGGAACGCCGCGAGACTCTGACGCGCGAGCGACAGCGGCTGCTGCAGGACATGCACGACGGTCTCGGTTCATCGTTGATCAGCGCCTTGCACATGGTCGAGAGAGACCCATCCGGCACGGCGCGCGCCGACGATATCGCCCAGGTGCTGCGTGAATGCATCGACGACCTCAAGCTGACGATTGACTCGCTGGAGCCGGTATCGACGGATCTGTTGCTGCTGCTGGCCACGCTGCGCTACCGGCTCGGGCCGCGGCTTGAGGCCGCGGGCGTCTCGCTCACGTGGGAAGTCAGTGACATCCCGCCGCTGCCATGGCTCGGCGCCCAGAGCGCCCTGCACATCCTGCGCATCCTGCAGGAAGTCCTCACAAACGTGCTCAAGCACAGCCGCGCAACTGCAGTCCGCGTGCAGACCAGCCGCGACGACCATTCGGTAACGGTGCGTGTGCACGACAACGGCACGCCGTTCGGCCTCACCGGGCTGCCACTGGAACACGGTGGCAGAGGGCTCGCCAACGTGCAGCGCCGCGCGGCAGCCCTCGATGCGGCGGTGTCCTGGGAGCCGGACGCAATGGGCACGTGGTTCACGTTGTGCCTGCCCATCGCGCCCGTAGCCGCTTCGCTGGATGCCGCCTAGTGGCGCTTGGTAATGTCTTGTCAACGGCGGGCTCGCCTGTCTTCAGGTGGGTGAAATGGCGGGTGAAACCCGTCCACCCGTCGACCTCTATCGGCAGTTCGGTAATCTTGACGCGCGGCAGCATCAGCGACGTCTGTTCGATCAGCGTTTGTGCCTCCATCGGGACGGCGGCATCGAGCGGCGATATCTTCAGGCCGGACTGGGTGACGATCGCCTCCGGTAGCTTGTTCGCCGCGGCCAACCGATTGGCAGTTGCCAGCTTCATTTCCATCAGATGGCGTCGCTCGTTCAAGTAACGGTCGCAATCGGTGAAAATGGGTAGCGGCAACAGATGACTCTGCCTGAGCGCGACGAACTTCCCCTCGAGGCATGACCCGCGAGACACTTATAGATTCGGCAAAGGGGTGTTGCCGTTCAAGGCAGGAATCCTCGAAAACACGTCAGCCATAAAATCCATGAACACGATAGCCCGCGTGGGAAGCAGTCTGTTGGCCACATAAACCATCTGCACCGGGACGGGCGGAGCCCCATGGTCCGTCAGAATGAACTGCAATCGACCGCTGTTCAGCCCGCCCTCAAACAGCCACGCAGGTCCATGTGCCACGCCCAAGCCTGCCGTGACCGCGGCACTCACGGCGTCGGGCGAGTTGACTCTAAGCCTGCCGGAAACCGGGATGTCCGCGTCCCGGAATCGCCAGGTCGCCCCGGACGACAGCAGGGTGTAGATGATGCAATCGTGGTCGCGCAGGTCATCTGGGGTCTGCGGAACTCCGCGTTTGGCCAGGTAGTCCTTACTGGCAACGAAGACTCGGTCGTACCATCCAAGACGCCGGGCGCGCAAGGTACTGTCCTCCAGGTGTCCGATGCGAATGGCGAGTTCGGTCCCTTCATTGACCAAGTCCACGTATCGATCATTGAGTTGAAGATCCAAGATCAATTGGGGGTAGCGCTCCAAAAAGGTCGGCACATGCGGCAACACAAACGCGTGTGCGAGAGCCGTAGGACAGGCTACGCGCAAGAGCCCCGATGGCTCGACGTTGTTCCTGAAGGATGATTCGGATTCATCCACCGCATCCAGGATGCCCCGGATGTGCGCATAGTAGCGTTCGCCCTCCGGCGTCAAAGATAGCTTTCGCGTAGACCGATGGAGCAAGCGCGTCTGCAAGTGATCCTCCAGAGCCGCCACATAGCGGCTGACATTGGGTTGCCCCAGCCCTAGATCGCGCCCTGCCGCCGAAAAGCTCCCGGTTTCTACGGCACGCGCGAAGCACGTCATCAAAAGGAATCGATCCACGCCTTCACCTCAATTCATGCTGATTTTGCATGAATTATATACGAATAGACAATCTTATCGATTTTTCTGCATGAGCGCATATTTCTCCTTGTCGACCGCGGTGGTCGTCATTCACCGGAGAATTCAAATGTCGCGCTTGCAAGGTAAACGTACCCTCATCACTGGCGGCACCAGTGGCATCGGGCTGGAAACGGCAAAGCAGTTTCTGGCGGAAGGCGCCCGCGTGATCGTTACTGGTGTCAATCCCGATACGATTGCAAAGGCACAAGCCGAACTGGGCCCAGAAGTTCTGGTGCTGCGCGCTGACTCGGCCAGCGTTGGAGCACAAAAAGAACTTGCACAAGCCATCAAGGACCACTACGGGCAATTGGACGTTGCCTTCCTCAATGCCGGCGTATCCGTCTGGCTGCCTATCGAAGAGTGGACGGAGGAGATGTTCGACCGTTCTTTCGACATCAACGTCAAAGGTCCCTACTTCCTGATGCAGGCACTGCTCCCGGTCTTCGCAAATCCTGCGTCAGTCGTACTGACCACCTCCGTGAGCGCGCATGCCGGCGCGGACCGCTCGTCCGTGTATGCCGCCACGAAGTCCGCATTCCTGAACATGTCGAAGACGCTTTCGACTGAATTGCTGGGCCGCGGCATCCGTGTCAACGCAGTGAGCCCCGGACCGGTCGAGACTCCGTTGTACGACAAGCTCGGGATTCCGGACGCGTATCGCGAGCAGCTCAACAAAGAGATTGCGGCAAGCATTCCGCTTGGGCGCTTCGGTACGTCCGACGAGGTGGCCAAAGCCGTGCTGTATCTGGCTTCCGACGAGTCGCGCTGGACGGTCGGCTCTGAAATCGTCGTTGACGGCGGCCGCTTGCTGAATGGTTAAGCGCGTAGCCGTAACGGCCCGACGAGTACCGTCTTCCGCAATTGAGGCGGTGTAGGCAAGCTCTGGTGTCTTCGCGGGCTGCATAGGCGTCCGCTTAATTTAGGCGGACACCTATGAAGCCACTGCCCGGCCCCATTTCGGAGGGGCGCATCCAGCGA
>NZ_JBFTOQ010000071.1:0-23340 GCF_056398045.1 Cupriavidus sp. 05L411 | reverse complement strand
GCCGTACGCGGCGGCTTTGTGCCCTTCATGCCTGTCTTCAGCCTGACCAAGATCGACTCGAACTTCAATGCTTCGCAGCTGATCGGCCAGACCCAGAACGTTGTGAACATGAACGGCAACAACACGGCCTTTGCCGACGACATCAAGTCTCACGTGAGCTCAACGCAGAACGCAGAGAACAACATCTATCGTTGAAGCCACCGCCGCCCTCCCGGCGTGCCGGGCAGGGCGGCCCTTTTCTTGCCGCAGGGCCTCTATTTACAGGTTGGATCGCGCCGCTAGCGGATACACAATGCATGCATGGCGTGTTGATGGCGCGGCTCCCTTGCATCCGGGCCGTGACTGACCCGGCGCAACTGGCGCTGGCGATGTGGCTGACGGGGGCCGGTGCCCGCCGTGGCCTCCTCACCCCGCCGACGCTCGCAGGAGGCGATCGTGCCAGACCATTCCACCCCGTTCATCGTGCATGGTGCGCGCGCCGCGTTGCGGCGATGCCTGATGGCAGGCGCCTGCCTGCTGGTGCTGGCCGCTTGCGCCGACTTTCGTCCGCCGGTGTACCAGCGGCCCGAAACGCCGGCCAAGCCGGACTGGGCGCGCCAAGGATCGATCACGGTTTCGCCGGCGGAAACGATCGTGCCGAACTGGTGGCAGGCGTTCCGGGATCCGTACCTCGACGGACTGGTCGACAAGGCGATTGCGGGGAACTACGACATCAAGGTGCTGGCCGCACGCATCAAGGTGGCGGGCGCGCAGATTGCCGAGGTCAAGGCTGGCGCGCTGCCGGTCTTTGACGTGGGGGCAGGGGCAAGCTTCGAGAAGAGCACAGGCACGTCGCTCGTCAAGACCTACAACCTCGGCACCCAGGTCAACTGGGACATCGATATCTGGGGCAAGGTGGAGAAGGGGGTGCAGGCCCAGACCGCCGAATTCAACGCAACCGAAGCGGATTGGCGTGCCGGCTACCTCACCCTGGTCTCGGATGTGTCCACCACTTACTTCCAGATACTGCAGTTCGACGAACAGATCGATCAGCAGAGCAAGACGCTAGCGAGGAACAAGCAGATCCTCACCACCTACCAGGCCATGTTCCAGAACGGCCTGATCCCGAAGATCCGCGTGATGCAGCAGCAGGCCGAGATCAACCGGCTCACCAAGGACCTGCTGGAACTGCGCCGCTCGCGCGACATTTCCGAGAACGCGCTGGCCACGCTGGTGGGCGTRCCGGCTGGCGTGTTCAAGGTGCCYGCCGGGCGACTGCAAGAGCGCGTGCAAYTGCCRGYGGTGCCGGCGGGGCTGCCGTCGCAATTGCTCTCGCGGCGCCCTGACATCGTGGCGGCAGAGTATCGCGTGCTCGAGTCCGTCAACCTGGTCGGCCAGGCGCGCCTGGCGCAGTTGCCCAGCGTCAGCCTGACGGGCCGTGGCGGCACGGCGAGTTTCGCGCTGAGCGACCTGCTGAAGTCCTTCACCTTCGGCTTCATGCCGAGCATTAATCTGCCCATGCTGGACCCGGGCGTGCGTGCCCGGGTGAAGACCAGCGAGGCGCAGACCAAGGTCGCCGAGAGCGAATACGGCCGCACCGTGATTACGGCATTCGAGGAAGTGGAGAACGCGCTGGTCAATGTCGACGCGCACAAGAAGCAGCGCGTGGAACTGCAGCAGCAGGTTGCGCAATTGCGCGTGGTGTCGGCGCAGATCGAGGCCCAGTTAAAGGAAGGCGTGGTGTCCCAGCTCGATGTATTCGAGACCGAGCGATCGCTGCTGAGCGCGCAACAGGAATTGTTGGCTAACCACCAACAGATCCTGGCCGACACTGTCACCCTTTACAAGGCACTGGGGGGCGGGTGGCCAAGCACCGAGGTGAGCAACGCGCCGAAAGAGACGTCACAGCAGGTCTCGAAGTAGGGGGCTGCAACCCGTTGCGCGCGAGAAGCCGGGCACGCCCGGCAAGGCGCGAAGTACGCCACCGGCGGACGTTTGACTACGGGCAAGCGTGGCCTACTATGTCCTTAGTCAACACGTTCACGACGCAGCGGGCCGCACCGGCTCGCGCCGTCGCCATGAAACATGGCTTGCCGCTGGCGCACGCGTCGTGGCACGCGCTGTTGGTGGTATCGAAACATGGCTCCAGACGAAGCTCTGATTGTCGAGATGCGGGCAAAGGTGGGGCAGGCGTTCGATATCGTACTCGAGCCCATCTCCAACCCCGAGCTCGGCGAGATCCGCATCGACGAGAGCCTGTTCGCCGTGGGCCGCGCGGAAGCGCCTTTCGCGGCATACCCGCCCGATGTGGCCGCAGTGCTCTCGCGCCGTCATGCGCGCATCTTCTCCGAGCATGGCGCGGCCTATATCGCTGACCTGGGCAGCAAGAACGGCACTACCGTCAATGGCGCGGCCGTGGCGCAGCAGCCGGCCAGGCTGCGCGACGGCGATGAATTGCGCTTCGGCGCTGCGCTGTCCTACCTGGTGCGGCTACGCGCGCGCGCGCCGGTCCAGGCGGCAAGCCGGGCGCCGATGGTGCTGACGCTCGTGCCCGAGCGCGACGATCTTGGGCTGCAGCCGATCGAGGTGGCTGGCTTTCCCTTCCTGATCAGCAAGGCGGATGCGTCTTTCTCCCGTTACAAGGAGAGGTATCCGCACCAGGTCAACTATGTCTCGCGCCGCCATGCGCACATCTTCCTGAAAGGGAACGATCCCTTTGTCGAAGACCTCGGCAGTACCAACGGGACCTTCGTCAACGGCAAGCGGGTAGATGAGCACGCGGTTGCACTGGGCGAGAGAGACCTTCTTGCGTTCGGTGGTAATCATTTTGTCTATCGGGTTGGCATATGTAACGGGGCCGCCGCCGACGCAACCCTCACCAGTGCGATCCTGCCGCCGCCCGATGCCGCCGAAGTGCCTGCCCAGGACCCGGCGGCTCCTGTCTCGGCCCCGTCGGCACTGGCAGCCGCCGCGGTACCAGCACCCGCCACGCCGGCGCATGATCCCGACAAGACCACGTTTGTTGCCGCGGCTGGCTCCTTCCTGGATATTTTCTGCGTCGACTATGCGGCCCAGCAGGAGGATGAGGTCAACCAGGAGGCATTGCCCCAGCCGGAAGGCGATGGCGGCGCGGCGGACACGCCGCGAGCGCAGGGCAAGTTCGCGCTTGTCATGGGCAGGCTAGGCAGCAGCTTTGGCGCTTCGGAGCGCGCTGGCCTGAAGCGCGCGGCGCGCTGGGGCGGTGCCGTCGCCGTGGCGGTCGTCGCGTTGCTGCTCTTCCTGTACTTGCGCGGCGCGCCCGAGCGCGAGATGAGGTCCTTGATGGCCGGCGGCGACTATGCCCGTGCCGCTGCCGTGGCCGACGCGTATCTGGAGCGCCACCCGGATCATGCGCAGTTCCGCGCGATGGGTACCGAGGCGCTGCTGCGCGACCAGGTGCCGGGATGGATCGGCAAGCTGCAGGCGCGCGACTTCAATGGCGCCGAAACGGCGCTGGCGCGTATGAAGACGCTCGGCGCGCACAATGCCGACGCGCGCGGCGTGCTGGACGAACTCGACTGGATCGGCCGGCTGAACCGCTTCGTGGCCGGCCGGGGCGGCGTGGACGCGCCGATCCGCATCTTCACCGATGAAGCCAGCATGCGTGCGCTGCTCAAGCACTGGAATGACGACACGCCCGCGCACCAGCGCGCGCTGGACCGCATCGCCGCCTATGTGCCGCAATTCAGGGAGCCCTATGCCGATGCACTCAGCTATGTGCGCAAGCTGCAGAGCGACGACTCAGTCTATCTGGCCGCCATCGACCGCTTGAATGCGTCGCTGGCCACCGGGTTGGCGAGCGACCATCCTGACGCGCTGCAGGCCGTGCTGGCGGACTACGCGGAGAAGTATCCAAGGCTCGCCGGCATGGATCGCATCAAGGAAGACCTGCGGCAGTACATTGCGCTGGACGGCGCGGCGCGCGCAGCCACGCTTGGCCCGCTGATGGCCCAGATGGCCAAGGCCAGCTTTTCCACGCCGCCCTTCCAGGCGCGCTTTCGCGAACTGGCGGCCAGCCGCCTGCCGGCGCCGGAACTGGTGCGGCAGTACGCCGAGGTGGACAAGGCCTGGCGTGCAGGGGACAGCGCCAAGGCGTTCGCCGGGCTGCAAGCGATAAAGACGGGGCCGTGGGCCGAGGCCGCGGCCAAGGACCTTGCGCGCAAGCAGGCCGTCGCCGCGCAGTTCGTCGCGTTGCAGAAGGCGCGCGGCGGCAAGGACAATGAGGACGCCTTGCTGTCGTTCTACGCCATGCTCGATCCCGCCGAGGATGCCTACTTCCTGAAGGCGGTCGAGCCCGATGTGGCGGCGATACACGATGCGGCGATCCGGCGTGCGCAGGAACTGATGAACGCCGCGCTTGCGTCGTGGCGCCAGTATCGCCGCGATGGCGCCATCGGCGGTGAGCAGCGGCTGGAGTCCGACATCTCCGCCAAGTTCCGCGCGCAGGCACGCCTGCTGTCCAATGCCAGCGCGCAAGCGCGCCAGGGCATGCGCATCTACGCGCAGTTGAAGGTTGGCGATACGGCGCAATGGAGCCAGGTCCGGGAGGATATCGATTCGGAGACGGAGCTGCAGCGGCGTTCCCTGCAGGAATTGCGCATGGTGCTGAGCCCTGCGCTGCTCAAGTCCAAGCTGGCATTGATCGGAGGGGAGGGTGATGAAGGACGACAGCCGAGACAATCGCCTTAAGCCGCTGTCCGAGGCGCTTGAGGACCACAGCGCTGAGGGCATCGCCATTCTCAGCGCGGAGCCCTGGAAGCTGATGCAGATCTCCGTGCTGGTCATGGTGTCGCTGGTCGTCTGCGCGCTGGTCTGGTCGTTCGTGGGCCACGCGGATGTGATCGTGTCCGCGGACGGCACCCTCGCCCCGGAGTCCGAAGTGCGGCGATTCTATGCACCGGTGGACGGGGAGCTGGCGGATCTCTATGTGGCCGAGGGGCAGCCGGTGAACAAGGACGACGTGCTGGCGCGGCTGAATGCGCGTGGCGCGATCGAGGCCGCCACCAACGCGCTGGAAGCGCAGCTCAAGCTGCAGGATTCCGAGCGCGAGTGGAAGCAGTTTCCCGACAAGAAGCTGTTGATGGAGCGCAAGGCGGCAGCGTTGAAGCAGCAGATCGATGTGGCGGAGCGCCTGCACGAGAATCGTACGGCGGAGGGCACGACCCGGCTCGCGGAACAACAGCGGGCACAATTGCAGCAGGCGCGCAGCAACCTGGACAGCGCGCGTCGGACGCGTGAATTCGCGCGCCAGGAGCAGGACCGCTATGCCCGCTTGTTTGCGCTGCCGGGCGGCGGCGGGGTCTCGCAGTCACAGGTGGAGAGCAAGCGGATTGCGGCTGTCGAGGCGGAGAACGCACTGCAGATTGCCCAGTCGCGGCTGGCCGAGCTGGATTCCAAGCTGAGCCAGGAATTCAACCAGGCCACCGTGCAGCTCGAAGGCAGCAGCCAGGAGCTGACCAACCTGCGCATCCAGTACGACGCCGCGCTGCGCGAGATAGCCAATACGGAAGACAAGCTGCGCCTGCAGGTTCAGACCGCGCGGCTGGTTGCCGAGGCTGCGGCACGCATCCGTTTCGAGAATATCGACAAGGACAACTTCCTGCTGATCCTGGCGCCCGTGGCGGGCGTGATCACCGATGTCAGCTCCACGCAGCGCGGTGACAAGGTCCTGGCCAATGCGCCATTGGGCGGCATCGCGCCCAAGAATGCACGCCCCGTGCTCAAGATCGAGATTGCCGAGCGCGATCGTGCCTTCCTGCGCGAGGGCTTGCCCGTCAAGCTGAAATTCAACGCCTTTCCCTACCAGCGCTATGGCTTGATTGCCGGCACGCTCGAGTACATCTCGCCAGCGACCAAGCTGGCGGGGCCGAACAAGCAGCCGGTGTACGAGGGGCGCGTGCGGCTGGCGCAAGACTACTACACGGTGGCGGACAACAAGTACCCGCTGCGCTACGGCATGACCGCCACGGCGGAAATCGTGGTGCGCGAGCGGCGCCTGATCGACCTGGGGCTGGATCCGTTCCGGCAGGTGGCGGGCTGAAGCCAGCGGATAGCGGCAACGCCTGGAAAGTGGTTGGAGACGCATCGGCGGCCCGCACCTGCGTGCGGGCGGATTTCGGCAAATGGGAAACAATCAAGGAGCTGACGAGATGACAGCAATTGTGCGGGTCGACGATGAAGTCATCGGGGTCGAGGAATTCATCCGGGTCTTGAAGCTCACGGGCCAGTTCGAAGGGTTGATCGAGCAGATCGTCAGGGACAAGCTCACGGTGCACGCGGCGAAGAAGCAGGGCATTACCGTGGCGCCGGAGGAAATCCAGGAGCGCGCCGATCAGTTCCGGCGCGTGCAGGGCTTGCACCGCGCGACGGAGATGAACCATTACCTCGATGTACTCGGTGTGAGCCTGGACGAGTTCGAGGCGTTCGTGACCGATAGCCTCTACCAGGAAAAGATGCTTGCCGAGGTGGCCAGCGACAAGGCCGTCGAGGCCTACTTCAAGCTGCACTCACCGAAGTTCGACAGCATCGAGGTAAGCCATATCGTGGTGGACGCCGAGGGCAAGGCAAAGGAGCTGATTTCCTACCTGCGGGACGATCCCGACAGCTTTGCCGAGATGGCGCGCGAGCACTCCATCGCGGACACGAAGGAGCAGGGCGGCGCAATTGGCAAGGTCCTGCGCGGCTCGCTGAAGACGGATATCGAAGCCAAGGTGTTCAACGCCGCCACTGGCGACCTGCTTGGTCCGTTTCCGTCACAGGACCGCTCCTTCTTCGAGATCTTCATGGTGAGCGCCAAGCATCCTGCCATGCTCGATGCCGAGGTGGCGGCGGAGGTGCGCCGGCTCCTGCGTGAAGACTGGCTGATGGCCAGGGCGCAGGAACACGTCATCGAAGCGCGCTAGCCGCTAGCGCCCAGACGCATATGGAAGCCAGCCCCGAACTGCATCCGCTCGCCGACTTCCTGGCTGGCGTGGAAATACTCTCGCCGTTCTCGCGCGAGGAAATGGAGCGGCTGGCGGAGCATGCGCAAGCGCTTTCGTACGGCTTTGGCGAGACCATCTGCAACGCGGGCGAGGCGGCAGAGGGGCTTTTCATCGTCAAGTCGGGGTCTGTGCGCATCTTCAACGAAGACAATGGCAAGGAAGTCAGTCTCGGCGTGCGCAAGGCGCGCGAGGTGTTCGCCGACATTGCCATGCTGCGCGAGTACCGGCATGAATCCTCGGTGCGCTCGTCCGCCAAGACCGAGCTGCTCTTTATTCCGCGCAGCGTGACCGAGCCCATGATTGCGCAAAATCCGGCGGCGATGGCTTTTGTCGCCAGCTATGTGGCGATCAGTTCGGCCGGCGGCTTTGTCGCCCGCTTGTTCGACCTGCGCGGCAAGCTCGACAAGAGTGAGCTGGAGGAGGCCGTGCGCAGCGTGGGGGTGAAGCGCGTGTCCGCCGGCAAGGAAATCTTGAAGCAGGATGCGCGGGAGGATCGCCGCCTGTACGTGGTGCGCCAGGGCGAGGTGCGCATCGTGCGGACCGAGGAGGGTGTCGAGTATCCATTGGCGACCTTGCGCCAGGGCGATATCTTTGGCGAGCGCGCCTGCGTGATGCGACAGGAGCAGATTGCGTCGGCCATCGCCGGCACGGATGCGCGGCTGCTGGTGATTCCGGAAAAGACCGTGCAGTTGATCCTGGAGCGCAATCCCAAGCTGCGCGAGGTGCTGGAAGAGCGCATCCGCTTTATCGACAGGGAACTGCATCGGCAAAAGAGGATGGCCGAGCGGCGCAAGCATCCGGTGATGCTCGACCTGCGCTCGAAGCCGGAGTTCGGCGAACGCGTCATCCGCCGCTTCGCCCTGGTCGAGCAAGCCGAGGAGATGGATTGCGGCGCTGCCTGCCTGGCGATGATCTGCCGCCATCACGGCATCCCCATGACGCTCGGCAAGCTGCGCGAGCTGGCCAACGTGACCACGCAGGGCGCCACGCTGGACAGCCTGGCCCGCGCCGGCGAGTCGCTCGGCTTTACCACGCGCGGCGTGCAGTGCACGCATGATTCCTTGCTGGGTTTCGAGCTGCCGTTCATCGTGCACTGGGAGGGCTACCACTACGTGGTGGTCTATGGCGTATCGAAGCGCTGGGTGTGGGTGGCCGACCCGGCCCTCGGCTTTCGCAAGATGGGCGTGGAGGAGTTCGAGCGCGGGTGGAGCGGCACCTGCCTGCTTTTCACCTCCGGCGAAAGCATGACGCAACTGGCGGTGGCACGCTCGCCCTGGCTGCGCTTCATCGGCTACCTGGCGCCGTACAAACGGATCCTTGCGCACCTGTTCATGGCGACCTTCGTGATCCAGGTGCTGGGCGTGGTGCCGCCCCTGATCATCCAGAACATCCTTGACGGGGTGGTCGTGCACCAGAACATGGGCCTGCTGAACCTGCTGATACTTGGGTTGATCGTTTCCAGCGTGTTTTCGCAACTGATGAGTTCGGTGCGGGCGTATCTCGCCAATTTCATGGTGCGCAATATGGACTTCGCCATGATGTCGCACTTCTTCAAGCACACCTTGTCGCTGCCATTTTCCTTCTTTGCCAAGCGCAAGACGGGCGACATCTTCGCGCGCTTCCAGGAGAACCAGACTATCCGCGCCTTCCTGACCGAGTCCACGGTGACGACGGCGCTCAACCTGCTGATGGTGTTTATCTACTTCACCATCATGTTCCTTTACAACGTCAAGATGACGCTGGTGCTGATCGCCTTCGTGATCCCGATCGCGATCCTGACGATCGTGGCAACGCCAAAGGTCAAGGCTTTCGCGCGCGAGGTGTTCACCACCACGACCGATGCGCGGTCCTACCTGATGGAGGCGCTGGGCGGGGTGGAGACGGTCAAGGGCATGGGAATCGAGCGCCCGGTGCGCCTGAAGTGGGAGAAGAAGTACGCCAAGGCGCTGGAAGTCCAGTACAGGGCGCAGGCGTTCCATATCCTGGTTGGGCTGGCCAGCCAGTTGCTCAATGCCGCGACCACCATCGCGGTGCTATGGGTGGGTGCCAACCTGGTGCTGCAGCGCGAGCTGACCGTTGGCCAGCTCATTGCGTTCAACGCCTTCATGGGCAGCGTGCTGGCGCCTTTGATGGGGCTGGTGGCGTTGTGGGGCCAGCTCAACGATGCCGGCGTGGCGATGGAGCGCCTGGGCGACGTGCTGGACCTCGATCCGGAGCAAAAGCCGCAGGATCTGGCGTCGCGCGTGATGCTGCCGGACCTGCAAGGCGAAATCAACCTGGAAGGCGTCTATTTCCGCTACGGCGGCGCCGAAACGCCCTACGTGCTGGAGAACATCAGCTTCAGCATCAAGCCCGGCGAATTGCTGGCCATCGTGGGGCGCAGCGGATCGGGCAAGACCACGCTGGCCAAGATGCTGGTGGGGTTCTACGTGCCCACGGAAGGCAAGATCACCGTGGACGGCTACGACCTCGGCGTGATCGACAAAGAGTACTACCGCGCGCAGATCGGCTACGTGATGCAGAGCAACCTGCTGTTCTCGGGCACCATCGCCGAGAACATCGCCTGCGGCGACGACAGCCCGGATCGCCGCCATATCGAGGAAGTCGCCAAGATGGCCGATGCCCACGCGTTCATCAGCAAGCTGCCGCTGGGTTACGAGCAGGTGGTGGGCGAGCGCGGCGTGGGTTTGTCCGGCGGTCAGATCCAGCGGCTGTGCATTGCCCGCGCGCTTTATCACGATCCGCGCCTGCTGGTCTTCGATGAGGCAACCTCTGCGCTGGACACGCAATCGGAGAGCAATATCCTTGGCAACATGCAGGAAATCCTGCAGGGCCGCACGGCCGTGATCATCGCGCACCGCCTGAGCACCATCATGCGCGCGGACAAGATCCTGGTGCTGTACGAAGGGGCCATCGTCGAGCAAGGGCGGCATGAGGAGCTGCTGGAGCGCAAGGGCATGTACTACCAGCTGGTGCAGAAGCAGCTGAGCTCGGAGTGAGCGCTTTCGCACAGCCCAGGTGCCGCTGGGCAGCAACGGCGCATCTGGCATATCTGCCGTATCGCGATGCATGGGGGAGCGCGACATGAAGCTGTTCAACCAGGGTGGCTCCGTCGGGTCGGCCATCTCCTATGCCGGGCTGATCGAGAAGATCGAGATCCTGCGCTCCACGTTGCGCTGGGCCTCCAAGCTCGAGCGCACGGAGATCGAGAAGCTGCTCAAGCAGGCCACCACGCTGCGCGACGAGGTGATGCAGCTATCGCATAAGGAGCGCTTCGTGCAGGCGGCCGTGGCGGAGCCGGCGCCGGCCGACCTGGCGCCGCGCGAGCGCCGCCAGGCGTTGCTCGAGCGCAGCTTTATTTTCGAGGGCACGTTCGGCGACAACCCCAAGCTGCTGGAGGCGCTGGAGATTGCCGAGAAGGCAGCGCCCACCGATCTGCCGGTGTTGATCGATGGCGAGAGCGGCACGGGCAAGGAGCTGATGGCCAAGGTGATCCATGCCAACGGTTCCAGGACGGACAAGCCCTATATCTCGGTGAACTGCGGGGCCATCCCTGAGAACCTGCTGGAGTCGGAGTTGTTCGGACACAAGAAGGGCGCCTTCACGGGCGCCGCCAACGATCGCCGCGGCAAGTTCGAGAGCGCGCACACCGGCACCATCTTCCTCGATGAGATTGGCGAATTGCCTCTCACCGGGCAGGTCAAGCTGCTGCGCGTGCTGGAGTCGCACGAGATCCAGCGGGTCGGCTCCGACGAGACGATCTCGGTCGACACGCGCATCGTTGCAGCCACCAACCGGGACTTGCGGCGCCTGAGCGAGGAGGGCAAGTTTCGTGAAGACTTGTTCTACCGCCTCAGTGTGATCCACGTCACCCTGCCGCCGCTGCGCGAGCGGCGCGACGAAATCGCCTTGCTGGTAGCGTATTTCGGCGATGAGGCTGCCGGCGCGCTAAAGCGCCGGCCCATCAAGCTGACCCCGCGCCTGCGCGACTTCCTGATGAATTACGCCTATCCAGGCAATATCCGCGAGTTGCGTAACCTGATGTACCGGACTTCCTGCCTTGCCGGCGACACGGCCGATCTAGAGCATCTTCCGCAGGACCTGCGGCCCAAGCCACCGGCTCCGGCGCTAGTAGCCAGCGGCGCCGTTGCACCGCACGTGGTGGATGCATCCACGGCCACCTCGCTCAGCGAAGCAAAGCGCGCCGCCAGCGATGAAGCCGAACGCGCTTTTCTCGAGCGGGGATTGCAGGAGGTCGGCGGCACGGTGGCGGAGCTGGCCAGGCGCTTCGACATGAATCGCTCGCACCTGCAGATGCTGCTGAAGAAACACGGCATCCATTCCAAGGATTTTCGCAACCAGGGCGCGGCGCAGGGCGGCAAGGCGCGGTAGGAGGGAGGGGGGTGAGCCGCACGCTGGGCTACAGCGCTGGATTCACCATGGTCTTGTCCGACGCGTAGAGATCCTCCGCGCGCGCCACCACCGCCGAGATGTTGTCGTGGCCGCCGCGGCCCAGCGCCGCGGTCACCAGTGCCTGCGCCGCCAGCTCGCAATCGCCGCAGGCCAGCACGCTGGCGATCTCCGGGTCCCGCAGTTCATTGCTCAGACCGTCGCTACAGAGCAGGAACATATCGGCGTCCGCGACCTCCACCCAGGTCTGGTCCAGTTCCAGCGCCGTGTTCGCGCCGACCGCGCGGGTGATGGTGTTGTGCGCTGGGTGATGCACGGCTTCTTCCGCGGTGATCAGGCCGCGCGCCTTGAGTTCTTCCACGCGGCTGTGGTCCCGGGTCAACTGGGTCAGGTGAGCGTCCCGGTACAGGTAGATGCGGCTGTCGCCTGCCCACAGGCAGCCACAGAAGCGTTCGCACGCCATCAGCACCACCACCGTGCTGCCAATGCGCCGGACCTGCCGGCGTGCCGCTTCCTCCAGCAGTTCGCGATTGACTTCCTGCAAGGCGATGCGGGCCCCGTCGAGCAAGCTTTCGAGGCTGTGCGGCAGGGCCAGCCGGGACAGCGTCTCCACGACCAGATTGCTGGCGTAGTCGCCAACCGCGTGGCCGCCCATGCCATCCGCCACCACCCAGAGCCCTCGCTCCGGCTGGGCGAGGCAGGCATCCTCATTGCGCTCCCGTACCAGGCCGACATCGGTGCGAGCGGCTGAGGTCCAGCGGAATTGCGGTGCACAGGTCACGATCATCTCCGGTGTTCGGGCGAGCTAGGACGCCACAACGCCACGCCAGTGCCTGGGCGGCATTGGCGTGGCGGGCGGCGCATGGCCGGACCGTGCGGGCTGTGCGCGGACCGGGTTACATCCGGCCGTCGTTCCTTGCCCCTTGTCCCGCTTGCACATTGATGCTCGCGCCGGGCGCCGTATTGCGAACGTCGATGTTCTGGAACTGGTTAACCATCTGATCAGCATAGAAGCTGTTGTTGATCTCGTAAAAGTTGACGACGGGACCAACGCTTTGCCGGGGCGGGGAATAGGGCTGGATCCAGCCGAATACCCAGGGCGCGCCGCCGCCCCGGATGGCCGCCATGGCCTGGCCGTCCAGTGTGCGGTTGGTGTAGAGGTCTTTGATGGTGAGCGCCGCCATGATGGTCTCCGGTGCGTGGGATGGATAGGGGCTGTGTTGCGGTCCGTGGCTACTTGCCATGCTTCTACAGAGCAAAGCGCATGCCAGTGATGTGGCTGGCCCGATGCAGCGCCGTAACTGCTTGAATTTCCTGTGTTTCCCCTCTTCTTGGCGACGCCAGGCTGATCTCTGACTTCGCGGCGGGGCCCTATGCGTTGGCGCAACGCCAACATCCTCCACCGGTATGGTGGGGGAAACCCACCGATTTGACTCGGGCGCGCCGCCCGGCAGCCGTCTTGCGCGAGGTCGCGCCGTAGTGCGCTGCCGCGGCCATCGCATCCACTTCGTCATGGCTTCCACGGCATCGGGGGGCTCTCTGATGGCATGCCGCCAACACTATTGGCATCAGGCTGTTGGCTGGCCGCAGACGCTTATCCCCCGCCTGTTCGGTTGAAAACCCCGCAATCCCTTGATCTGCCTGGGACGGCGGCGGGTGGCACGGTTGATGCGGATGGTATGGCAACCAGCAGGCAATGCCTGCGGCAAGCAAACAGATCAGAGGCAGCCATGAACCACCAACACCAACAACGAGACAAGGCCATCGATGCCGGCCTTCCCTTGGGCGCGCACCTGGTCACGGAACGCCGCGGCTATGTTCATCACGGCATTTATATCGGCGAAGGCAAGGTGGTCCACTACGCCGGTTTTGCCGGCTCGCTCCATCGCGCCCCGGTGGAGGAAACCACGGTGGGCGCATTCGCGGCGGGCCACACGGTCACCGTGAAGGCCAATCCTTGCGCCAGGTATGTCGGCCTGGAAGCCGTGGCGCGCGCCCGCTCCCGCCTCGGCGAAGACAACTACCGGCTCCTGACCAACAATTGCGAGCATTTCTGCACCTGGTGCCTGTTTGGCGAAGGCCGCAGTGAGCAAGTGGAAGCCTGCCTGTACCACCCCTCCATGGCCGTGCAGGCCGTCGCCAACCTGCTCAGGGCGTTTCTCGAAACCGAGTTCAAGGGCGCGCACTCCGGCGCCCGTGCCGCCTAGCGCCTGGCGCGTGACGTGGGTCGCTTCAACAAGGCAAGTCAAGGAGACTGACATGCAAACCGCCAAGATATCCCTGCGTGGGCTGATCGACAAATGGCTCGGCTCCAACCTGGCGGCACCTGCGCGGATCACCCGCGTGCGCAGTTCGCGGGCTTGCCGCAGCGGCTGTATCCGAGTGGATGTGGCCCGCCCGTCGGGGCAGTTGTCGATGTTCTTCTTCCGCCATGCCGACGGGTGCTGGTGCGTATTTCCGCCAGCGCTCAGGGTGGGCTGAGCTGCTTGACCTGCGCCACGCCGCATGCGGGCTCAATGCCTTCTCCTGGCCACGCAGCGACGTGTCCATCTATCATGGCTTCATCCCCAGCGACGAGGAGCCGCACGATGGAACGACGATTCGAGTACGGCGGTTATGCCGTGGTGGCACGCGCGGCTGCGCTGGCTGGTGGCGGCTATGCGGCGACGGTTATCATTTCCGATGCCTTCGGCGATGCGCCGCAGCCTTCATTCGAGGAAGAGGCTGGTGTGGCTGGCACGGCGGAAGCTGCGATTGCCCTGGCGGAAGCCTCTGCCATGCGGACCATCGACGCCGGGCAGGTGAACTAGCCGGGCAGGCCCCGGCCTTCAATATCGTGCAGGGCAGTCATTAGCCGGACTTTGCACAGGTGCGCTTGCCGCGACTTAAAATGGCGGCTGCCGGTCAGCCTGACGCCCGTCCGGGCGCGCCGACCGGCCCCTCCGGAACCCCATGTACGCCATCCTGCCAGCCTTCGTGTCCGCCATTTTTCTGGGATTCGGCTTGTACGTGCTGGTCACCAAGGGCGTCACGCGCATTTCCACGTCCTTCTTTCTGATGTGCGTGACCACCTTTGCCTGGCAGGGAACCTGGGCTTTCCTGTTCCAGGCTGAGCAGCCGGATGTGGCGCTGCTGCTCGCCAAGGTGGGCTATCTGTTCATCATCTTCCTGCCAACCTGTTTCTATCACTTCGTGACCGAGGTCACCGAGTGCCGCACGGAGCGGCCGCTGCTGCTGGTTTCCTACGGACTGTCCCTGGTGCTGGCGGTAATGGTGCTGACCGGCGGTGAGGTAGTGTCCGGCTTCTATACCTATTTCTTCGGTGAGTACCCCAAGGCTGGGCGGTTGCATCCGCTGCATGTGGCGCAGACGGTGCTGCTGGCCTGCCGCAGCGGCTGGCTGCTGCTGGGCGCGCGCCGCAACGCCACGGGCGAGAAGCGCAAGCGTCTGGATCTGTGCCTGGTGAGCCTATGCCTTTACTCGCTGGCAGCGGTCGACTACGCGGCCAACTACGGTTATGCCTTTTATCCGCCAGGCGTAATCTTTATCGGCGTCAGCCTGGGCATTCTCGCGGTGACCATTGTGCGCTACGACTTGATGCACCCCTTCTCGCTGGCGGCTACCGTGGCGCACGAGGTGCGCACTCCCTTGACCACGATCCGCCTGCAGGCCGACGAAATCGGCCGAGCCTGGCCGGATCTGCTGGCCGGCTATCAACTGGCGGTGGCGCACGGCTTGTGCAAGGACCGCATGCGGCCCGGGCAACTGGACCGGGCCGCCGGCTTGGTCGCCTCCATTCAACGGGAGATTGACGGCACCCACACCGTGATCGACATGGCGCTTGCCTCCGTCACGCTGGAACGGCTGGACCGCCATAGCTTCTCCGCGCAATCCCTGCAGCATTGCGTTGTGTCCGCTCTCGAGCGCTATCCGTTCCTGGCGGGGGAGCGGGAACGTGTGGCGGTAGGCCCGATTGACCCGGCCTGGTGCTTCCGGGGCTCCGATACGCTGCTGGTCTACGTGCTGTTCAACCTGCTCAAGAACGCACTGCAGGCCATGCGCGCGAGCGGCGACGGCCGCATCGAGATCGGTGTGGTGCAAGAACGCGGCTGCTGGCTGCTTCGCTTCAGCGATACCGGCCCCGGCATCGCGCCGGAAGTCCTCCCACGGATCTTCGATCCCTTCTTCTCCACCAAGGCCCACGGCAGCGGCGCCGGCATGGGGCTGGCCTTCTGCCGCCGCGTGGTCGAGGCTTTCGATGGCCGGATCCAATGCGAATCCGTGCGCGGCGTCCACACCACCTTCACACTGCGCCTGCCGGACGCGCACACAGGCAAAGGCCGTGCCCTGCGTGCCCGCCCCGCCAGCCAGGTGCCGGCCAGCGGGGCGGGGCCCGTTTAGCTAGCCAAGGTAGGCAACTTCAACTCATACTCCTTGACGCGCTCCACGATCTCCTTCGGGAAGCGCATGATGCGCTTGTCCTTGCCGGCGAACACGATTTGCTGGTAGCCGAGCGACACCGGGCGCCCCCCGACACAAAAGCGGAATAGCAGGTAAGCCGAGCACTGCTTCACCTGGAAGGTATTCAGGTAGCAGTCCACTTTCTGGAACGGGAAGGTCTCTTCCACGTACTCCTGATGCGCGCGCTTGGTTACGAACACGCCTCCGGTAGCCAGCAGGTTGTCGTGAATGCACTCGTGGAACCAGCGTTCCCGGCAAACGCCCTGCCACTCGAAGTAGCGCGCAAAGTAAGTATTCATGAAGGCGTTGGAATCCTTGAGATAGATATCGATTGCATGATGGAACGTCTTTTGCGGGGGCGTCTCCTGTATGTCTCGCGTGAACATGTCGCTACCGCGGCTCAGCACATGGGGGATTGCGTCTCGCATCAACATTGAAAGCTCCTGGCTAGGAATGGCTGCTGGCGGCAGCCACGCACGCCCCCCCGAAAGGGCGGGGCACACCGCATTCTGTCTGCTTTGCCACGCCGGGTGACGTGAACGAGGGGTGTTGTTGCGCGGACGGGTGGGCGTGCGTCGGGGGAATGCACTGGCATGGGCGTAATGGCAAGGATCGAGACTGCCCGCCGGACGCCCGAGAAACCTAGCTTTGAAGCTGTAAGACCATGAATTCCAAGCGCCTGCTCATCGCCATTGCGTGATTGCGTCTCGCTGGTTCTTTGAAACGGCGTAGTCCCTTTTATCGAAGGGGCGAAGCCCCCGCATAGGAACTCGGTATCGAGTCCAACCGACAAATGGAGGGCGCAGTGAGTAGATCCATCAACGCTCGTTTCTCCGGTCCATTCTGTGTCCTGCCGTTGGCTATGGTGATTTCCAGTGGCGCAAGGTCTGGCAGTCCCTCCTGAAGCCCAATGATCCGGAGTTTTCCGCCCACTGATTGCTTGGGTACTGCGGCGATGGCGTTGCCAGCCTGCACGCAGGCGAGGATTCCCATCGTATCCGGACTGGAGTACACGCAACGATAGGGGATCGATGCCGCCTCCAACGCGTGCACAACATGCGCCCGAGGGGCCGAGGCCACTTCGAACATCGCTAATGGGAGGGGCCGCTGGGCGGCCAGGTTAGTTGCCGACAAAGCCACAACCCAGACAAGTTCCTCGGAATAAATAGGCGGCCCTGGAAATTGAGGGCAACACGTGCCTACCGCGAGGTCCAGCGAGCCGCTCTCCAACCTGCGCCCAAGCTCGAGTGTTGACAAGCAGACTACCTCCACCCGGACAGTCGGGAACTGGAACGTGAAGGCGCGCAGTGCCGCAGGCAGTACCAGGCTGGCATAGGCGTCTGGCGTACCAATGCGCAGCGATCGTTCGTAGGTCACGCACGACAATGCCTGCCACGCTTGCTCGTGAAGCTCCTGGATTCGCTCCGCATAGACTTGCAGCGTTTCCCCTGCTGGCGTCAAGGTAAGCAGGCGTGGACTGCGCACGAATAGCGGCGCTTCGATATCCAACTCCAATTGCCGGATCTGCATGCTGACGGCGGCCTGCGTCAAATGCAGCATGTGTGCGGCTCGTGTGAAATTGCGTTGCTGTGCGACAGCAAGGAAGGTTCGAAGCTGGTCCGACTTGAGTTGCTTTTTCATTCGCCGCCTGTTCATTGTCCGCAGTACCACGGGTGTCATACGGCGCCGAATTTCACCACACTTCACGTGCGCGCGTCATGTACCAACACACACCATTAGAAACGTTTGTGAAGCCATCAATTTATGTTGCTTTATTCTCTGAATCTGTCGGGCAATACTTCCAGCCGCACTGAGGCCAGAGGCAAGGGTCTGAGCGTCTGGCGGTGCAGTATCCCGACCCGCTAGACACAGTCGCAAACGCGTTGCATCCATAAGCAGCGCTTGCGCAGATAAACGCATTGCCATAAGCGGGGTCAATGTGGTTCGTTTGTCACTTTCAGTTATCCGGTCTCAGTGCTCCTTCCATGTACGCAAGCTCCGCGTGCAGAGGCTTCTCGCGTATGGCCCCCTTGTTCTCTTGAATCGTAGGCCTTTCTACTCGCATGCCATTGCGCTAAATCATGTCTTCATTCCGGCTGCAGTTGGCGGAATTCCGGGCCTCGATAGGCTGCGCTCAGTCTCTAGGGCGGAAGTCGGTCGCATTCGTTAGAGCGCCAGGCTTCCATTTACACATCGGCGTGCATTCTTTCTGAGTTGCGGCCCGCCGTTCGTCGATGTATTTTGCCAAGTCGCCTACGTGGATCCCCTTGGCGCTCTTGTTTGAACCTTCGATGCGGATCCTGCCCTGGGGCAAGGTAATGCCCGAAATGAAGCCGATCGCGGGTCCTTGGGCCATGCTACGATCCTATTGAACAACTGGAGAAAGCTATGGATCTCCAAGGCTTCACGTACTACAAAGATCACTGGTATGAGGCTTCCGCAGCATCCCCAACTGGTGGGCCCTGGCATGGCGAGGTGACGATCTGTGCAAAGGCGGCGGACGGCAGCTCGATCAAGATCTTCGAGCACGAACCCGTGCCTGGGCAGTACTTTTCCGAAGGCGAGGCGTGGCGGCATGCGCGCGACTATGCCGAGAAGCTCATAGACGAAGGCCGGGCGAACCCGGGCGCTCACTGATTCGCGCACCGTATCACCATCCGGCTCAACCACACTGCGTGCTACGGTCTTCCGAGATCCGGGGAGGCACATATGGACTTCAAGTACAGAGGTCGGGATATCGCCATCCAGGCGAGAGAGGTCGCGAGCAATCGGTGGGACTGGTCGTATGTCATCCGTGGGCACGGACACAGGCAAAACACTCGGGAGCCCGCGGCCTCGGAAGAGATCGCGATCGATGATGCATATCGAGTTGCGAAACGCGAGATTGATCAGATCAGCGTTGACTGCGACGACTAGCATATTGCGGTTCGGGCGCTCGAGCAGACAAACGGTGCCGATGCCAATCTGGAATCCGACAGCGGGCATCAAGCCAGGAAACGTGAGCAGGAATTGAGGGAAGTCCTCGGCAAAGCAGTCGAGTACTTCGTGGATTGAGGACGGCGTAGCTCTTGCTTCATGCAGCCTCTCGAATCGCATTGGTGACGTCGCGCACCAGCGGCGGGCACACGGCATTCTTTTTCATGCGGAGTGCCTCCCACTCCCATGTAGTTCGTCCGGCGTGTCGACCTGGTCGCCGGTGAGTTTTGTCACCTCGCCGGACTGCGCGATCACGGACAACTCACGTACGAATTCTTGTTCCCCTACGGTTAGGCCTCCTGTATCCAGAAGTCCGAGAGTGAACCTCCGCCGGCAATTGCCATTTGTCCGTCCTGCCTGCATGGGCCGCTATTCGGCGGCCTTCACCCGCGGCGTACATCAGTTTTGACGGCGGGACTGCATGAAGCTGCGCGCTCAGGATCTCGGTCGGCAGTCTGCTGCCGGCCCGCTGTATGCGAGACAGCAAGCATCTGGACGGCTCCCTTTTCGTCACTCGCCGAGAGCGGGGACGCTCCCTTCTTGCACCAGGATTCGGGGCGAGTTCATCTCGCCGGTTTCCTCGTCCACGAGTACCTCATAGGCCGCGACGCCGACGAAGCTCGATGCCATGGCGCTGGCGATGCGGATGGCGCTGACTTCGCTGGATGCTTGGCGGATCTCGCCGGGCTGGAGCGCGTCGCTCTTGCCTTTGCGGTAGGGCACGATGATGTACTTGATGGCGCGAGTATCAGGCATGGCGGCAACTCCGGGCGTTGGTGGGTGCTGCGGAATGAAATACGTGAACTGTATGGATATACAGTGTACCTCTGCCTTGCCGTGTTTTACCAGAGCCTACTTGTCGGATTTTTTCGGGCCTCGCTTTGCCTCATCCCACCTCGCAAGCGAGGTTTCCCCAAGGTGACGCTTCGGCATGTCGAGGGCACCGGCTTTACTGCGACCGATCGGGCGCAGCTTTCCAACCTCTTCCTCGCACTTCGTGATTAATGCCTCGATGGTAAACTCGGTCAATCTCCGATCGTCGGCGAACCCTCCGTTCCGCACGTCGATTTCTACCTGCTGAGCCCAGCGTTCTTCCAGCGCCTTTTTGTTGAAGGTGCGTGTGATTGTGGGGTGGCCCTAGTGTCTTATCTGAGCGCGCCACTTGTCCCATACTTGATGATGGAAGCCACTTTCCGTCCTGTGCTTGTGGCAATTTCGTAGCAATCGAAGCAGAAATGACGGTAAATGTGATGTGTTATTGGTAAGGATCGGTCCAGCCGATTCGACAAGAAATGACTGATTTAAAAGGAAAAATGGCTGCTACGGGAGCTCGTAGGGTATCGGTTGCACCGATGATGGATTGGACTGATCGTTATTGCCGCATGTTTCACCGGCAACTGAGCCGCCATACCTGGCTGTACACGGAGATGGTGACCACTGGCGCGCTGCTCCATGGCGATGTGGCTCGTCATCTCGACTTCGACGCCGCTGAACAACCCGTGGCCCTGCAACTCGGCGGCAGCGAGCCCGCTGACCTGGCCGCCGCGGCGAAACTGGGCGAGCAATGGGGCTACGTGGAGGTGAATCTGAACTGCGGCTGCCCTTCCGAGCGGGTGCAACGCGGCGCATTCGGCGCTTGCCTGATGGCGGAGCCGGAACTGGTGGCGGATTGCGTGAAGGCGATGCGCGACGCGGTGTCGATTCCCGTGACCGTCAAGCATCGCATCGGCATTGACACGATCGAGCATTACGGCTTTGTTCGCGACTTCGTCGGCACCGTGGCCGATGCGGGGTGCGAGACCTTTATCGTGCATGCGCGCAATGCGATCCTGAAGGGCTTGAGCCCAAAGGAAAATCGCGAGATCCCGCCGCTGCGTTACGAAGTGGCTTACCAACTCAAGCAGGAATTCCCGCATCTTGAGATCCTGATCAATGGCGGCATCGTCACGCACGACGAGATGGATGCGCACCTGGCACATGTGGATGGCGTCATGATTGGACGCGAGGCCTATCATCAGCCTTACGTGCTGGCGGAAATGGATGGGCGTTTCTACGCCGCGCAGACCCCGGTGCCATCACGGATGGACGTTGAACTGGCGATGCAGCGTTATATTGGGGATGTCGTCGAGAAGGGTGGCTATATGGGCGCGGTGACACGCCATATGCTGGGCCTGCATCGTGGTATTCATGGTGGCCGCGGCTGGCGGCGGATTTTGTCGGATGCGCGCCGCATGCACGCGGTGCGCACACGCGCAGCCGTCGACGCCATGTTTGAAGAGGCACGGGCGCATCTGCTGCAGGGAGGCGCGCCATCCCTCGAGGCGGCTTGAACAAGATCCGCTAGAGTTGGCGGGTGGAGTCCGGATTATCTGGAAGTACGCGCGCGCGGCCAGCAAGCAGGTCTTGAGTGCGAATGGATCGCATTTGCGTACTCTGGGTACAGTGGGCACAGAACACCTGCTTTGGCGTCAGCTGGAATATTTCCTCTAACTTCGAATATTCTTTTTATGCTCGGGAGCCGCGAGGGGCTGTGATGTGCACTTGATCGTCGCGGCGGGCCGCTTTCCCGCCATGGTAAAGGGATTCCCCTAATTAGTCGGGGAGCCGCAAGTTCTTACACTGTGCTTGCCCTCGAATACAGGGCTTTCTTCAACTGATTGTTCAGCCCGCCTAGTGCGGGCTTTTTTTATCGTGTAGTGGCTGCGATTGCTTGGTTGATTTCGGTTTACCCGGATAGTACGAACGGAAAATGACAGTTAAATTACCAACGCCTTCAGGGCAATTGAGATCGCTAATTTAAGAACCCGCGCTGCGGGTTCTTTTTTTGCCTGTTTTTGCCTGTTGCCGTTTGCTATCGAGTGGTCGCCTTGGCAGGCACTGCGCACTACCGCACTACTTGTCGCTGGTGCGCGAAACGCCGACATCAACGGTGCCGTATGCGGTGATGCTTGACTCCCGGCCATCGGCGCCTTGGCTGGCGCATCCAACAAGAACCACCAACAGCGCGCATCCCGCCAGCAGTCCCCACAACGTTTGCTTCATTGTCCTTTCCCGGTGTTGCCGCGGAAACGGCATTCCTCATTGGGTATCCGGCACCGGGTTTAGTTCCTGTGCGGAGGAGACCGATGCAAGCCAGCGGCGGCGGGTTCCTGCGGACAAACCAGGCGGAAACAGGCGTGGGGAGGATCGAGCGTCTGGCTTATCCGATGACAAATCGGTGCAGCAGCAACGTCGCAATGGCCGGGCAGGCGAGGACCAGTCCGCCCAGTGCGGGGAATCGCTGCGACCACATACCAATCAGTGCGGGGATGGCGGCAACCGGACCAAGGACATGCATCAGCAAGGAAAGCAGGGTATTGGCGTGGCCGGCGTTCGCAGCCTGCGCCACTTCGCTTCCGCCATGCGGGCCAAAGAGCCCGTACGCGCTCCCGAACAGGAGGACGACCAGGCAGAGCGTGGCGGCTAGCTTGAGGGTGAGTTTGGTGCTGAAGGACTGCATCGTTGTTCTATCCACTTGGATTGTGAGCCACACGGTGTGCCGGGTAGGGCGCTCGGCGCATGCCGGGAATGTTTGTGAAAATAGCGCAAACTGCACCCAAACCAGCTGAGACTTTTCTAAGTCAGAATTAAGTCGAGTCGAGGCGGCTGACAGCGCACTTCGCGGCGTATGCAATTGTTTGCGGTTTTGCGGGGCCAGGTCGATACAAGCTTGTTGTCACCCTCTACAGTTTCTTGGCTCGGATTCAACGCTAGGGCACATCAGCGGCGGGGCGGTGCATTTGGGTCCCGTTTGTGGCGAGGGCGTCATTTGCGGAAGACGTCCTGCGTTGGATGCTGGAGGGGGGGCAGCCGCAAGCCGGCTGTCGTCAAGAAGGCGGCGGACGCCATCAAGACTCCATGTGCTGGCAAGTTACACGGCGCGGCAGGTGGCCGGTGGTGTGCGCTTTGATCTCCCTTCTCCGTGATCTAGCATGGAACAGTCAGATTTTCCTGGCACGGGTTTGAGGAGATGGCTATGGGAAAGTGTGATCTGGATGGGGGGCGTTCCGCAGGGGGGGGTGCCGCCAAGGGCTTAGCCATTGGCGTGCTTGTGCTGGGTGCCCTGCTGGCGTTCGGGTGCCTCTGCTGCGAGCGGCACAAGGCCCGCCGCAACCGTGAATAGACGACTTGCGCGAACTCATGTGGGTCCCGCGACGGGGCTGCGTTATTTCGTTTCGCCTATCTCATTGTTTGTGGGTCGCAAGTCGCAATCGGTGAATTGATCTTAAATGTCGCCTATGATCAACTTTTTCCTCCCGAAAAATTCGCTCAAGAAAACGCTTGCCAAGGCCGAGGGGGTCCCCTATGATTCGCCCCCTCGCAACACGAAACGCCGCTGCAAAGCAGACGGGACAAGGGTTGCGGGGTTGGCAGGGGTGGTTGGCGGCGCGCACGGCGCAGCGAGCTGAAGGAAAAAACCTGTTGACGAAACGATGATCACGCTTCATAATCT
>NZ_JBFTOQ010000070.1:0-23413 GCF_056398045.1 Cupriavidus sp. 05L411 | reverse complement strand
GGTGATGTCGATGCCGTTGAACAGGATCGTGCCCGTGGTCGGCTCGAGGAACTTGGTCAGCAGGTTGAAGCAGGTGGTCTTGCCGGCGCCGTTGGGGCCGATCAAGGCATGGATGGAGCCGCGCCGCACCTTGAGGTTGACGTCGCACACGGCGGTGAAGCCGCGGAACGACTTGGTCAGGCTGTGCGTTTCTAGTATGGAATCTTCGTGGTGCATCGCTTTGTCGCTTTTGGCATGCATCGGGAATACGGGTCTGGCAGGCGGATCCGGCCAGCAGCCCTAGCCGTGGACGGGCAACGTTTCGACCGCGTACGCGTGGTGCAGCGAGCGGGCGAGGACCGGATCCTCCAGTTCAATCTCGAAGCGATCCGCCATCCGGATGCCGCCAATGGCCGCCAGCGTGCCGCACAGCATGGCGGTGCCGTCATCAAAACTGCCGCCGTGCTCCGCAAACCTGTCGAGCAGGTCCTGGGGCGAACGCATCGCCGTCACCGGCCCTTGCTGATACAGCACGCGCTCGCCGTCGATGGTCGCGTAGGCGCGCAGGATAAGCTGGTCCCAGTGCTTGACGATGTCGGCCAGGCGCCATAGCACTTGCGCGCAGGGCTTGTCGCACATCTGCTTGGACACCGTGATGCCATAGGTCTCCACCTCCCGGTCGGTGTGGTCCGAGGCAATGCCAACATAGATCTCGCCCTGGTCCTTGAGCAGCAGGAACTCCACTTCGCCGCTGCTGGCATTTCCGCTGACCTGGATCGCTGGCTGCGATTGCAGCCGCTGCGCCGCAACCCGGTAGAAGACCGGGGTCGCCGCTGGCCGCTTGACGCCCAGTGCTTCGAGCTCGCGGATGTGTTTTTCCATTGCGTCGGCATCCCTACCCGTCCAGCCCGCGATGACGAGCTGCTTGACGGTCACAACGCGCTGCCACCTGCCGGTGCGTGTCTCGATATCGAATGTCAGCATGATGATGTCTCCGTGGTTGCGAATCGTTATTTCTTGAGCAAGGCGCACTTGCTGGCAGCGATGGGCCGGAACGCCTCGCTGGCTGGAATGACCTGCTTGATCTTGTAGTAGTCCCAAGGTTTCCGGGATTCCTGCGGGCTCTTGACCTCGACGAGGTACATGTCATGCACCATCAATCCGTCGGCACGGATCTTTCCATTGGTCGCAAAGAAATCGTTGATGGGACTGGCCTTCATCTTCGCCACCACCGCATCGGTCTCGTCTGTCCCCGCGGCCTGGACCGCCTTCAGGTAGTGCATCGTTGACGAGTACACGCCGGCTTGCACGAGCGTGGGCATCTTCCGCGTCTTGTCGAAGAAGCGCTGCGACCACGCGCGGGCCGCGTCATCGCGGTCCCAATAGAACGAGGTGGTGAGCATCATCCCTTGCGCCGCTTGCAGGCCGAGGCTATGGATGTCGCTGATGAACATGTGCAGGCCCGCCAGCTTCTGCTTTCCTGCGCCGCCAATGCCGAAGTCCCGGGCGGTTTTCAGCGCGTTGACGGTATCGCTGCCGGCATTGGCCAGGCCGATCACCTTGGCGCCCGACGCCTGGGCTTGCAGCAGGTAGGACGACAGGTCGGGGGAATTGATGGGATGCTTCGCCTTGCCGACGATCTTCCCGCCTACCGAGGCCAGGGCGTCCGTCGCGTCTTTCTCCAGGGATGCGCCCAGCGCGTAGTCGACCGTCAGGAAATACCAGCTGTTGTCGCCCCCTTTTGCCAGCGCCTTTACCGTGTTGGCCGCAAAGGCATAGGTGTCGTAGGAATACTGGATGGTGTAAGGCGAGCAATCCTCGTTGGTCAGCCTTGTCGTGCCGGCGCCGCTGGCAATCACCACTTTGTGCTTGTCCCTGCCCAGGTTGGACACCGCGAGCGCTACCGAGGACGGCAAGACGTCCTGGATGATGTCGACCTTCTGGTTGTCGAACCAGTCGCGCGCAATGGTGCCGGCCACGTCGGTCTTGTTCTGGTGGTCAGTGCTAACCACCTTGATATCGGATCCCAGCACCTTCCCGCCGAAATCGTCCACCGCCATCTGCGCCGCCACCAGCGACCCTTTCCCGCCGATATCGGAAAAAATCGACGACATATCCGTCAGGACGCCGATCTTCACCACGCCGTCGCTGATCTTGCCCGGCTGTGCCGCGGCAATCGCCGAAAACCCCAACATCGTGCCAGCCAGGAACACTGGCTTGAATCGAAAGCGAAACATGTTCTCTCCTCTCCATTGCTGGACTGCTAGAAGCCGCGACAAGGTTTTGTCGGCGGATAATGCGGCTACAAGGCGGCCATAGAGCGCCTACATCTCGTGGCTGCGCAGGATTTCCTCCATACCCATGCCGATGCCGAGCAGTTGGCGGTCCGCCATGGGCGGCCCGAACAGCATCAACCCGACCGGCGCATCGCCCGCCTCATGGCACGGCATGCTCACGGCGCACAGGTCGAGCCCATTGGCGATGGCGGGGTTGCGCAGCAACAGCCGGTTGACACTGAAGAACGCAGCGTCATCGGCCAGATCGGCAATGCGTGGCGCCACGATCGGCACGGTCGGCAGCACCACGGCGTCGAACCCCTGCATTTCGCCTTGCGCCTCCCGGCACAACGCCAGCCGCCGGGCGCGTGTGCGCAGGTAGTCCGCGGCGCTCTGCTGCTCGCCCATGCGGATACGCGACAGCACACGCGGGTCATAGCGATCGCCCAGCGCGGCAACCCGTTCGGCATGCCACGCGCTTGCCTCCGCCGCCACCAGGCCACCGTTGATGCTCAGTTCCGGCAACGGGTCCCAGCTATGGAAGGCCACGTCGCGCAGCACGGCGCCGGCTGCGGCCAGCCGCCCGAGCGCACGCTCATAGGCGCTGGCAACCTCGGCGCAAAGCCCGTCGATCACTACGTTCCTTGCCACGGCCAGCCGAAGGCCACGCATGGGACGCGCTGCCACCGGCTCATCTGGCTCGCCCGCCATGACCCGGTCGAGCGCGGCGCAGCAGGCAACCGTGCGTGCCAGGCAGCCGATCGAGTCATAGCTAGGCGACAGCGGCACCGTTCCCTGCAGCGGCACCCGGCGCGCCGTGGGCTTGAACCCCGCAATGCCGCAAAGCGCCGCGGGAATCCGGCACGAGCCGCCCGTATCCGAGCCGATCGCGGCCACGGCCATGCCGTCCGTCACCGACACCGCGGCCCCGGACGAGGAACCACCGGGAATGCGGCCAACCGCACGCTCGAACGGATTGCGGGGCGTGCCGTAGTGCGGATTGATGCCAACCCCGGAATACGCGAACTCCGTCATGTTGGTGCGCCCGACAAAGACCGCGCCAGCTGCGCGCAACCGTGCAATGGCGAGCGCATCCGCGGTGGCAACCTGTTCAGGCAACACGCGCGCACCGGCCCGCGTGACGTCGCCCTGCACGTCGAACAGGTCCTTGACCGAGATCGGCAAGCCCGACAGCGGCCCGGCCACGCCCTGCCCGCGCAACATGTCGCTTGCCCTGGCCTGCTTCGACGCGGCCATGCTCACGCCGTGCGGGAAGACGCGCGCGCCCTCCCCGCCGGGATTGCAGGCGCGCTCGACACAGCCCGCCAGCAAGGACGCCGCGTCGGCGGTGCCCGCAGAGAGCTGGCGCATCACGGAATCCACGGTCGCCAGCATGATCAGGCCGGGTCGAAGTAGTGGATTTCCAGCAACATGCAACCTGCGTTCGACTTGAAGGGCCCGTGGAAGGCGCCCGGCGGACGGCATGCATAAGTGTGCGGATCGAACGCTTGCCCGCCCTCGCCCTGTTCGTCGTTGCCGACGGTCAGGTCGCCGCTGAGCAGATACACCTCCTCCCAGTAGCGATGCACGAACGGCGCGGTGGTGAATACACCGGGCTGGAAGCGCAGCAGGCGGGTGCGGCTGCCGCGGCCGCCGCTTTCGTCGAGCGAGCCGGAGAGAATCTTTTGCTGGATGCCCGCGGGATAGCCCGCAGGCACCTCCCAGCCGCTCGCCAGGTCGATGGTGTGGAACTCATCGTGAAGCTTGTTGATCGCCATGGTTATCTCCGTGTGTGGCAATGAATGTCAGAGCACCGCTACCCGCTCAGGCGGCGCGTGCCAGCTGGCCCAGCTCCGCGCTGAGCGAATAGCTGTCCAGGATGTTGTCGACCAGGCCGGTGGCCTTCTTCCAGTCGTAGGTCCGATAGGTGTGGCCCTTGGTCACGAAGCCCGCGCCCGCATAGAACATCTCGTATTGGTTGTGGCGCGATGCAAACTCGGACCCCACGGCATCCCACGCCAGCTTGAAGAACTTGACGCGCTCCTCCGGGCTGCAGGCCGAAGATTTCTGCGTCTTCTCGATGATCCTGGCCAGTTCCGGGTTCTCGAAATCGTGAAGGCTCGACGGCAGCATGATCATCCCGCCGCCCGCCAGCTCGCGCAGGGTATTGAGCACTTTCGCGTAGAGCTGCTGGGTGATCACCTGCGAGCCGTACAGGAGGTTGCGGTCCGGCATGAAGTAGCCCCGCTCCATGCGCCCCTTGGATTCCATGCCATAGACGAAGGCCTCCACCATCCCCGCCTCGGCGGCGAGCTGGCCCAGCATCTCCCTCACCTGCGGGAAGCCATTGGTGCCATTGATCTCGGTGATCTTCTGCGCGATGCCTACCAGGAAGCGCAGCTTCACCATCAGCCGTACCTGGCACTGGTAGTTCTGGTAGCTATGGGCCGGCGTGGCATGAAACTGCCTGGCGCACATGCCGACATCGCCCGCAATGAAGACGCGCTCCCATGGCACCTTGACGTCGTCGAAGTAGAGCACCGCATCGTTCTCGTCATAGCGGCTCGACAGCGGGTTGTCGAACACCGAAGTCGCGTTGGCTTCATACGACTTGCGCGACATGACTTTCAGGCCCTTGATGTTCATGGGCACCGCGAACGACAGCGCGTACATCTCGTCGCCCTCGCGCAAGGGCTGGATGCAACTGCAGAACACCTCGTTGGCCATGATGCCGCTGGTGGCCAGCATCTTTGCGCCGCGCACCGTGATGCCTTCGGCATCCTGGTCGACGATGCCTACGGCCAGGTATTTGTCCTCCTGCTCGTGCGCCGCCTTCGACTGGTTGGCTTGCGGGTTGACGATGACGTACGTCAGGAAGAGATCGTTGTCCCGGGCGTACTTGTAGTACTCGCGCAGGGCGCCGGCCCGCGCCCGGTCATGCTGCTCGAAGACGTCGATCCCCATATACATGCCGGAGATGCAGGACGCCACGTGATCCGGCGAGCGGCCCATGAAGCCATAGTGCAGTTCGGTCCAGGCCTCAAGCGCCATCCGGCGCTGGACCAGGTCGTCATAGCTCTGCGGCAGTTGCCAGATCCGGCTCACGCGGTCGCCGGTGTCCGGCGACTCGAATGTCATCTTCTCGATATGCTCCGGGCGTGCCTGAAAGTCGTAAAGGTTTGCGTAACTCCGGATCGAGTTCCGGAAGGCGGCGTGCGTGGTGACATCCGTCACGCGCTTGCCGTCGAGGTAGACCTCTCTGCCGTCACGCAGCATCTCGATATGCTGGCTACCAGTCTTGACCATGTCTTCTCTCCTAAATACGTAGCGGTTGTTGATTCACGCGGGGGCTGCAGGCGACTGTTCGAGCGCGCGATACCTGCCTCCGAAAAAAACCAGTGGCCTGCCGTCGGGCCGGGCCTGGTGGCGAATGACGCGTCCGATGAAGATGACGTGGTCGCCGCCGTCATGTTGCGCATATGGCTCACACTCGAACGTGGCGAGCGCATCCGGCAGGAGCACCGGGGCTTCGCCACCCTGCGCCGCCAAGCCGATGCCATCCCATTTGCCAGAGTTCGCCTTGGCAAAACGGTTGGAAATGTCTTGCTGGCCTTCCTCGAGCACGTTGACGGCGTACCGGGAGGTGGAACAAAGATCCGCCAGGCTCAGGCAACGCCGATCCACCGAGAACAAGATCAGGGGCGGATCGAGCGAGACCGAGTTGAACGACGCCACCGTGATGCCAACCGGTACCCCTTCTTTCCGGGGCGCGGTGATCACGGCCACTCCGGTGGCGAACATGGCGAGCGTGCTTCTGAAGCGGCGCTGCTCATCGGCACCGGCCTTGTAATCCACTTCGCGCTTTGCATAGGTTTCGGCCATCATCCCTCCTGTACAGAATCCGAGCCGCGGATCATTCCAACACGACCCACTGCTCATTTGACTTTGTTTTTTACCTTTGTAACTTAGGTAGTATTGAATGCTATTGGAGTTTGCAATTCAAGCTGGTGAAAACCCTTGGATGGTGCCTGCGGTGTTGGCGCTCTCAGTGCGCCGAAGCCTGGATGCCCTGCCGTGCCGTGCCCGCACGCGGGCGCAAGCGCTGTCTTGGGGGCGTCGAGGCGATTCCGAATCTCGTCCCGGTGGTTCACGAGCGTCCCTGAATCGGCTTGACGCTCACAGGCACCCCTTGCGTCGCTGCAATCACACGCCAACAAGCATGCTCGACACCCATTTATCTTTGTAACTTACGTATTAATAAATGCTACTATTGAACGGTATTCGAACCAACACAAACCCTGTGACGGACCCTGCTCCCCGCAGGGAAACAGGTGCATCGACACGATTCAGGAGAACAAAGCAATGCAAGGCGAACCCACTGCGGCCCCCATCTACATGGACTACAGCGCCACCACGCCTGTCGACCCTCGCGTCGTCGACAAGATGGTGCCGTTCCTGTACCAGCACTTTGGCAATCCCGCTTCACGCAGCCATCGCTACGGATGGCATGCCGAACAGGCCGTGGAGACGGCGCGCGAGCAGGTTGCGGCACTGCTGAATGCGGATCCTCGCGAGATCGTCTGGACGTCGGGCGCGACGGAAGGGAACAACCTGGCGCTCAAGGGCGCGGCCCATTTCTACAGCGGCAAGGGGAAACACATCGTTACGGTCAAGACCGAGCACAAGGCGGTGCTCGACACTTGCCGTGAGCTGGAGCGCGAGGGCTTTGAGGTCACGTACCTCGACGTCGGGGAGGATGGCTTGCTAGGCCTTGACGCCCTGCGCGCGGCGCTGCGTCCCGACACCATCCTGGTATCCGTGATGATGGTCAACAACGAGATTGGCGTCATCCAGCCAGTTGCCCAGATTGGCGAGCTATGCCGGGCCAAGGGCATCCTCTTTCATTGCGACGCTGTGCAAGCCGCCGGCAAGATCCTCATCGATCTCGAGGCGCTCAAGATCGACCTGCTGACCGTGACCGCGCATAAGGTGTACGGGCCCAAGGGCATCGGGGCGCTCTACGTCCGGCGTAAGCCGCGCGTGCGCATCGAGGCGCAGATGCACGGCGGCGGGCATGAACGGGGCATGCGATCCGGTACGCTGGCAACGCACCAGATTGTCGGCATGGGTGAGGCTTTCCGCATCGCCAGGCTGGAACTAGCCGAGGAATCGCGCCGGGTTGCAGGCCTGCGGGACATGCTGCTGGCCGGGCTCAGGCAACTCGACGAGGTCTATGTCAACGGCAGCATGGCCAGTCGCATTCCCCATAACCTCAATGTCAGCTTTAACTTCGTTGAGGGGGAGTCCCTGATCATGGGCATCAAGGGCGTGGCTGTTTCCTCCGGCTCGGCCTGCACATCCGCGTCGCTTGAGCCGTCCTTCGTGCTCCGCGCACTAGGGCGCAGCGACGAGCTGGCGCACAGCTCGATTCGCTTTACGCTCGGGCGGTACACGACCCTGGCGGAAGTGGAGCAAGTGATTCAGATGTTGCTGGCCACCGTCACGAAGCTGCGCCACCTAAGCCCGCTGTGGGACATGCATCGCGAAGGCATCGACATCGGCGCGATCAAATGGGCGGCCCACTGACCAAGCTAGCCGCGGCGCGCCTTGGGGTGAACTGTCATGCTTTTTGCTGCCGCGCCAGAAGATGCGCCAGATCGAGCGCGGCGCGATCCCCGTTGACAACAAGGCGATCCACTACCGAGCACAGCACCTTGAACTCCGTGCGGGTGACGCCCTCGAAGAGGACGTCGTTGATGCGCTGCTGCACGGGAGTCAGCTCATTCAGGAGCCGGGAGCCAGCCACAGCTACCGTGAGCAGCATCTTTCGCTTGTCTTCGGGGTGGGCTTTCTTGTCGATCAGCCCGAGCTTCTTGAGCTTGCCGGTTTCGACGGTAACGAATGGCCCGCTCAAATGAAGATGCTCCGCCAATTGATTCACCGTCACTTCGCCCAGTTGCGAGAGATGTGCAATGGACCGTATCAAGGAGTACTGGACGCCCGTCAGGCCGATCAGGCTGCCGAACCCGTCGCGCACGGAAAGCAGGCGGGCGGCAAACGGCAGCAGGCCGCTCACCAGGTGCCGGAACTCACTATCCGAGCCGTCGACCAGGCAAGCCGGATTGGTGATCGTCAGCGCCTTGCCCTTCGTGTTAGTTGCCATGCCTTTTTGACTCCCTTATCCCGTTGCTCTGTCAGTTGCTTTGCTAGTTGCTCTGCTAGCCAAGGTATTAGCTAGCTAATTTAGCTTTTTGCAAAATACTACACACACATGGCATTGCGCTAGCTTTCGCGCAGGTCCCGCCTCATCCGTCCCCCCTACCCCCTCCCTACCCCCTACGCCCTAACCCCAGGACACATCCCGAAACGCCTCCACCAGGAAATCCACCAGCCGGCGCACCTTGAGCGGCAACTGCTTGCGCGTCGGATACACAGCGTAGACGCCGATCTCGATCGCGCGGAACTCGGGCATCAGTTCAACCAGGTCCCCGCGCCGCAAGTCGTCCTGGAGCATGAAGCTCGGCTGCAGCATGATGCCGCCATGCGCCAGCGCAATGGCGCGGCACGTGTCGCCATTGTTGGAGTACACCCGGGCGCGGGTGCTCACGCTGACCTTGCCGTGCGGGCCATCGAACTGCCATTCGTCGCGCCCGGACCAGTTGGTGTAGGCCAGCACGCGGTGCTCGGCCAGTTCATGCGGATGGGTTGGCGTGCCGTGCTGCGCGAGATAGCCAGGCGACGCGCATAGCACCATGCGGGTTGCGACCAGCTTGCGGCTGATCAGTGCGGAGCTTGGCATGTCGCCAATGCGCACGGCAAGGTCGTAGCCTTCGTCGACCAGGTCCACCACGCGGTCATTGAGGGTGATGTCGAGATCAACCTGCGGATACGCCGCCATGAAAGCGCTCCAGAGCGGCGCGAGGTGCAAGATGCCAAACGTGAGCGGCACGTTGATGCGGATCAGCCCGCTGGGTTCCTGCGTGCGGGACGTGATCTCGGACTCGGCATCGTCCAGCGCCGCCAGCACTTCGCGCGCGCGCTGGTAGAAAATGCGCCCCTCCTCGGTCAGCGACAGCCGGCGCGTGGTGCGCTGCAGCAGGCGCACGCCCAGGCGTTGTTCCAGCGCATCCACGTGGCGCGAGACCGCGGCCTTGGACATGCGCAGGCCCTCGACCGCGCCGACAAAGCTGCCGGCGTCGACCACGGCGGTAAATACGGTCATTTCCAGGGCACGGTCCACGGGGTTGCCTCGGCTCCGGTTTATTGTCTCGATAATCGGGACTATATATCACGCTGATGGCAGTTTATCGCCACCACATGAATCAATAGACTAGCAAGATTCCCTATGTCGTTGCACGCCGCGGGTTTTGCCGTGGCGACCGGAGATTCCGAGATGTCTACCGCACTTCCCGTCCTGTTTGTCTCCCATGGTGCACCCACCTTCGCCATCGAGCCGGGCCTGGCCGGCCCGCAGCTCACCGCGCTGGGCCGCGCGCTGCCGGTGCCCAAGGCGGTGCTGGTGATCTCGCCCCACTGGGAAACGCGCGGCGGCGTGCGCGTGACGGCAAGCGCGCAGCCCGAGACCATCCACGATTTCGGCGGTTTCCCGCGTGCCTTGTACGAGATCCGCTACCCGGCGGCCGGGCATCCGGCATTGGCCGAGCGCACGGTAGCGCTGCTGGCGCAGGCCGGGTTCAACGCCGGGCTGGATCCGCAGCGCGGCCTGGATCACGGCGCCTGGGTGCCGATCCGCCACCTGTATCCCGATGCGCAGGTGCCGGTGTTCCAGGTGTCGCTGCCGCAGCCGCTGGACCCGGCCGGCGCGCTGGCGCTGGGCCGTGCGCTGGCGCCGCTGCGCGAACAGGGCGTGCTGATCGTCGCCTCCGGCAGCATGACGCACAACCTCCATGAATTCCGCGGCCATGGCGGCGGCGATGCCCCGTACGTGGCAGCATTCACGCAGTGGGTACGCGAGGCGGTGCGCAGCGCCATGCGCACCGGCGACTCGCAGCCGCTGATCGATTACCGCCGGCTGGCCCCGCACGCGGAGCGCGCGCACCCGACCGACGAGCACTTCCTGCCGCTGCTGGTGGCCATCGGCGCTGCCGGGGCGGGCGAGCCGCTGGCGGTGATCGACGGCGGCATCACCTACGGGATCTTGTCGATGGAATCGTATGTGCTTGGCCAATTCCGGCCGCTAGCCGTGCAGCCCATTGCGGCCTGATCCCCTGATCCCTTGCTCACAGCCACGCGAGACGATATGAACACCACCCGCCATGAAATCGGCCCGTTGGCCGAAGACCCCGCGACCGGCCTGCGTTATCGCTTGCGAAGGGCGCAAGCGGCTGCGGCCGCAGCGCCTGCCGCGCGGCTCCTGCTGCTGCACGGCGTAGGCAGCAACGAGACCAGCCTCGCGCCGGTGGCCATGCGTATCGACCCGCGCGTGGAAGTGGTGCTGGTGCAAGGCCCGCTCACCTTCGGGCCCGGCCAGCATGGCTTTTTCGAGGTCAGCTTCGCCGGTGGCGCGCCCGCCATCAACGCAGCCCAGGCGGAGCGCAGCCGCCAGCAGCTGATTGCCTTCGTCCGTGCCCTCCATGCGCAGGATGGCGCCCTGCCCGCGCGCACGGTGATCGCCGGCTTCAGCCAGGGCGGCATCCTCAGCGCCAGCGTTGGCCTGAGCGCGCCGGCCGACGTGGCCGGCTTTGCGGTGCTGAGCGGGCGCATCCTGCCGGAGATCGAGCCGCACCTCGCCGCGCCCGATGCGCTTGCCGGGCTATCGGCCTTCATCGCGCACGGCGAACTCGACAACAAGCTGCCCGTCGCGTGGGCCGAGCGCGCGGACCAGTGGCTGGACGCGCTGGGCGTGCCGCATCGGTCGCGGCGCTACCCGATCGGCCATGAACTGGATGCCGACGTGGTTGCCGATTTCCAGCAATGGCTCACCGGCGTGCTTTTTCCTGTCTAATCCTTACCCTGTACAAAACCCAAAAACCAAAAACCCCGCCCCCTGATCGCATGTACAAGAAAGGCACCGCAGTAGAGATCCAGTTTTCCCCGAAGCGCCTGAACGACGGCGCGGGCGATCCGTACTGGATCGACCTGACCACGGAAGAGGCGCAGGCGCTGCTTGCCTTGCTGCAGGCGCGCCTGGCGCCCAGCGGCGAAGCCACGGCGGCGCCGCTTGTCTTCAGCCTGGACGAGCCAGAACAAGAGAAGCCCGCCGCGCAGCCGGAAGCCCCGATCGCGGCAAAGGCCGCATCCGCCACCACCGACGCGTTCAAGCAATGGGTGTGCATCATCTGCGGCTGGGTCTATGACGAGGCCGCAGGCCTTCCAGAAGACGGCATCGCACCCGGCACCCGCTGGGAGGACATCCCCGACGACTGGCGCTGCCCGCTGTGCGACGTGGGCAAGGAAGACTTTGCGATGGTGGAATTCTGATCGGGCTCAGGCAATCTGGTTGCGCACGCAACCAGATTGGACTATCTTGAACTGGTTGCGCACACAACCAGGAGACAAGACATGTATCAGCGCGAAGCGCACGCCGCATCCCTGCCGGTGCTGCACCCCGGCGGCATGGATGCCCCGCGCCAGGTCGTCATCGCCGGCGGCGGGCCAGTCGGGCTGGCGGTGGCGCTGGCCCTGGCCCGCCACGGCATCCCCAGCGTGGTGCTGGAGGCGGACGACGGCACCTGTGAAGGCAGCCGGGCCATCTGCATCTCCCGGCGCTCGCTGGAAATCCTCGACGCGCTCGGGGTCGCCGCCCCGGTCCTGGACAAAGGCCTCGCCTGGGCGGGCGGCCGCAGCTACTACCGCAACGAGCAGGTGCTGCACTTCACCATGCCGCACGAGCGCGGGCAGGCCTTTCCGCCCATGGTCAACATCCAGCAGTACTACATCGAGCAATACCTGCTCGACGCCATCGCGCGCTACCCGGACCTGATCGAAATCCGCTGGCAGAACCGCGTTACCGCCGTCACGCAAGACGGCAACGGCGTGACGCTGGCGGTAACCGCGGGCGACCATGCCTACACGGTGCGCGCGGACTGGCTGGTGGCAGCCGACGGCGGCCGCAGCGCCGTGCGCGATGCGCTAGGCTTGTCGTTGCGCGGCATGCAGTACGAGGGCCGCTACGTCATCGTGGATATCGCCATCGACGCCCCGCGCGAGGTCGAGCGGCTGGCGTGGTTCGATCCGCCGTCCAACCCCGGCTCCACCATCTTGCTGCACCAGCAGCCGGACCAGGTGTGGCGCATCGACTATCAGGTCGGCGAGCACGAGGATGCGGAGCAGGCCGTCAAGCCGGAGAATGTGCTGCCGCGCGTGGCGAGCCACCTCAAGATGATGGGCGTGACCGCGCCTTGGGAGCCGCTGTGGATCTCGATCTACAACGCGAAGTGCCTCACGCTGGATAACTACGTGCACGGCCGCGCGCTCTTTGCCGGCGACGCCGCGCATCTGGTGCCCATCTTCGGCGTGCGCGGCCTGAACAGCGGCTTCGACGATGCCTTCAACCTCGCCTGGAAGCTTGCCCTTGCCGTGCGCGGCAAGGCCTCCCCCGGCTTGCTGCCCTCCTACTCCGCGGAGCGCGTGGCGGCGGCGCGCGAGAACATGCGCTTCGGCGCGAAGAGCACGGAGTTCATGGCCCCGCCCTCGCCTGCCTTTGCCTTGATGCGTGAAGCCGTGCTGGGGCTATCGGCGGCGCACGCGGAACTGCGCTCGCTGATCAACCCGCGCCAGACCAGTCCGGCGGTCTTTGCCGACTCGCCCATTGCCGCGACGGACGACCCTGCCTTCAAGGCCGGTCCGGCGCCGGGCGCCACGCTGCCTGACATGCCGCTGGTCAGCCCGCACGGTACGCCGGCTTCGCTGGTCCGCTGTATCGGCAAAGGCTTCACCGCGTTTTGTTTCGCCGGCGCCGGCCAGGACCTGGACGACGCCGTGCCCGGGCTGCGCCAGCTTTGCGACAGCGGCCTCGAACTGGATTGCCACCTGATTGCGGGCACGGCGCCCGCGGCGGGACGGCTGGCCGATCCACAGGATGCCGTGCGGCGCGCACTGGACGCCGTCGACGGCACGCTCTACCTGGTCCGCCCGGATGGCTACGTCAGCGGCCGCTGGCGACAAGCCCGCGCCGGCGATATGCGAAACGCCATCGCCCTTGCCATGCAGATCGACTGAAGCCGGAGAACCCTATGCAAACGACCATGAGCCCGACCGAGCTCGATGAAATCTACACGGCGATGTGCTACCGCATGACCGCGCTCGGCGAGCACAACACGCCGCTCTACCTGGCCCGCGTGGCGCTGCTGGCGCTCAGCCGCCATGCCGGCTTTGCCGATGCGACGCGATTGCTCGATGAGGTCTCGCACAGCTTCGAAGCAACGGAGGCGGACGACACGCCGGGCCGCGCATCATGACGGCCCCCAAGCTCTCCCTGTCCGACTTCGCCACGTACCGCTTGCACCGCATCGTCAAGCAGTTCGACCGCGGCATCGCGCAGGCCTATTCGGAGACGCTGGGTCTGTCGCTTAGCGAAGCCAGGACGCTCGCCGCCATCGGCGAGTTCGGCCCCTTCCTGGTCATCGACCTTGCGCGCTTCGCCAACCTGGACAAAAGCCAGGCCAGCCGCGCGGCCGATCACCTCATCAAGCAAGGCCTGGTCAGGCGCGAGCCATCCCCCACCGACGGCCGCGCGGTGCTGATCTCGCTGTCCGCCGAGGGCAAGCCGCTGTTTGAGCAGATCATGCGGATCGCCTCCAGCCGGCACGAGACGCTGATGTCCGCGCTTTCCCCCCAGGAGCGCGCGGTGATGGAGCTCGCGCTGGGCAAGCTGCTGGCGCAGGCGGAGTCGATGCTGTAGGGCTGCCTGCGTTGCGCGCCGGGGACTCGTAGGGGTCACCTCGGAAAACGAACGATCAATATTGCACGCTAAGCCTTCGAGAACCTCGCCAGAAGCTGGCGACCGGGCAGCAACAGCCTGGCGCGTCCGCTGGACCTCATCGCTTTGCAGGTAAATCGAGATGTTGGTCACCGAGGCATGGCGAAAGCTATCGCGAGCAGTGGTCAGCTCTGCGCCGCGGGCTAGGGCGCGTGTGGCACGGGCAGGCCGCGTTGCGCGAGATGATGATCGATCGCCATGCGCGAAAGCAGCGATAGCGCCAGTTTTACCAACCGACTTCCCTTGCCGACCAGGTACAGCCAGTGGCGATCAGGCAGCGAGACAAGGCGCCCGACCCCGATAACGCGTACGCCGTCGAGCGTGCCGACAGCCCACCTGCGAAGGGGCGCCAGTCGGGCGCGTTACGTGTTCGCGGTGGTCCTATCTCCCGCTCGCGGGGATCAGTACGCGCCATATCACTCCAAGCTGGTCAATGTCAGCGTACGTGATCCCACCTACGTGCTGGATTCCTACTCTACGTTTGATGGGCCGGCCGACAAGACGCCGCTTGCAATTGTTTGCCATTCATCAGTCCATTTTCAGACGTGTCCGATTGCAATCCGTGCTGGACTACTGTTGTATTGGATGTTGGCGAAAATCTACTGTCTAACAAGGAGAATGACGTGAATAAATCGAATGTCAAACAATCCTACGTTGTCGCATTTTCTGGCGCAAGAACCGCCAAAGGCGGTGAGATCCTGACTGGCACTTCGGGGCTGTCTATTGATGGGCATGTCGGGCTGCGCGTTGGGGATATCGCGACCTATCCGGACGGCCGTTCCGCTGAGATCATCTCGGGTGCCGGCAACGCTGTTTGTTTTGATGGCGTGCCTATGGCAATCGTCGGAAGTGTACTAAGCAACGGGGACACCATCGTTTCTAGCTCGACCTCGTTGTTTACCTTTAATGAGCCAGAGGGCGCGCCGATTGCTGGCCTACTTGAGCCGGGCTATCGATTCTTCGCCGTGAATGGAGCACAAAATTGAGTGATATGCGCGCAGCCATTCGGCACGGCGACGCAACAAACCGGGGTGGGATGGTGTTTGCCACAGGGGGCATTCCGCACCATGGTGTCGAAGTTGCCGCCGAGGGTGACCAGGCGACGTGTCCGGCGTGCAACTCCATCGGCACGTTGTTCAACGATGCTTACCCAGCATTTACGCTAACCGATGGACGGCAGATTCTCGTCGAAGGAGCATGGCTGAAGTGCAAGTGCGCGACTCATCCTCGCGTCATTGCCTCGCAGGACAACTTCCGTATTGCCATACGTCGACCGCTTTCGGAAGCCCCTTTGACGCAGGTTGCACCACTTGTTCCATCGCATCGCGCTCTAAGTCAGGAGGCATCCAATAAGCTCATCGAGCAGATGGAGGACGACACCTACGCGAAGGATCAGACGATCATCTGCCCAAACATGTCCAATGCGGAGTTCCGCGCATTGATGCTTCGTCTGCGCGATAAGGCTGTGAAAGACGTAGACAATCGGCTCGGAGAAATTTCTACCTGGGGCAAGATAGACCAGGCGAAGATGGCTCTGTACTTTTGCCCCCCGAGCAACGAGTTACGAACGAGGCTGAAGGACGGCCTCGCGAGGATCCGTGCGTTGCTGTTATCGCTATCTGAAAACAACTTTGAGCGGTACTCCGAAGAGAGCCTCGCGCGGACCGGATGCATACCGAAAGCCGCCAAAGATAATCTTGGGGCGGCCTCCGTCTGTGGGCCCGACGGACTGCACCGCATTTTTATCTGGCCGGCGTTCTGCAAGCTGCCCGATGAACGTAAGGACTCAAAGGGAATGCCAGTCGATGGGGATAGTAAGCTGCTCACTCTCATTCACGAGGTCTCTCACTTCCAGGATGCGATGGGAACGCGAGATGTTTGGTATAGCACCCGCAACTCGCGCTGGAAGGCGGCGGACGCCAACCGATTTTGCATCGAAACCGCCGAGAATATCGCCGCATACTCCGTCGGGATTTGGGATGATCGAATATAAGAAGCTCTTGGCTGGAGCATGCCTATTCATGTCGCTAGACGCTCTCGCCTGCAAACCACTGGGGCTTGATACCGAGGCTCAATTTGCAACGGGCGCCTCGACGCTCTCAGCAACGAATATTGGAAATCTGGCACGCTGGAATGCACAGATCATCTCCAATTTCCAGATGAAGGGACGCTACCTCGTAGAAGTTAAGACTGGGTCTTCCCTCGGCGTGTCGAGAGCACTATCCGAGAAACGCCAGACCCACCTGCGGAACCTCCTTTCCCAGTTTGGCGCTGAGCCAAAACAGATCGAAGTCAGATTGTTCACTTTCAAGGGTTCGAATTCAGATCGTGCCAATTTGGCAGGGATAGCTTTCGAACCCGACTGCCCTAGTCCCTGTTGTCCGGGACCGTAAGACACCTACCTCGCTGAGGCGTTCTCCGAGGCGTCAACGTCAGTGCCTCACCATTGCCTTTGAATCGAGGTCGGGACAGCTCGGGCGTGTTCCGCCTTCGCCGTCTCACAACCGCGAAAACGTGCTTTTTACATCACAAACACGTGAAAATCCTCGCGAGGAAGCCGCAGTACAACATCTTCGCCTTGTGCGCGCGATCCCCCATCAGATGCACTACAGCATGTAGGCTGTCATCTGGCGGCAGCTTCCGAGAGCTTAGCGTGCTTTATTTTCCGTTTCCTGAAGTGCCTCATTGCGCAGGCGCCCCCCGGTGGATAGCGTCAGGCAACCCGCCCACTCGGGCCAGCCGCCCGCCTCGCGAATCACCGAATCACCCCCTGCTGGCGTGCCTTTTCATCCTAGATGAAGCGTGCGCCTTGCGCGCGGCAAAGCGGCATGGGGTTAAGAGCCGAGCGCCTTCAGGCGTTCGACAAATGCCGGTTGCGCCAGGCTCTTGTTGACCGCGCCGTTGACTTCGTCGAAAACGGCGACACCTCAGCCAGACACGTCACAAGCCCCGGGCGGGGCCGCGTCCCCTTGCTCAAACGCTTGCCTCGCCATGCGCCGCTGGCATGCTCGCCGTGTGGGTTAGCGCACGTGCCTGCGCACGGCACTGCCTTAAGCTCACCGCGTCAACCCATGCCACCGTTGTCAGCCTTGATGGAGGACAGACGCCATGACCCTGTACGTGCTCTCGCTTTTTATCGGCATCGTGGCTGGCCTGCGCGCCATGACGGCGCCTGCCGCCGTCAGCTGGGCGGTCCACGCGGGCTTGCTGGACCTGTCGGGCAGCTGGCTTGCCTTCATGGGCTATCGGTTCACGCCCTGGGTCTTCAGCGTGCTGGCCGCGGTGGAGCTCATCACCGACAAGCTGCCCGGCACGCCGAGCCGCAAGGTACCGCCACAGTTCGGCGCGCGCGTTCTCTCGGGGGCGCTGTGCGGGGCCACGATCGGGGCGGGTGGCGGCATGCTGGTGGGAGGCGGCGTTCTTGGCGCCGTTGGCGCGGTGATCGGCACGCTCGGCGGCGCGGCGGTGCGCGCGCGCCTTGCGGCGATATTCGGCAGGGACCTGCCGGCGGCGGTCATCGAGGACCTGGTTGCCGTCATTGGCGCGGCGGTCATCGTCCTGTCGCTGGCTTAGAGGCCGTTTCGAAAAGATGCTGGCGTCGTTGCGCGGCCTTGGCCGATCCACTTGTACTGTCTGCGGCCGCGCGCCTGGCCAGAACCGCTTCGCTTCATGTTGAAACAGCCTCTTAGGCACCGCCGCCAGCTTGTCCTACAAGGGATCGACCAGGCTGCGCACGACCTCCGCCAGGCGGGCCGCGCGTGCGCGCCCCTTCGCGTCCAGGCCAAGCGCGCCGCCCGCGGCCAGCGCCTGCAGGCCGAATGCGGCGTCGGTCATGTCGCGCCACGAGGGGTGGTCGGCGTGCATGGCCTCCAGCGCCTGCGCGCCAGCCGCCAGGCGCGCCGCGTCCGGCTGCAGGCCGGCGGCCAGGTCTTCCAGTACCGTCGCTGCGTCGAGCAAACCCTTGCGGTCCATATCGGCATCTCCCTCTCAAACTTAATGGCAAATGGACGATCCCGCGGTCTTTTTTTTTCAGGCTCGTCGATGGATTTCGCTGCGGTTGGCGACACGCCGTGCGCGGCGCCGACCCAAACGATATGCGCGGACTTTCACCCCTTATTCACTGAATTGGCCCCAGGCGCACGCCGCTACGATCTTGAGCGTGAAGAGTGAAGCACACGGCCGGGATTACCCCCTGGTTTTCGGTCGATGCGCACATCTTCAGCGCGAAACGAGGACAAGATCGGCGCCCACAGCCGACAGATCAGCGAGCCGGGGTGAAATCAGCAGCATCTTAATGGCCAGTGGCGTCCCACGGCTGTCCCGGCGTATCCGTATCTACCCTCGTGTCGACAACATCAAGGGCGACGCGACAGCCAGGCCACGGGCACCGGATTTCCTGCCAGGAACCAGCGGCTTGTCGCAATACAGCGCACGCCTATGGCGACGCCATCGATCAGTACCTCGCCCGAGGAAGCCCTGCGTGCCGGCCGTATCATCCGCACGCAACTGGCTCTCCTGACTAGCCGGGCCGCTTCGGCGGGCCGACCTCCTCCAACACGCAATTAAGGGATTGCAACCATGGCTATTTCCTCGATAGGTGTCGGGTCCCAGCTGGACCTGAGCACCTTGCTGGACAATCTGCAAAAGGCGGAAGAGACCAAGCTCACCGCCCTGACCAAGAAAGCCACCGTCCACACCACGAAGCTATCCGCTTATGGCCTGCTGCAAGGGGCGCTGGCTTCGTTCCAGAATGCCGCCAGCGCGCTTGGCACGGCGAGCCTGTACAACAGCACCACGACCACCTCCAGCAGCACCAACGTGCTGGGCGTCGTGGCCGACAAGTCCGCGCTGGCAGGCAGCTATGTGGTCAAGGTGTCGCAGCTGGCGCAGTCGCAGACGCTGGTGTCCAATGGCATCGCCGACAGCACGGGCCAGTTGCTGGGCAGCGCCAAGATCAAGATCGAGTTCGGCACCACCGAAGGCGCCGTCTTCACGCCCGGCACCGGCAAGCCTGCCTCGATCAACATCAACGGCACCAACAACACGCTGACCGGGATCCGCGATGCGATCAATGCATCCAATTCCGGCGTGACCGCCAGCATCGTCAACGATGGCGGCAGCACGCCATACCGCATGGTGCTGACGTCCAACGCCACGGGCGCCAAGTCCAGCATGCGCGTTTCCGTGGACAGCAACGGCGCCGGCGACCCCAGCACCATTGCCGGCTTGCTGGCGTATGACCCGGCCGGCACCAAGGCGATGAAGCAGAACATCGAGGCCCTCGATGCCAAGCTGAACATCAACGGCATCGACGTGAGCAGCCCGACCAACTCGGTGCAAGGCGCCGCGCCGGGCCTGACGCTGAACCTGCTGAGCAAGGGCGACAGCACGGTGACCGCCGTCACCGACACCGGGACAATGGCTGCCGCCGTACAGAGCTTTGTCACGGCCTACAACACGCTGCAAAGCACCGCCGCGAAACTGTCCGCCTTCGACAAGAACAACAAGGGCACGCAGTCGCCACTGCTGGGCGACGCTACGCTGCGCACGATCCAGAACCAGTTGCGTTCCGTGTTCAACACGCCGCAGACCGGCACCGGCGACGCCAGCCTGGTCAACCTGACCCAGATCGGGATTTCGTTCAAGGCCGACGGCTCCATGGGACTCGACACCGCCAAGCTGAACAAGGCGCTCGCCACCAACCGGACCGGCGTGGCGCAGCTGTTCAGCGGTGCCGACGGCAAGTCCGGCTATGGCAATCAGCTGGCGGACATGGTGAAATCGTTCAGCGCGACAAAGGGCGCGCTGACGACGGCCACCGAAGGCATCAACACCAACCTGAAGAACCTCGACAGCGCCTACACCCGCACCTCCGCGGGGATCGACGCCACCATGTCGCGCTATCGCGCGCAGTTCCAGCAGCTTGATCTGATGATGACCCGGATGAACTCCACCAAAACCTACCTGACGCAACAATTCGCGGCGATGAACAAGACGTCCAACCAGTAATTACCGCCACAGCCGTCCTGCCCGCAAGTGCGGGACGGCCCCGCCAACGGCTTACCGTCTCGCTTTCCCTTGGTGGCATAACCGTGCGATGCCGCTACACTGTCGCCTGATCCTAGCCAGTCAATCAGGAACCGCCGCACATGCGCGAACAAGAACAGAGCGGAAGCCCCTCTCCCTCACGCCCCCCCTCCCTGCGTCAAGCCGCAAGCATCCTGGTAGTGCGCGATGGCCCGGCCGGCATGGAAGTGCTGCTGGTGCGCCGTCCCGAGCGCAACGACGACCGCAGCAGCGGTGCCTTCGTCTTTCCCGGCGGCACGCTCGACCCCCAGGACAAAACCCTGCACGATGCCTGCGCCGGCCTGGACGATGCCGCGGCCAGCGCCCGTCTCAGCCTGCCTGACGGTGGCCTGGATTTCTACCTGGCAGCCGTGCGCGAGTGTTTCGAGGAAGCCGGCCTGCTGTTTGCGAGCGATGCCGGTGGCAAGCTGATCGCGCTGGACACGCTCGATGCCACGCAGCAGGCATGGCTGCGGCAATCCGCGCGCAGCGGCGGGCCGGGCATGGCGCAGCTCTGCGAGCGGCTTGGCGTGCGCCTGGCGGTGGACCGCCTGGCGTATCACAGCCACTGGTTGACGCCACCCGGCTTGCCCAAGCGCTTCGACACGCGTTTTTTCGTGGCCGTGGCGCCCGCCGGCCAGTCTGCCACGCACGATGGCGACGAGGCCGTGGAGCATCTCTGGATACGCCCGAACGATGCCATCGATCCGGCGCGCAGCCTGAAGCTGGTGCCCGTCACGCGGCGCACGCTAGCGTCGATTGCCCGCTTCGACACCGCCCAGGCCTGCTTTGACCACGCGGCGCAGTTGCGCGACATTGCGCGCATCATGCCGCGCCTGGCCCAGGGCAGTGGCGGCCTGCGGCCCGTGCTGCCCAGCGAGCCCGCCTACGCCGAGATCGAGCGCATCGACCCGCAAGGCCAGGGCCATGCGCGCTATGAGCTGGCGACCGGCGCCGCGGTGCGCCTGTCCGAGCGCATCTGGCGCATCACGGCCGGCAATGGCAGCGTGATGACCGGCCCCGGCACCAATACGTACTTTGTGGGCGATCCCGCGCGCAACGAATGGGCCGTGATCGATCCGGGCCCCGACGACGAAGCCCATGTGGACGCCGTGCTAGCGGCTGCGCCCGGCCCGGTCCGCTGGATCCTGGCCACCCACACCCACATCGACCACTCGCCGGCGACATCCAGGCTCAAGGCCGCCACCGGCGCGCCGGTGTTGGGCCGTCCCGCGCCGCAGACGCCACGCCAGGACCAGACCTTCCAGCCCGAGCGCATTCTGGCGCACGGCGAGCGCCTGGCGCTGGGCGAAGGCTGCACGCTGCGTGTCGTCCACACGCCGGGGCATGCATCCAATCATCTTTGCTTCCTGCTCGAGGAAGAAAAGACCTTGTTCACTGGCGACCACGTGATGCAGGGCTCCACCGTCGTCATCAATCCGCCCGACGGTGACATGCGCGCGTACCTGGCCTCGCTGGCCGCGTTGCAGGACGAAGACCTGGAATGGCTCGCGCCCGGCCACGGCTTCCTGATGCCCCGGCCCGCGGATGCCATCCGCACCTTGATCCGCCATCGCATGCAGCGCGAGGCAAAGGTGCTCAACGCGCTACGAGATCTTGGCGAAACCGGCATCGACGCCCTGCTCCTGCGCGTCTACGACGACGTGCCGGAGCGCATGCTCCCGGTGGCAAAGCGCTCGCTGCTGGCGCACCTGCTCAAGCTGGTGCAGGACAGCCGCGTGCAGGAGTCCGACGAGAAGTGGCAGGTGCTGGAGAGCGCAGCAGGCTGAAACGCGGCGCGCGATGCAAACAAAAAGCCGACCTCGATAGGTCGGCTGAACTTGTTGACAAAGCCGGATCTGCGCTGCCGTCGTCATGGCGCTCGGCTTTGGCCGGTTCGGCGGCTTCGGCTAATGCTCCAGACTTGTCAGCTATACGTATTACTCGGATACCGAAGCCATCAGCAGGTCCGCGGCGGATTCCAGCCGCTCAGGCGCCCCAAACAGCCGCGCAACGATCAGACCGTTCTGCAGCGCGCCGTAAATCACCTGCGCCAGCGCGCGAGCCGTCACCGGGTAGACCTTGCCGTATTCCTTCTGCGCGCGCTCGATCAGCCCCATCAGCCAGTTCTCGTTCATGCGGTAGAACGCCTTGAGCTCTGCGTGAACCGACTCCGGCAGGCACAGCGTCTCGGTGGACAACATGCCCGCGAGGCAGATCTGGTCGCCGCAGGCCGCGGTACGCAGGAAGTTGAGGTAACCCTCGGCCTGCGCGGCGGGGGAAAGCGAGGAATCCACGCTGCGCAGCCGCTCGGAGATGCGGGCGCTGTACTCCTTCACCGCCTCCAGCACCAGGTCGTCCTTGGCGGGGAAGTAATAATGGATGCTCGACGTCTTCACGCCGACCAACTCGGCCAGGTCGCGATAGCTGAAACCATTGAAACCGCGCCGGCGGATAAGCACCAGCGTGTGTTCGAGCAGTTGTTCGCGTACGGATTGCGTTTTCATAGCGTGATCTTATCTATCTATCGATAGATCCTCAAGCCAATTTCGTGTGCAGTCGCAACAAGCCGGCTTAGTTGGCCCTAAGTTACGCCTTCATTGCGCTTATCAGCGCCCCATGCTGGCTCAAGCCGGGAGCACTTGCGCCACCACGGTGATGGCAGAGCCACTGGCAACACAAAGAACCACCCAGCCGGCCAGGATCAGGAAGCTGTCCCGTAAATTCATGATGCACCCCTACTCTATTTCACTCTCACTCTGTTTCCCAACCGCTATCGGGCATCCGGGCGGCGATCGCCAGGATGCCCTTGCCGCGCTCAGGCATTGGCACCTTCGCTAAACACGTCGAACTTGCCGCCACGCGCGCCATCGGTGTAGGCGTCAACGCTGCGGGCCGGGCTAGCGGAGACGCCGCTGCGATCCAGGCCGGCTACGATGCGGGCACCATCCGTGTACGGGTCAGCCTTGCCAACGCGTGCGCCTTCGGTGTACGGGTCGAACTTGCCGGCACGGGCGCCGTCGGTGAACTGGTCAACGGTACGCGACGGCGAGGCCGAGACGCCGCTGCGATCCAGGCCGGCCACGATGCGGGCACCGTCCGTGTACGGGTCAGCCTTGCCAACGCGTGCACCTTCGGTGAACAACGGGTC
>NZ_JBFTOQ010000069.1:0-23999 GCF_056398045.1 Cupriavidus sp. 05L411 | reverse complement strand
ATCTCGCGCACCCCCGTGCCTCGCCTTGCTAATACCCTGATTTCCACTGCTTGCTCCTGTGTCAGCATCGGCGGCAAATCCGCCATCCTCCATCAGGTGGGTCAGTTTTACTTCGGCGGGGTGGGTCATTTTTACATCGGCGCTAACAACGTGTCACTGTCACGTCTCACGGTTGGTGGGTTTTGCCTCACGGTTTCTGGGTCCAGTTCTGGCGAACCAGGAACCCGTGCGATCCGAGCCGTATGAAAAGGCGTACCATCAGGACGTGATCGAACGCCAGGTTTGTCCATGCCTGAGCGTGTTACGTATCCCCAGCCAAGTGGCCCTGCCATGATCCTGTATCACACTGACCCCGATTCCCCGGTCGTCGAGATTTCCGTCGAAGGCAAAATCACTGACCACGATCTGCGCGAAGCCATCGAGCGCCTGCGAGGGGATCTCGAACTGAACGGCAAGACCCGCGTGCTCGAACGCATCGAGCATTTCACTGGCATCGAGCCGAAGGCACTGTGGACCGACCTGACGCTCGGCGTTTCCGTGGCCCGCAAAATCACACGCGCTGCCGTGGTGGCTGACGCGGGATGGATCCACGCCTCGATGCATCTGGCGCGGTTCTTCACGAAGGCCGAAGTCAAGGCGTTCCACGTCAACGAGTTGGATCAGGCGCGCGCCTGGATCAACGCCTGAGCGCCGCCTGGCGAATCTCGTATCGTCCCAGGCCATCGCCGAGTAGGGGCCAGCCCGCATTGCGAGTTCGGTCACGGATCGATCGGTAAGGGACATGGACCCCGCCAAGCGGCCCGGCACTGCAATGCTCGTGTCAGGTGTCGTCCTCATCCCGCAAGCGCGCCGGATCCATCACGCAAATGCTCCGGAACGCGATCTCGATCAGCCCGCGTTTCTCCAATTGCTTCAGGAGCTCATTCAATGTCTGGCGGGACACACCAATCATCGCGGCAAGATCCACCTGCGAAACCTTCAAGGTGACGAGGCCGCTTTGAGGCACCAGCGGACGCTGCAACAGCAAGAGTTCCGCCAGCCTCGCGCGTACGCGAGCCTCCGGGGCCATCAGCTTTGTATCTGAGATATAGCGAAGGACGCCGGCATACCGCTGCGCGATGAGCAGCGCGAAGTTCCCAAGTACGGAGCCGGCCAGCAAGTTATCCTGTACCGCATCTATGCGCGTGACAAGGGGACAGACGAGACCGGCGGCGCCGGGCTGCCGGTTCCAGTGCTGACATTGGCAGACGGCAAGGTGTTGAAAGGCGATGCGGCTTGCCCAGCCTCGCGGACAAAGCAGCCGCTCCAGTTGGATGCTGCCGCGCTGGCGGTGCCGATGGAGAGGTACCACGCACTCATCGCCGCCGCGCGCGAAGTGGGGAAAGCGAAGAATGAGCCGGCTTATCCGGCTACCAACCCGCCAACCTGGTATATCCAGTACGACCGCGAGTATCTGTACAGCCTCTATACCGGCAAACCATTAGCCAATCCGAAGAAGAGCACGGGGGGCTTTTATCCGAACCTGGACAACCGGTACATTCGTACCATTGTCAGTCGCAAACTTGGCAAGGTGTTCGTCATCCGCGGGAAGGCACCCACCACGCCGAAAACGTACAACGGCGATGCAACCATGGGTAACGGCGATCTGCGTTACTGGTCGATGTGCTCCAACCAGGGTTTTGCCAACACCCGGGTCAACGCTTGCGCCTATGACGAGCACATCCCGGTGGGCCCGGATGGCTTCTACACGATCGTTGTCAGCCGGAAAGAGGATCGTCCGCGCAATGCAATCGATGCATGCGGCATCACCTGGCTGCCGATGGCGGATGACGGCGACGGTGCGGCGGACGCTGACGTCACGGTAGTGCAACTACGGCACATGCTCGGAACGTCCAATTTCCCTCATGCCGTGCAAGCGATTGAAAAGCCAGGCGATGAACGAAGAGTCATGGCTGACTACTACCCGCAGGGCCGCTACATGTCGACGTCCGCATTTTAATTGCGCTGCCTTGCATGCCTGCCAAGCCCTGATCCGAGGCGCTGCGGACGCGCCCCCAATGCAGCGGCCGTAACGCGCCTCGATCAAGGCGCTGATCAAGATGCCAGGCGATGCGAAGTTGAGCTTCGGCATGGCGAGGGTAGCGGGCGGTTTCATGGCGCTAGGGTAAACCCATGGTTGTCAATATGTTCGAACATATTATAGTTGAATATGTTCGAACATATTACTCGTGTTCGCGAAACCAGCAATTACCTCAAAGGCCGATATGTCCACTTTTTCCGTCCCCATGGCTAGCACCGTTGTTGATTCGATTCTGTTCCGCGATGCCTTTGGCACCGCCAGGATGCGCGAGATCTTCTCCGACCGGGCACTGATCCAGCGCTACATCGACGCCGAGATCGCCCTGGCGAAGGCCGAAGCGCGCGTCGGCGTGATCCCGGCCGAGGCGGCGGAAGTGATTGCGCGCGAGTCGCGCATCGAGCGCATCGACTTTGACCATATGCGTGAGGAGACGGACATCGTCGGGTACCCGATCCTGCCGCTGGTGCATCAGCTTGTGGGCATGTGCGGCGATGCCGGCCGCTACGTGCACTGGGGAGCGACCACGCAGGACATCATGGACACCGCGGTGGCACTGCAGGTGCGCGACGCGCTCGATAGCATCGACACCGATGTCCGCGAACTGCGCGGCATCCTGGCCGACATGGCGGTCAAGCATCGCGACACGCCCATGGCCGGCCGCACTCACCTGCAGCAGGCGCTGCCGGTCACTTTTGGCTACAAGGTTGCAATCTGGCTCGCCATGTTTGACCGTCATCAGCAGCGTCTGGCGGAATTGCGCCCGCGGGTGGCCGTCGTGGAGTTTGCCGGTGCGGCGGGCACGCTGGCCTCGCTGGGCGACAAGGGCTTCGCGGTGCAGCAGGCGATGGCCGAGGAACTTGGGCTGGGCGTGCCGGCAACCACCTGGCATGTGGCACGTGACGGCTTCGCCGAGGCGGTGAACCTGCTCGCACTGATCACGGGCTCCCTTGGCAAGATCGCACTCGACATCATGATCATGGCGTCGACCGAGTTCGCCGAGGTCTACGAGCCTTTCGTCAAAGGCCGTGGCGCTTCCAGCACCATGCCGCAAAAGCGCAACCCGATCTCCAGCGAACTGATGCTGGCCGCCTCGAAGGCCGTGCGCCAGCATGCCGGCCTGATGGTCGATGCCATGGTGCAGGACTTCGAGCGCGCGACCGGCCCATGGCATGCGGAGTGGATTGCGATTCCCGAGAGCTTCATCTTCACTGCGGGTGCCCTTCACCAGGCGAAGTTCGCGCTTGGCGGCCTCATCGTCGATACCGAACGCATGAAGCACAACCTCGGCATCACCCGTGGCCTGATCGTGGCCGAGGCGGTGATGATGGGCATGGCCCCCTTCACCGGCCGCCAGCAGGCGCACGACATCGTCTACGACGCTTGCCGCACCGTGAACGAGAAGGGCGGCACGCTGGCCGAGGCGCTGATGGCACTGCCCGAGGTCACGCAACACTTCGATCGTGCGGCGATCGACCGTTTGACGGATCCGGCCAACTATCTCGGCCTGGCGCCGCAGATGGTGGACCGCGCCGTCGCGTTGTCGAGTGGTGTGTAAGAAGCCGCATCGAGGAGACAGATATGGAAAGCCATTCATCCAGCGCAGATGCGCTGATCTCGCCCCCGAGAAAATTACCCTGGTATCGCAAGCTGGGTATGCAAGTGCTGGTGTCCCTGGTGCTTGGCATCGCGGTGGGCTTTATCTTCCCGAAGTTCGCCTCGCAGCTCAAGCTGCTCGGCGACATGTTCCTCTCGCTGATCAAGGCGGGCGTGGCGCCGCTTGTGTTCCTCACCATTGTCCACGGCATTGCATCAGCCGGCGATGTGAAGAGTGCCGGCCGCGTCGGCTGGCGCTCCATTTTCTACTTCGAAGTGCTCTCGACGATTGCCCTGGTCTTGGGCATGCTGGCGGGTAACCTCTTGCAGATCGGTAAGGGCATGACCACGGTAGCCACCGGCGCAGCCCCGCCGGCGGTGGCCAAGGCCGGGCAGCACGGCTTCCTGGAGTTCATGGCCCACATCGTGCCGGACAACTTCGTCGGGGCGTTTGCCAAGGGCGAGCTGCTGCAGGTGGTGGTGCTTGCGGTGATGGTCGGCATCGGCATCCTCGCCATTCCGGAAGGCCGGCGCGAGAAGATCAACGAGGGCCTCGGCCAGATCTCCGAGGTACTGTTCTCCTTCATCAACCTGGTGATGAAACTGGCGCCGATCGGCACGTTCGGCGCGGTAGCCTATTCGGTCGGCAGCAACGGTACCGCGGTGCTGATCGCGTTGGCCCAACTCGTGTTCAGCTTCTACGCGGTGGTGGCGGTGTTTATCGTGGTGGTGCTGGGCCTGGTGGCACGGCTGGCAGGCTTCAGTCTTTGGCGTTTCCTGCGCTACATCAAAGACGAGATCCTTATCGTGCTCGGCACCGCATCGTCGGAGAGTGCGCTGCCCCGCCTGCTGATCAAGCTGGAGCGGCTAGGTTGCGCGAAGCAGACCGTGGGCCTGGTGCTGCCAACCGGCTACGCATTCAACCTCGATGGCACCTCGCTCTTCATGGCCATGGGCGTGATGTTCATCGCGCATGCCTATGGCGTGCCGCTGTCGCTGGATCAGCAGATTGGCATCCTGTTGCTGATGCTGCTGACTTCCAAGGGCGCGGCGACCGTCTCCGGCGGCTCCTTCGTGGTCTTCGCTGCAACGGTGACTTCGACCGGGATGCTGCCGGTCGAAGGACTGGCCGTCATTTTTGGCGTCTACCGCTTCCTGTCGATGGCGATCTCCACCTGCAATACGATCGGCAACAGCGTCGCGACCGTGGTCATTGCCAAGTGGTCCGGCACCTTTGACCACGAGATTGCGCAGCGGCATCTGTATCCCGAGCGTTTTCCTGAAACGGCTAACGCCGATGCTGCGCTCGACGATGGCAACCTTCTGCCCGAGGACTCCAAGGAAGGCAATCCACACACTGCCGGTATCCCGCTCTCGAAATCCGGTGTGTGATCGGTCCATTCCGCCATGGAAGCGAAGGTGTCAATTCAGAGGCATTAGGCTCCAGTGGCGCCTTGGCGCCCGTCCTTGCTAGCGGCCGGACGTTCCGCACGAATGCCAAACCAGCACAACACGGCTCCCACCAGCAGCAGTGCGGCCGCGAGGCAGAGCGAGAGATGCATGCCGCGCATGAAGGCCTGCGGGGCAGTGTCGTGCACCAGGTAACCGAACCCCGCCACGCCTAGCATGCCGCCCACCTGCCGCGCGGAGTTGAGGACGCCGGAAGCGATGCCCGCACGGGAGCCATCCACGGCTGATAGCGTGACATTGGTCATGGTCGGCACCATCAGCGCGATGCCGCTGGCGGCCAGCAGCATCGGCGGGGCAAGCAGCCAGTAGGGGCCGTCGATGCGCACCGGCAACAGCATCAGGTAGCCCAGGGCGGCCAGGAGCAATCCCAGCACCATCAGGTATCTCGCGCCCATCCGCGTGATCAGGCGGCCGGCGAGCACGTTGACTGCCATCAGCACCACCGTCATCGGGAGGAACGCCAGCCCGGTCTGCTGAGGCGATAGTCCCTGCTGAAGCTGGAAGAACAGGCTGAAGACAAAGATCTGGCCATAGTAGGCAAAATTCACGATCACACCGGCGAGCGACGCCACCCTGAACGCCGGGATGCGCAATAGCGCCAGCGGCAGCATCGGCGCAGCACTGCGTGATTCGATGCGGATGAAGGCGGCAGCCGACGCCAAGGCCAGCCACAGTCCCGCCTGTACCCAGGCGTGTCCCCAGCCGAGACGGCCGGCTTCGGTGACCGATGCGGTGAGTGCGGCCAGCGCCAGTATGGCCGCGCCTTGCCCAGGCCAATCCAGCCCGCGGTGATGTCCACCGCCATCGGCGGCGACATGGCGCAACGTCAGATACAGGCCAATCAGGCCCAGCGGCAGGTTGATCAGGAAGATGCTGCGCCAGCCGAAGTGGGTCACCAGCAGCCCGCCCAGTACCGGCCCGGCCGCCAGCGAGATACCGCCGATCGCACCCCACCAGCCGACTGCGCGGCTGCGTTGTTCGCGTTCGGGAAAGGCCCGCTGGAGCATCGACAGCGAGTTCGGCACCAGCAGCGCCGCACCAATGCCCTGGCCCAGCCGGGCCACCACCAGCATCGCCAGGCTGCCCGCGGCCCCGCACGCCACCGACGTCAGCGTGAACAGCGCGAGCCCGATCAGGAACACCCGCCTGGCGCCCAAGCGATCTCCGAGCGCTCCGCTGGTCAGTAGCAACGCGGCGAACACCAGCGTATAGGCGTTGATCACCCATTGCAGCCCCGCCACATCGGTGGCGAATCCTTGTCGCAAGGTATCAAGGGCGACGTTGACAACGCTGACGTCCAGCAGGACGACGACAAAGCCGAGCGCAGCGGCCAGCAGGGTGGCCCGTTGCGCATTGGTGGTGGTGGGCATGGCATGGATTCCAACGATAGGATCTGCGCATGCTAGGCTGCAGACATCTCTGCGTAAATTCCATAAAATCGCCACCGAACCTGGAGAAAACGCACAGATGCTCGATTGGGAAAATCTTCGCCACTTCCTGGCAGTCGCCCGCACCGGCACGTTGTCCGGCGCAGCGCGCGATTTGCGGGTGGATCACGCCACGGTCAGCCGCCGGCTAGCCGCGCTGGAAGCCGGGCTGCAAGCGCTTCTGATTGAACGCCTGCCGCGCTCGTGCCGCCTGACGCCGCTCGGGGTGTTGGTCTTCGAGCACGCCAAGGCGATGGAAGCTGCCGCATTCGCCATCGAGCGGCAGACGCGTGCCAGCCACGAGCCCGTGAGCGGCAAGGTGTCGCTCAGTGCGCCACCGGTGCTGACCACGCATCTGCTAGCCGGCCGGCTGGCGGATTTCCGCGCGGCCTATCCGGGTATCCAGCTCTCCGTGTCGGCGCAGGCCCGCGCGGTGTCGCTGACGCGCCGTGAGGCAGACGTGGCGCTACGCCTGGTTCGGCCCAGCGAGTCGAGCAGTGTGGTGCGCAAGCTGGGGCAGATGCCATTCGCCTTGTACGCAGGCCTCGACTATCCGGCCTTGCGCAATCCCCGCGACTGGACCTTTATTGCCTACGATGCGCAGTTCGCCGACATGCCGCAGCAGCGCTGGCTGCTGGAGCTGGCGGGTCCACGGCCCGTGGGCTGCGAACTCAGCGATATCAGCAGCCATCTCGCCGCTGCCCGCGCAGGGGCGGGCGTGGCAGGCCTGCCTTGTTTCCTGGGGGATGCCGATGCGGGCCTGGTACGGCTGGAACACGAGGGCGCTGCATTCTCGCGCGACATCTGGCTGGTGGTGCACAGTGACTTGCGGCGCTCGGCCCCTGTGCGCGCGGTGATGGACTTTCTTAGCGAGGTAGTGGCCGGGCACGGCGCATTTGGATCCGCTTCGGAATAGGCACATGGCCTCTCAAACGGTTGCTTGGGGCCGGCTAACGCGGCCGGGCCCGCCAGCATCGGCCGGTCGACACGGACGCCTGGATCGTCGACAATCGACGTGTGGATGGCAGACAATTCTCTTCGTGGAGTGAACTGCAGACCATAGGATGCAAATCTCGCGTGCGGTGGGAAGAATATAAATGACTCTGATTGACGATTTTCTGCCTCATTATGATTTCCGCGAGCGACACGCTGCGCTCGTACACGCGCCAGCGAACATTATTCTGGATTGCGTTGCTCGCCAACGTGCGCAAGATGATCCGCTGGTACGACTCGCCATTGGCCTGCGCGAACTGCCGTCGCGATGGATGTACCGGTCGAGCAGACCCCCGCTTGATCTCGACGATTTCACATTTCTTGGTCGCGAAGGGGATTCCGGGCTGGCGTTCGGACTGACCGGAGCTTTCTGGCGGGCAGATTACGGTTTGCTGGACATTGGGTCCCCCGAAGCCTTCAAGGCGACCGTCAGAATGGACGTCTGCCAGCTCGTCATGAGCTTCAACGTAGATGCCAATGCATCAGGTGCATCCGTGCTGAGCACGGAGACCCGGGTGTTTTGTCCAACCGCGGCAGTTCGTCGCCGATTTGCTCCCTACTGGTACATCATCCGTCCTGTCAGTGGGCTAATCCGGCTGCGTATGCTTGCCCGGGTTCGGCGACAGGCTGAAAGTCTTGCGAAAGAACGATGATTCGCCACTGGCCAAGAATGGTCATTTGTGAAAGGTATATGCATGGAGTGGCTTGAACCGTGGTGGTCCACTAAAAGTATGGATGATCAATTTCACGAAGCCTTCGCGCGACAGCTGGCGCTGGAGGTTCCGCCGGGGCACGAACTGTTCGGGCTGCCTGCAAAGCTTATCGGAAGGGGCCCGGGCGACGATGCGTTGTTTGAAATACGCGATGGTAGTGGTCGGGTTGCGGTGGTTCATCTAACCTGGTCGAAGTCGCGCGGGCGCTTACCCTGGCCCATCACCGTTTTCTACACCGACATGAAGAACTGGATCGAGACATGCATGCTTCCGGAGCATCAGGAGTGGGCGAATTGAGCGAAGACCTGACGTCCAGCAGTAAATTCCTTAGTCTGGTGCTCCGACACGCGCCGGAAACAATAGGCCTTTCGCTGAATGAAGCCGGTTGGGCCAATGTCGAGCTGCTTCTGCGGCAAGCCAACGCGCACGGCAAGCGAATCGATCGTGAAATGCTTGAGAAGATCGTGGCGACCAGCGACAAGAGGCGGTTTGCCATCAGCGACGACGGGCTGATGATCCGAGCCAACCAGGGGCACTCGATGGATGTGAATCTTGGTCTCGAAGCGCTAAAGCCGCCTGTGCAACTTTTTCACGGCACGGCAAGCAGGTTCGTCCCTGCCATTCAGGACCAGGGCTTGAAGCCGCAGAGCAGGCAGCACGTGCATCTGTCGGCAGACATTGCTACCGCGCTAGTCGTTGGGCGTCGGCACGGCAGTCCTATTGTGTTGAGGGTGGAGTCCGCGAAGATGTACGAGCTCGGTCACGCCTTCTTCCAATCACAGAACGGTGTTTGGCTCACGCAAGCGGTGCCGCCTCAGTTCATACAACCGATCGACTTGCCCAAGCTTTTTGGATGATGCGGCTTAACGTCCCTTTTGAGGACGGCAGTTTGAATGCAATCGATTAAGGGTGCTAACCTGACAGACACTGGTCGGCTGACGCGGTCATGAGAGCGGTGAGATTGCGTGCAAGTCCAACGCAGCGCCAATAGTCCTCGCCGTCCATGACGGCAGGCCGCTACGGGTCGGTCAGGGACAACCGTACCCTAGCGATGGGCGGCCCACCTAGTCCGGTCAGGTACGGTCAGGTACGTCAGTCGACAGAGGGGGCTAGATCGTCGACAGTCGGACCGACCGCTTGGCTATCGAAGGAATAAACGAATGGCGAATGATGACCGCACGAAAGTAATTCCTAGGAGAACGCCGGAATCAGCTGCCATGTCAGCAGACATCAAACGAGCGATGGCGATCACCGCCACTATCAACCGATTGACATTCAACGATGCGGATGCAGTCCGTGCCTTGTTCAGCGAGCTCATCGGTAAGACTGTGGACGACAGCTTTTTATTGATACCACCGTTCTACACGACCGGCGGGGTTGATATCAGTATCGGGCGCAATGTCTTCGTAAATCAGAATTGCACTTTCTATGACCTTGGCGGACTCGACATTGCCGATGATGTGATGATTGGGCCGAACGTGAGCATCATTACATCTGGTCATCCCATTGAACCTTCCAAGCGGCATAGCGGCGTAATCGCAAAGCCAATCGTGATTGAGAGAAACGTCTGGATCGCAGCCGGCGCGACCATTATTGGCGGCGTAACCGTAGGCGAGAACTCGGTTGTCGCAGCAGGATCGGTAGTCACCAAGGACGTCCCCCCGAATACTCTTGTCGGTGGAAATCCGGCGAGGGTTATTCGTTCGATTGCTGACTAAGGGAACCTCTGCAAGGGAGCGGCTACTCGCCGAAGCGGGGCTATGAAAGTCCGCTCTTGAGAAAGGCGACTGTCCCTTGTGGGGCGTGGATTCAACGGGTCGATGCAGCGCAGCCGGATGTCGCGGAAGGGTCGCACCCGGTCGGGCTGCCTTAGGCGCACAGGGCTTTAGCCTCGATCCATTGATCTATGTCATGGCAATCTCTGGATGGAGGAATACTGTATTAAGCAAGGCTCTTCGATTCGATATGGCGTCGAAGGCGATGTGAGCATAACCCGTTTCCATGGAGCGCGCCGTGACCACCCCACTTGCGGAATGGCACGATGATCACATTCATTTCGCTCGACTGCTAGACCTTTTGGAAGAGCAGGTAATTCTCTTCGGTCGGGGCGAGCGGCCAAATTACAATTTGATGAGCGTCATCATCTATTACATGCGAAGCTTCGGCGATCGCGTTCACCATCCCCGTGAGGATGTTGCCTACGCACGGCTCGTTGAGCGAGATCCTGGCATGCAGATTGTGGTTAGTCGGCTCCAGCAGGAACATCGTGTGATTGCCACGGTGGGCGAAACGCTATCAGACCGCCTCAATGAGGCTGAAGGAGGTGTGATAAGTTCGCGCGCGGCTCTGGAGGCCGCCGGAGCGATGTACCTTGTGTACTATCGAAATCATCTTTCGACAGAGGAGCAACACGTCATGCCGCGCGCGGCTCAGCTACTAACGCGTGAGGATTGGGCAGCCGTTGACGCTGCCGTTCCGGCGAGCGACGATCCGCTCTTCGGGGAAAACGTCCAGGAGTGTTTCGCGATGCTACGCAAGCAAATCGAATGTGAGGCGTAGCGGAACACGTCAGCGCTCTGCTTGGCTGCCAGCCCTATTTCCTGCATTTGGCGATTCTGCATTCGAGCGATCCCAAGCCCTCCAATTACCCGCTTGAGATTGTAAGCGAGCACGTGCAGGCTCATTTCAGCGCTCACATGCTCCAATGTCTTCGTGACGAAATGCATCGAGCCCATCCAGTGTTTAAGCGTACCAAACACGTGCTCAATGGTGCGTCTTCGCAGTGTCACGGCATCTGGGCTGCGGTCGAGCCGCTGTCAGCGTTGCTGCACCCGTGTCGCGCGGGGTGGGAACTGGTACTGCGCTCAGCATCTGCTGCCGGTCGAACCGCTGAGGCGTTTCACGCTGCAGATGCTTGCCATTCAAGAGCGGCTGCGACCCATCATCGCAAGCCGGCGATCAACGTCGTCAACCAGCCTAAAGGAAAAGGATACGGAAACCCGAACTGCTTATCTCGTTCTGATCGTACTTGGGGCCGCGCTACCCCTTTACTTCTTCATACCATTCCTGCTTGAGAACGGCCCGGATGTTCGCCTGTTCCTCGCGGAACTCTTCGCCAATGCCATTGGCCGGTTCTTCGCGATGGATGTACTGGTTTCCGGGGTCGTCACAATCGTCTTTACGCTGTCAGAGCCGCGTCGCCTGGCAATCAGAAGTGGTCCGTTGTGCCTGCTAGGGCTGCTTGTCGGCGTGTCGGTGGCACTCCCATTGTTTCTCTTCGTTCGCCACCGGCATGTCGCCGGCCGGAGGTCCGCAACGCCGCAGCGGACTGCCGAAGCGGCGTCCTGCAGGAACGATGGATAGGAGGCCATCCCCTGTGTCTCTTTCACTGAAGCCACCGATCAACATTCCTACGCAGCGGTATCCATGCCATTCAATCACACTGACCAGAGAGAAGACAGGTAGCGCGACCGGTTAAGATGCGGGATGGTCAGCGCTAAGAGGTTCTGGAATGAGAATTGATGCAACCATCGAGTCCGGGTACCCGGGCATATCACTTCGTCAGTTGGAGCGCGCTGACGTGAATGCCTGGTTTGCATACTTATCGAACCCGGCTGTTATCGAACACACGAGCTGGAACTTGAGGTCGGAGGACGACCTCTTGCCGATGTTTGACGGATTCGAATCGCCGGATGCCCAATCAACCAGGCGCCTGGCGATTATTGAAGGCTCCAGTAACAACCTCGTTGGCACGATTKGGTTTCACACTATTTCCGACGTGAATCGCACAGCGGAAATTGCTTATGACCTGGCCTCTTCGCACTGGGGAAAAGGCATTGCCACCTCTGTGTGCGCTTCCGTCACTGACTGGGCCTTCATTGCTTACGGTTTTGTTCGCATTCAAGGCACCGTACTGAAAAGCAATTTGCCGTCCACGCGAGTGCTACAGAAGTGTGGTTATCGCCACGAAGGCCTGCTTCGCTCCTACCGCATGGTTCGCGGCACACCAAGCGATTTCAATTGCTACGCACGCGTAGCTAACGATTGACGCCCTGGTGCCGGTGCCGGTGTTGCGCGTCAAACCGTTAACCGCAGCATTATAAAAATGCATCTTTATTCAAATGACGAAAACGCATGATTTTTGAGGTTTTATGACCACCTCCTTGATTGAAATCCGACTTCTTACCGCCGCTGACGCAGCAATCTTCAAGGCAATCCGTCTACACGCTATCGAAAACGCTCCCACGGCAATCTGGCCAACCCGCGTCGAGGAAGAGGCGCGCTCTGCCAGTGCAGTCGCAGAGCGAATTCAATCGACGCCTACGCAGGCTGTTTTTGGTGCGTTTGCTTGTGACACCCTGGTCGGCATCGCTGGCGTGCGTCGCGACTCGCTCTCGCAGGTGAGCCACAAGGCGATCATCTGGGGGGTATTTGTCGACCCAAACCAACGTGGCAAGGGAATCGCGCGGGATCTGTTGATTACCGCGATGGCCCATGCGTCAAAGAACTGGGATAGCGCGCAGTGCAATCTGTGCGTCAATACGGAAAACACGGCGGCCAAGCAATTGTACGAATCATTGGGATTCGCAGCTTTCGGCATCGAACCCCGCGCAATGCAGGTGGATGGGCGGTTCTACGACGAACAGCACATGTTTCTGAAGCTGCGATGATCGCAACGAAGCGGCCTTCGATATTCCCGTTTTCAGCTACGGCCGTTCATCTGGACGTTGGAATGCCATTGCCATCGCTGGCTTGATCAGCTAGCCGCCATTCAATGCGTGGTTGGGCCGGCGAAGGACGACTCCAAGGGCGGCATACGCGCCCGGGCGGGTTGGTGGGCGTCTGATGTCGGTCGGCACACATTGTGGTGGCCTCAGGCTCCTTGGGCTTGGCTCAAGGTCGGGTAATCGGTGTAGCCCTGCGCCGTGCCGCCGAAGAAGGCACTGTGTTGAACCGCGTTCATCGGCGCATTGGTCTTCAGCCGGGCGACGAAATCCGGGTTCGCAAGAACCATCTGGCCGTAGGCTTCCAGGTCGGCCAGCCCCGATGCCACGTCGGCCCCGATCTGGTCACGCGGGCGGCTCGGCCGGTTCAGGATCAGCGTGCCATTCCAGAGCCTGCGGATGTCGGCCAGCAGCGGCTCGTTGCCCTGGTGCAGGATGTGCAGGTAGGCCAGTCCCAGCTTGTCGAGTTCGGCGACCAGGTAGCGGTACAGATCCGGCCCTTCGGCGCCTTCGTCGATACCCCAAAGCGTCGTGCCGGGCGACAGGCGAATCGCGGTCCTGTCTGCGCCGATTTCCTCGGCAATCGCGGCGGCGACTTCGAGGGCGAAGCGGGCGCGGTTCCTGACCGGACCGCCGTACGCGTCGGTGCGCGTGTTCGCGCTCGGTGCAAAGAACTGCTGGATCAGGTAGGCGTTTGCAGCGTGGATCTCGACGCCATCGGCACCGGCTTCGACCGCCCGGCGCGCCGCGTGGCGGAAATCCTGAGTGGTCTGGTGCACTTGCTCGGTGGTCAACGCACGCGGTACGGGAATGTCCTGCATGCCCTTGGCCGTGAACATCTGCGTGCCCGGCGCAATGGCCGACGGCGCGACGCCCTGGCGATGATGTGGCGTGTTGTCCGGGTGCGACATGCGCCCGGCGTGCATGAGCTGGATGAAGAGGTGGCCGCCCTTGGCATGCACGGCGTCAGTGGTCTTCTTCCAGCCGGCGACGTGTGCATTGGTGTAGATGCCCGGCGTGGTCAGGTAGCCCTGTCCATCGTCCGAGGGTTGGGTGCCTTCGGCGACGATCAGGCCGGCGCTGGCGCGCTGGGCGTAATACTCGGCGGCCAGCTCTCCTGGCGTGCCGTCGAATTGGGCTCGGCTACGGGTCATCGGTGCCATGACCAGGCGGTTTTGCAGGGTGTGGCGGCCGACGCGGACCGGATCGAACAGCTTGCTCATGATGGAATCCTCGGAAAGTGGTGGTGAATGAAAGGGCTGACTCGCTTCCGGCGAAGCCGCGCTTCGGATGGAGGCATCATCGCCTGCTTCTCGTGCGGGATAAATATGGTAATTTGGAGAACATTGATCCACTGATGGAGCAACGAGCGTGGAGCTGTTGAACGACATGGCCTTGTTCGTGGAGGTCGTCAAAGCCAAGGGCTTTCGAAGTGCCGCGGAGGTGATGGGCGTGCCGAACTCGACACTATCGCGGCGAATCAACGCATTGGAGAAGGCGATCGGGCTGCGCCTGCTGCATCGCACGACACGCAAGATCGAATTGACCGAGGCCGGCCAGATTTACTTCGAGCGATGCAAACGCATCGTCGATGAGGCCCGGCTGGCACACGAGCAGCTCGGCGAAATGCTTGCCCAGCCCAGTGGTGTGCTGCGCGCGTCGTTGCCGGTGGATTTCGCAGTCACCTACCTGGCGCCCTTGATCGCCGAGTTTGCCGGCCTCTATCCCGGCATCACTTTCGATTTCGACCTGACTCCGCGACGGGTCGATCTGGTCAGCGAACCCTTCGACGTGGCGATCCGCATGGGGGAGTCCGAGAACTCGCAACTGATCGCACGCGCGTTGGCCGCGCTCACGCCTCACCTCTACGCCTCGCCCGGCTACCTGGAACAGTCGGGCGAGCCAAACAAGCCCGCCGACCTCGATCGGCACGAGTGCTTGAGCATCCTGAAGGCGGGTTCGTGGACGTTGCGCGACGGGAAGCGAAGCGCCACGGTGTCGGTGGGCGGGCGGTTCGTGCTCAACAGCGTTGGCATGAGCCGCCGCCTGGCAACGCTCGATATGGGCATCGTCCTGATGCCGGAGGAGGTTGTTGCTGATGAACTGGCCAGCGGAAAGCTGCGCCGCATCATGCCGCAATGGCACGGCACGCCGATGCCTGTTTATGCCATCACCGAAACCCGTCTGCTGCCGGCGAAGACGCAGCGCTTCATCGAGTTCCTTCGCGAGCGTTTAGGGCGGTAGCTCGGCCGCTGGATCGGACGGTCACAACCAGATTCGGCCGTTCAAGGGGGCTACAATTGTGACGCGCCGGCCCGGCCCCTGCTGAATCGAGCCTGCGCCCGAACTAAACTGCCGCGCGCCGCGTCCCGGCGACTGCAAACGAGCAAAGAAAATGGATGCAGCTACATTCGTGGGAAACTGGGCAGACCTCAAAAACGATCTCCTTTCCGTCTTTATGAGCGAACAAGGCGAGAGCGTCATCGCTACGCAGATTCGGAATATGGCGCTGACGGTGGACCAGACCGAGCAGCTTCGTAACGTGCTCGATGGCGTTTTGCGAGACACCATGTACAGCCTGCTTCTTGGACTCGATGGCGCGTCAAGCATAGGGCGCGATCAGCAAGGTTTCCAGATTCTGGATGAGCGAGGAATGGCTGTCTCCTCCTGTGGCGAGCTTGAGGCAGAGGCGTGGAAGCGGTTTCACGCCGTGCCATAGCGTTGCTAGCTGACCAGTTTCACCAGACCACGCGGGCATGGTCGCCATGCAGCGTCTGTCCGTGCGAACCGGCCTTCCCGAGTTGATAGGTGCCGGGATTCTGCACAATGGTGCCGCCCACCGCGAAGCCAAGGATGACATCGCCGGGCCGCTGCGTATCGTGGGCCCGAAGTCATCATTCGCGTCGATTCTCATGCAGTTGCTCGATGCGTTCTGCCGGACTTACCCCGACATTCAGCCCGACGTCCGGCTTGACGATGGCATTGGCAACTGGGTGCCGGACAGTGTGGATGTCGGTTTCAGGATCGGCGCTTAGCCGAGCGAGGGCGTGATCGGCCGGCAGTTGTGTCCGATCCAGATGATCGTGTGCGCCGCCCCGGCCTACCTGGCCAGATACGGCGTTCCCGCCACGCTGGACGATTTGGTGACCCATCGATGCAGTGTTTTTCGCCACCCCGCAACCGGCAAGGTGGCGCCGTGGTACTTGACTGTAGATGGCAAGCTCGAGCATCGGCCGATGTCCCTGCCAGGTATGGCTACCTCAGTAAATTGCAACGAAATCAAAAGGATCCCAGGCCGGGATGGATTGCTTGTCTGCCGCAGGTAAAGCTGCGCATTGCACTGCACAAAAAAATCTGCCGGATTTCAAAATACACACCGTAAAAAGGAACATCTTTTGCCATAATAACGACCGCTTCTGACCAGTCTCTGACCAGCTTCGGACAGCTTCGGCAAGGGGAAGGTCAATCGTCTGTCAGCCGTAAGGCACTTTTTTGTGAATGGCTCGTGGAAGAACAAATCACCGTCTACGCTTTCCCGGTATTCCTGCTATTGATGCTGGTGGAGCTGGGCTACGGCCTGTTCATCGGTCGCAATACCTATCGCCTAAGTGACGCTCTCAGCAACCTGAGTCAGGGCTTGCTAAGCCAGTTAGTGGCCAGTGTCAGCCAGCTCTTCCAGATCGGCCTGTATGTCTTGACGTGGCGCCGGGTGGCACTGTTTCCTCATGCCGGCCTGTGGGGCAGTGTCTGGGGCTGGCTGCTGGCGATCGTGATGTTCGATTTCTGCGACTACTGGCTACATCGGGCCGGGCATGAAAGTGCGGTGTTCTGGGCCGCCCATGCCGTGCATCACCAGAGCCAGGATTTCAATCTGTCCACCGCGCTGCGGCAGGAGAGCACCGTTGCTTTCCTGGGATGGCCGTTTTACTTGCCGATGGCGCTGGCCGGGGTTGCACCGCAGCAGTTTGCGCTGGCCGGCCTCGTTGTGCTGCTGTACCAGTTCTGGATCCACACCGAGCACATCGGCAAGCTGGGCTGGTTTGACCGGGTGTTTTCCTCGCCATCCAACCATCGTGTGCATCATGCAGTCAACGACCAGTACCTGGACAAGAACTACGGCGGGATGCTGATTATCTGGGACCGGCTGTTCGGCACTTTTGCCGAGGAGGAGGAGAAGCCGGTGTACGGTACCCGCACCCCGCTCAACAGCTGGAGTCTGCTATGGGCGGTGGCTTCCGGCTATGTGCCGCTGTGGCAGATGGCGCGCCGTGCGCCACGCTGGCAGGACAAGATCAAGGTGTGGTTCAAGGCGCCGGGCTGGCTGCCGCCCGGCGTGAGCGATGAGAGTGCGCCCTTTGACTTGCAGCGCGCACGCCAGCGCTTCAATCCACCGCTGGTGGCCGGCGCCGTGCCAGTGGCTCTGCTGCAGTTTGCCCTGCTGATGGTGGCCGGTGCCGGCTATCTGTGGCAAAGCGATGCGCTGGGGAGCGGCCTGTTGTGGGGGCTGGCACTGTTGCTGATCGCCGGTCTGGCTGGCCTGGGCGGCCTGCTGCAGGGGAGGTTGCGGCCACGCAGCCTGCTGGGGCTGGATGTGCTGCTGTTGCTGCTGGCCGGATTGCTGTTGCGCTGACTGGTATCCAGTCGCCGAGTCGCCAAGCGGCAAAACGGCTGGGCAGCCCATGGCTCTGCCTATAACCATCTTGCCCATGCGGCGGGCTCAGGCCCCTCAGCCCGCTCGCAATTCCGCCCGCACCGAATGCGCTCGCCGATGCGCGCCCGGAGTCTGGCCCGTATGGCGGCGCACCAGGTTGCGGAAGGCGGACATGTCCTGGTAGCCGCATTGTTCCGCAATGGCGGTCAGGCTGAGCGTGGTGACTTCCAGCAGGTGGCAGGCGCGCTCAGCTCGCAATTGGTGCAGGAACTGCAGCGGCGACATGCCCACTGTCTTCATGAAATGCCGCAGCAGCGTGCGTTCGCTGGTGGACGCCACCGCTGCCAGCCGGGGCAGGTCATAGGGCTCGGCCAGATGCTGCTGCAGGTAGCGGCGCGCGCGCAGCGCCACGCTATGGCGCTGCGCGTCGCCGGTCTTCAGCCAGATGTTGACTGTCTCGCCGCGCTCGGGCTGGTCCAGCAGGGCGTTGCCCAGCGTGCGGGCCAGGGCGTTACCGGCGGTATGCGCCACCGCCTGTAGCAACAGCGCATGCATGCGATCCAGCGCGCGGGAACTGAGCAGGTTGCCGCTCTTGACCACTGGCTGGTCGGCCTGCAATCGTCGCTCGGGTTCGCACAGCTGCATCCAGTTGGCAATCAGCCATGGCACCGCCAGCTTGCGCTGTGCCGGCAAATCCATGGCTACCAGAAGCGCCACTGCCGTGAACGGCGCCACCACCAGCGCCCCCTGCGCAGCAACTGCCGCAATGGCGGCGCGTTCGCGGTCCAATAGCGACAGCATATGTTCAAGCCCGGCGATGTGGTCAAACAACGGTGGCGCGATCACCACCATGGCGTCCTTGCCTGCGCCGGCCAGTTCTTCCAGCGGCACGCACGTGCAGCGCAGCACGCTGGCCAGCGCCTGCCAGCGTTGCGGCTCGGCTACCGCCAGCCGCCAGCGAAAAGGCGCCGCCGTGCTGCGCCGCCGGCTTTGCATGGAGGCCAGCGTGTTGGCAATGTCCAGCATGTCGACCGCGGTGGAGAGGGCGGAGACAACGGCCGAGGGGTAGCACAGCAGATAGACGTCCGACATGGCGCGGTGGGTTGTGGTTGGAATGGTGCCCGCCCGATGGCGGGAACGCCACCAATTGTGGCGGAATCCACTCTACCTGTCACGGCGCCGATGCCCGACCATGTCAGCGGCACCATGGCGCGTCGCCGGTTGGCGCGCAACGTTCCATGGGCCCACAGACACAAGAACGAGGAGACAACACAATGAAGCAACACATCGTGCGCGGCGCGACTGCACTTGGCGGCGCCGTGCTGGCGGCCGCCACCCTTGGCGGCTGCGCCACCGCAGGCAGCGACAGCGCCAACTGGAGCGAAGGCGGACTCAACGCCGAGATCCGCCGCACCGCCTATGGCATTCCCCATATCAAGGCCAACGACTACGCCAGCCTGGCCTTTGGCATGGGCTACGCATACGCGCAGGACAACGTCTGCCTGATGGCCGACCAGATCGTCACGGTCAGCGGCGATCGCTCGCGCGTGTTCGGCCCTGACGAAAGTACCGAGGTGTCATTCAAGCGCATCAAGAACAGCGAATCCGACCCATTCTTCCGCGCCATCATCGATGACGACGCCCTGCGCGCCGGCTACGCGCAGGCCTCGCCCGAGGCGCGCGAACTGCTGCGCGGCTATATCGCCGGCTACAACCGCTACCTGCGCGATACCCCGCCCGCCCAACGCCCGGCTGGCTGCCGCAACGCTGACTGGGTGCGGCCCATTACCGCCATCGACCTGTTCCGCCTGGCCGAGGAGAAGAGCATCCAAGCCAGCGCCGGCGCGCTGGCAGCGGGCATTGTCGCCGCCGTGCCGCCTGGGGCTGCGGGCAGTGCCAGGACCGCGCAGCAGGCGGGGGTGGTGGACGTAGCCAGCATCGACTTCGAAGCGGTCAACAACGACCTGCAGCTGCTGGATCCGCCGATCGGCAGCAACGGCTGGGCCTTTGGCAAGGAAGCCACCACGAATGGGCGCGGCCTGCTGCTGGGAAATCCGCATTTTCCGTGGACCACCACCAATCGTTTTTTTGAAGCGCACCTGACCATACCGGGCAAGCTGGACGTCATGGGCGCGTCCATCGCATCGTTCCCCATCATCAGCATCGGCTTCAACAAGGACGTGGCCTGGACGCACACCGTGTCCACCGCCCGGCGCTTCACGCTGTATGAACTGAAACTGGCCGAAGGCGACCCCACCACCTACCTGGTGGACGGCGTGCCGCGCAAGATGACCCCACGCACCGTCAGCTATGCGGCAAAACTGCCCGACGGCCGTACCGAGCAGCGCTCGCACACCTTCTACATGACCGAATACGGCCCGGTGCTGTCCATGCCATCGGCCGGACTGCCGTGGTCCGCGCAAAAGGCCTACACGCTGCGCGACGCCAACCGCAACAACACGCGTTCGGTCGACACCTGGCTTGATATCGGCCGCGCGCGCGACGTAGCTGGCATCCGCACCGCCATTGGCCGCCTGGGCATTCCGTGGGTCAACACCATTGCCACCGACCGCGAAGGCCGCGCCATGTTTGCCGATGTATCGGTCGCACCCAACGTATCGGCCGCCATGCTCAAGCAATGCACGCCGGCCGGCGACAGCGCTGCGCTGGCCGCCAAGCTGATGCAGGGCACGGGCATGGTCCTGCTGGACGGCACGCGGGCTAGCTGCAACTGGACGGTGGACGCGGCATCGCCAGTACCGGGGCTGGTGGCCCCCAACGCCATGCCCGTGCTGGTACGCGATGACTATGTCGCCAACAGCAATGACAGCTCGTGGCTGTCTAACCCCAGCCAGAAGCTGACCGGCTTCTCACCGGTGCTGGGTCCCACTGACGTTGCGCAACGCCTGCGCACGCGCGTTGGCCTGATGGAAATCGGCCGCCGTCTCTCGGGAGAGGACGGCCTGCCCGGCAACCGCTTTGACGTGCCCAGCCTGCAGGCTGTGCTGTTCCGCGACCGCAACCTCTCAGGCGAACTCGTGCTGGATGACCTGCTCGATGCCTGCCTCGGCACCAAGGACGCCGACCTGAGCGACGGCTGCGCGGCGCTGCGCAAGTGGGACCGCCACAGCAACCTCGACAGCCGTGCCGCACCGCTGTTCCGCGAGTTCTGGATGCGCGCCAGCAAGATCCCCAAGGTCTACGCCATCGAGTTCAACCCGACCGATCCGGTCAACACCCCACGCGGACTGCGCATGCGCGATGCGTCTGTGCGCGCCGAGGTCTTCAAGGCACTGAAGGACGCCGTGCAGGCCATGCGCACTGCTGGCTTTGCGCTGGATGCGCCGCTGGGCCAGGTGCAGGCCGCCACGGCACCGACTGGCCGCATCGCCCTGCACGGCGGTGAGGAATACGAAGGCGTGCTCAACAAGTTGCAAAGCACCCCGGTGTCGGACAAGGGGCTGCAGGTCTACTTTGGGACCAGCTACGTGCAGACCGTAGGCTTTGACGAGCAGGGGCCGGTCGCCGAGGCGCTGCTGGTGTACGGCCAGTCCGTAGATCAGCAGTCGCCGCACGCCTTTGACCAGATGGCGGAGTACTCCGCCAAGCGGTGGGTGCGGCTGCCGTTCAGCGAGCAGGCAATTGCGGCGGACCCGCAGTTGAAGGTAACGCGGCTTAGCCAGTAAGCCGGCGGCGTTGGGAGCGGGGCCACCGGCCCCGCTCACCAGATAAACGTGCCTCACGCAGTCGATAGCCCGCCGCGGGCCTCTGCGAGTGCAACCGTCAAGTGCTGCACCTTCTTTTTCAACTGATCGCGCTCTTCTGTTAGCTGTGCCACCAATTGCGTCAGACGGTGAATTGCCAGTTGATCGGGGGTGGCGTCGCTGGGTGGGGGCACCGGTTCAGGCTTGGGTGGCACGCGGGCCTCGCGCACCTGTCTCGCTACCTGGCGCAGTTCCTTCTTGCCCCCTGCAACGGCAGCTACCTGCTTCTCCCCAGGCAAGGAGGCTACGGCAGCCGCAGCATTGATGGAAATCACGCCTGCCTTTACCGCGCTGACCAACTCGGGCGCAGCGGTCTTCTGGATTTTTTCGATCTGACCAAGCGTCGCACTGCTCACCCGCGCCGTGCGCGCAACCGCCTCGCGAGTCAACACTGGATCGGCCCCGGATTGCATGGCGGCTTCAGCCCCGGCAGGCTTTGCGGAACCCGGCAGGGCTTGCGCTTGTGCCAGACGCGCGGACACGATTTCCTTCTTCCGCAATGCGAGTACACCGCGTTGGAAATCCGATACGCTGCGCCGCCCGAGGTGATTGTCGATCATCCACAGGTGCACATCCTCCATGGACTGGAACGTCTGGTTTTGTTCCGTATTGAAAGGGACGCCGTGCTTCTGGCAGATGCTGTAGCGGTTGTGTCCATCCACCAGGAGATCGCCCCACAGCACCAGTGCATCGCGGCACCCTTCGGAGAGTAGGCTGCGTTCTAGCGCCGCGTACTCGTCGTCTGTAAGTGGATCGATATAGGCACGGAGGTCTTCGTTGATAGTGATCGTCATGGGTCAAGCGAAAAAGGTAGGGCAGTAGTGTACACACTGCTTGCCTTACCAGGCGACGGCCGACCTGGCGGCTGGGCGGTGGCTAACCGCCGGTACAATGTGTGCACGGTGCCATGTGCACAGATCGTTTCTCCACGGCTGACCCATGCTAAACCTGGACCTGCGCTCCATGACGGCGATGACGGGGATGATCAATATCGCCCTGGGCATCGTCCTGCTGGCCTTTCGCCGCGCCTATCCTGCCTCCATCAAAGGGTTGCTACCCTGGGCGCTGGCACCGGTGCTTTGCGCGCTTTCCACTGCTTTCTATGCGATGGACGGGCAGTGGCCGGCCGTGCTCGTCGCACTTGGCGGTAACGCGCTGCTGCTTTCGGGCTGCGCCTTGTTCTACTTCGGCAGCCAGCGCTTCTACGGGGTGCCCTGTACCTGGAAACGCTGGCTCGCCCTGGGCATTGGCTGCCTGGCTGGCATCACCTGGTTCCTGCTGGTCCATCCCGACTACCGGATACGCGTGTTGCTGCTTACCTCGGTGCTAGCGGCAATATGCCTGACCCATGCGCGGCTGACCTGGCAGCACGGCCGGAGTTTTGCGCCGCGCTTCATGGCGGGTGTTCTCGCTTTCCAGGGGCTGGCCTTGCTGATGCGGGCAGCGACGACGCTTTTCCAGGATGCCGTCGATACTTCGCGGTTTTCCCCTTCGGCAATTCAGACCGCGTACATTGCAGCGTATTGCTTCGCGTCGCTCTTCGTCTGCCTTGGACTGCTTTTGACTGTGAGCGAGCGGCTACGTGCGCAGTTCGAGTACCTGGCGCAACGCGATGACCTGACGGGAATATTGAGCCGACGCGCTGTGCTGCACGCAGGTAGTTGTGAACTGAAGAACCGGCGCGGCGGCCAGCCACTGTCGTTGCTGCTGATGGATATCGACCACTTCAAGCGCATCAACGACCAGCACGGACACCTGGTGGGTGACCGCGTGCTGGCGCATTTTGCAAAAATCGTAGGGCGGGCGCTGCGCCACACGGACCATCTCGGGCGTTTCGGCGGCGAAGAGTTTGTCGTGCTGCTGCCGCATACCGGCATGGAGACCGCGCTTGCCATGGCCGAGCGCGTGCGCCAGGCAGTCGAGCAGCAATCGGCCATCGCGGGGCAGCCCGCCTGCACGGCAAGCCTGGGGTTGGCCAGCATCGAGGCCGGGGAAGCGACCCTTGACGAATTGCTGGCACGGGCCGATTCGGCGCTGTATCGCGCCAAGGCTGAAGGGCGCAATCGTGTTGAGGCAGGCTAAGAGGCGGTTTCAACATGAAGCGAAGCGGTTCTGGCTAGGCGCGCGGCCGCAGACAGTACAAGTGGATCGGCCAACGCCGCGCAACGACGCCAGGAGCTTTTTGTCTAGTTGGCAGCCGCATAGAGACACGATGTCCGTGAGCCGGGTAGTCAACGGCGGCTACACGGATAATGGGGTCAAAGTCTCGCTTTCCATTGGAGCGAACACAGATCACCCGTAGGGGCAKAACTTCACATTCGTCGTTCATCATCCTTGCGTCCGCAAATAGTGGTTGCGGACGCAAGCCTGCCCACTCTCAGCCGCAAAGGCTACGGATGAGTGCAGTTTCCCCTGCATGCTGACCCGCTTTTCTGCCACGTTTCCACGGATCAATGTAGAACCAACACACTCCCTTCGCTCAAGAGGTTGAATCGATAAGGCGAGCCGGAGAATTGCTCGGCGACTTTCCAGACCGGCTCCTGGTACAGGGCATAGGTGGAATGGTGGATGGGCAACACCGGTC
>NZ_JBFTOQ010000068.1:0-24104 GCF_056398045.1 Cupriavidus sp. 05L411 | reverse complement strand
GGCTGAAGGACAAGCGCCGGGCAGGGCAAACGAACAGTCGGACTACCGCGAAGACGGCCGGCTGACAGGACCCAGGTGGGTCAGTTTTACTTCGGCGAATCTTGGGAAAGTGGGTCACTTTTAAATCGGCGTTGACATCTTAACGAAACTCGTTGAGATGCTTACCAAATGAATGCCGAACTGGAAGCCGAACTGATCCGTCGCCTTACTGACTCGATTCCCCGTGAGCTTGTCGTGGCGGTCGATGAGAACTTCCGGGCGGCTGCAAAGCACGCCTATAAGATCACAGCGGATCGTCATGAAGGGCATCGCGCGAGCGCTTTAGGCCAAGAGAGGCATTTCAGTCTGAACGAAGCGCTGGCAAATGCATTGGGTGGTTGCGACATTGCGCATACAGAGATCAAGGGAACGGGCCTTGTTGTAGGCACCGTTGGATCGATTAGCATCAGCCGCTTTACGACCAACCATCCGAAGTGGACCAACAAGGACAAGAGCGCGAGACGCCTGGAGCTTGTGCAAGCAAATCGCTGGCTAGAAGATCTGATCCAGCCTAGTCTTTTGGATTTTGAAGGCGAATCGTCAGAACGACTGGCGATCTTTTTTGTGACTGTGTTTGCTGGCCAAGCAGAGGAGCCCTCCTCGATCAATTTGGTAGTGCCGGATGTCCGGCTGCGTAGCGAGCTTTTCTGCCAGTCTCTGTTCGAGTTTCGTCAACACTATTCAGCCCCTGCCCCGCAAGTGGACGCCGTTAAGGTACACCTTAAGAAGAGCGCCGCGGGCAAAAAGACATCGGATGGACAAACATGAGGCGCAGCGTAACAGGCTTTCGAGGCGAGCGACTTTCACAGGTTTTGGATGCACGACGACTTACCCAGGTTCAGCTTGCATCCATGATCGACGTGTCTCCTGCCACGATCAGCAAATGGCGTAACAACCAACAGAACCCTGATCCGGATAAGCTGGAGCGGCTTGCCATTGTGGTGAACGTAGCACCCGAGTGGTTCTTGAGAAGCAAACCCGAGTTCGCGGTAACAACCCCGCTTTTCAGAAGCAACGCATCGGCCTTGGTGACGGCACGGGCTCTGATGCATGCTCGCCTGGAATGGGCTGAGGAAATTGCAACTACTCTAGAAGAGTATGTCGACTTCCCCTCGGTCGACTTTCCAACATTTGAATTCAAGGATCCAAGTGAGATTTCTGACCAAGATATTGAGCTCGCGGCCATTGCTTGTCGTACCCGCTGGAGGCTGGGATTAGGTCCTATCCCGGATGTTGTGCTTGCCATAGAGAATGCCGGCGGCGTGGTAGTTCGCGAACTCACCGGCGTTGGGCAAATTGAGGGAGTCTCATGCTGGAAGGATGATCGTCCATTCGTGTTGCTATGTGCGGACAAGGCAAATGCCATTAGAGGTCGCTTCGACGCAGCTCACGAGTTAGGGCACATCGTGCTTCACCGGCATATCGTTCCGGCGGCAGCAAAGGCAATGCACAAGGAACTGGAGCGTCAAGCCCATAGATTTGCCGCTGCATTCCTACTTCCGGCGGAGACTTTTGCTGCTGACTGCCCTTTTCCTCCCACATTGGACACGTTGCTTGCTCTCAAGTCGCGATGGAAAGCATCTGTCGCAGCAATGATCATGAGGCTGCACGCGCTAGAACTTATCGATGACAACGAGAAGCTCAATCTATTCAAGCGGCTGTCTGCGCGCTTCGGACGAAAAGCTGAGCCGCGGGACGAGATGTTTCTCCCGGAAGAGCCTCGTTTGCTTCGTAGGGCAATTGAGCTGTTAGTTGACTCGGGGACATTCCGCCGAGATGAGATCCATAGGCTATTTGGGCTTTCCGCCGGTGACATTCACTCCTTGGGTGGGTTGCCGAGTGGCTATCTCACGGCAGCTCCGGCGGTCGTGCTGGATCTACAGTCGGTCCGACTCCGCCGAGCATCATAGACACCACCAGCAGTTCTCATGAGCCCGCTTGTCCAGCGCAGCGGGCTTTTTTTTTGCCCTGCTTCGCCATACTGACACAGTATTCATACCCCGCCCGGGAGGACGAGAACGCCATGGTTCTCATGGTGCCAGTCTCGTCTCGGGAGCAACGAATAGGGATACCGTGACGGCCCGGAAACCCGCATGATTACGACGTGCGCCACCTCGGTAAACTACTGGGATACCCGACGAGACCCTGTCCCTGCCCACCTGTCCGCATGTCTGACCATGTCACGCACTGATATTCGTGTCTGATCGACGCTGACGCGCGCCAACCACCATACCGCGCCAGCTCGCATCCTCCTCAGCGGCGAGCGCGTGTACGGGAAGGGTGCGGGACTAGGGTAAAAACTCGCAATGACTATCGCTTTAGTTTTGGGGGGAACCCCGTCGGGGACATGCGGACGCTAGAAGGCTGCTGGGTTGCGATAACGCTTCCTATGGACAGCTTGAGGACAGATACTCCAGTGGGCTACGCTTCAGGATCACGGATAAGGCCACCGGGCGTTCTGTCAGCGAATCAATGGTTGGTGGGATATGGGACGCGTGCTGCGAGGACGCGCGAGCCTTCCGGATCTATATGCGCATCGGCGGCTGTCGGTAGTTCGCCGGAGCAGGTGGCTGAACGCAAAGGAAAGGCGATCCGGTAGTCGGCATCTACCGAGTTCTCGTCGCCTGCAACCGACATGGAAGGCCTCGAGCGCTGGCTACCACGCATGATGCCGCGCCTGGCGCTCGTCCGTGGCAACGTCTATGTGTTCCCGCAGCGAGCCGCGGCGAAACTGCCCAAGCGCCTGCCAGCCGAGGCGAGCACGTCACCGCGATGCCGGAGTCTGGCCAGATACGCGCATAGCAAAAAGCCCCGGAAATTCGGGGCTTTTTCTCATACGCTAGCCGGCGCCCATGTCTCGACGCCGAACCGCCTGCATGCGGTAAGTATGCCCTTGTCCAGCGTGGCTATCTGCCAGTCATTGACGCGGGCCACCTCGAAATACAGGCTGTCGTACCCCTGCAAATGGAACTCGTGCGCGCGGCGCACCATCGCTTCCATCGGGTAGTACTCGGCGACGATTTCGCTTATGGTGGCCTGGATATAGGCCGCACACTGCGCAACCTTTTCCACGCCCCACCGCGCCGATCTGCCGTGTTTCAGCAGCTTGTGCGAGCACTCCACAAAAAAGATGTTCGGCACCGCCGCCCTGATAGTGCCGTCCGCAATCGCATCATGCACGGACGCGCTATAGCGCAGCATTTCCTCGTTGTCGGACGGCAGGAACCACCCCAGCGCGACGCTAGCATCAATGACAACAGTCGTCATTCCTCACCGTCACGCATGCGTCGCACGGATTCCATTATCCCGACCTCGCCGGAGCGCGCGACGCGCGGACGCGGCAGACCGCGCCGCATCTCCGCGAGCTTCTTGAGGTTCACGGTGCAATGGATATGCACGGCGTCTGCCCCAGCCGGCAGCGTTAGGCTCACCGACCGGGGCTTCTCCGGCATTTCCGGCGCGCCCTTGCGTGCGCGTTCGATAATCTTGGCTGGCAACATAGCTACCCCTCTTGACATGCCGCCATTATACCGCTACTCCCTCCCGCTTGAAGTGGCCTTTGCTGTCACGGACCACCGTGCGGCGCTTGTGCTTGTGTGCCATGGTTTCCCGTCAGTGGTGGTTTTCCAGATACCGGTCTAGCCGGGCGTGCGCAGCGGGCGCCGAATCGGCCGCCGCCCGCGCCGGCGGATGAGCTCGGCGGCGGCCGCATCCTGCGAGTCCGGCGAAAAATCGGTCGGGCCCAGCGCGGTGCGCACGCTGTCCCATGTGCTGGCGATGATCTGGTAAGGGGCCAGGATTGGCCGGTATCCGCCTGGACCGGCTCGGTATAGACTGCCCGAATTCGGAACAGTATGCTTGCGACCTTCGAGACATCGTTTAACGGGTGTCGAGCGCGCTGGCACGATGCGCGGCAGGCGCGACAAGCAGGTGAGGGCCTGCGCAAACGCGCGGCTGGCGGCAGCTTGAGGGGGCCAGACATGACCCCGTCCGGCCTCTTGACGGCGCAGATGCACCCCGGACAATTCCGGACATGACAGACACCCTGAATTCCGATTCGCCGCAGGCAAGCGCGCTTCTCCCCGAAGAGTCTGGCCAGGTGACCGCCTGCCACACTAGCGTCGCCGGTGCCGTGCCCGCCCCTCTGGACGCGGGTCTGCCTGACCAGGGCCGACTTGACACGCCAAGCTCGGGCCTACTGGACCTATCGCGCCAACAGTGCAACCTTCTGCTGCTGCGCCCGCTCTTCGCGCTTGAGCTGAACAAGGGGCGCGTTGGGAGCGAGTCCACTGGTGACGCGGGCCTTTTAGCCAGTGTGGATACGCACTACCTGGTGCTGTCCGTGCTGGACTTCATGATGGAAGGGACCACCATGAACATGGGCTGCACCCAGGACGAGGTGCTGCGTCATCTCGCGGCTGCGGCCCAGGAGATGAAGCCTGGGCTGAGCGCGACGCAGTACGCGCGAGTAGCCGAGGTGGTCATGGACACCCTGGATAACAAGGCCAACGCCTACCGGGAATTCAGTTATGAGTTTTTCAACGCCGCGCAAAAATCGGTCAAAACAGCGCGATTCCGCCTGGTGACCTACGAGCCTGACCTCGAGGACGTCTATCGGTACCGCCCCACCTCCGAAGGCTATCTGGTCTATCTTGGCATGCTGGACCTGTCGCCGGAAGACTCGCAGGTGCTCATGGAAAAGATGCTCGACCTGCTTGTGCAGCGCGGACGCTTTGAGGCCGCACTGGAAATCGCCAAGCGGGCGCGTAAGTTGTCCATCGAATACCGCCAGCTGATTCGGGACCGCCTCACGCAGGCCTACCGCGCCCCAGGCTCGGTCAACTGGACAAAGGAGGTGGCCGAGAAGCTCGGCGCCGCGCGCACCCATGTCCGCGGCCGGCAAAACGAGGACCAGCGCATGGAGGAAGCCGTGCGCGCAGCGCTGGTGTCGGCGGAGGATTTCGAGTCCCGTCAGCACCTGTCGCAACTATTGAAAACCGTACAGAGCGCGGGACTGGTGCGCTCGAACCTGGTCAACGACATTACAGTGGCCCCAGAGAAGTTTCTGGAGTCGCAGCGCGCGGTATTTCGCGCCAGGCGCCCCTCCGGCCTGCCAGACCTGGAAACCCACCTGTTCCCAGGGCTGCTGGGTTTGCCGGCAAACGTCCTCACCGACAACGCGGACCACTGCATCAGCGGCCTTTACCCGCCGGTATGGCCCAAGGTCTACGATTTKAACGCCACGTTCTCACTGCTGCTGGAGCGACGGGCAGAAGACACCCCTCCGGAGGAGGACGACGGCGACATTGCCCCGCATGAGCCTCCTCCTGACCAGTTCTCCAAGGCGCTCATCGCCACTGTCGTGAACTGGCTGACCCAACGTTTTAGCACCGGCAAGAGCTATTACCTGGACGAACTGCTGGGCCAGGCCAAGGAGGACGGCCTCGACACCGCGATGTGTCACTGCATGGCGCTGGTACTCATGCGCTCGTTCGCCCAATCGGAGAGCCTGTTTCCCCATATGCGTTCGGACGCGTCCGGTCGCTTCAGTCTGGATATTGCGCAGGGCACGAACCTGATGTTTATGCCCGCCGGAGAGGAATAGTGACAACACCCCAGCTTACGGTGCGAAATGCCGCAACCCTGATTTACAAGGCGCTGCACACCAACCTGTCGCCTGCCAACGACAACCAGTATCGCGAGTTGTTGGCTCTGTACCGGGCGCAGCCTGAGTTTGCCGCCGACGTCCATGAGGTGGCCCTCGGGCTGGAATTGCTTATCCTAGACGTGAGCGAACGCGGGCTGATTCTCGTGCCGGCCACCCGGGAGAGCCGTTTTGCGGTGCGTATCACGGACATCCGGGCCAGCCTCAAGCCAGAGCAGAAGGCTGGGCTGGTGCTCGCCCACATTGCCATTGCGGCGGTGTTTTTCCCGACCACGGATGGAATGGAAGACGACAACTATATTCCGCCCCCAGCGAGCGTTGCGCAGTTCCGCGACGCCTTGCATGCCCTCGCGCGCCGGCTCAAGGACGCATGCGAGCCGCAGACGGATGTGCCCCAGGAGCTGGCGCCGGGCTGGGAGCTGGTCTGTGCCCTGCCCAGCGCAGTTCCCTCCGGCCAGCGCGCAACGCCCAGCTCGGTGACTGGCCTAATTAGCCTTGCCCTCGGACACATGACCACAGGCGGCCTGGCCCGGCTGGACCGCGACGCCTCCGACGAAACGCTGGCCACCTATACGGCCACGCATCGCCTGCGGGTGCAGCTGCGCGAGCTGACCCTTCGCCGCCTCTTCGAATTGGCACAGACCGGTGCCACCAACGTATCCGCCCACGCCGGCCAGGTGAACTGACATGCAGAAAATCACCCGCATCTATGTTGGCAACTACGGCATCGACATGGCCTGGTATGACGGCATTACCTTTGACCTGACGGCCCCTGACACCGGGGCGCCGACCGACACCATCATCAACCTGGAGAACGGTGGGGGCAAGACCACCCTGCTGAGCTTCATCTTCTCCTGCTTCGAGACAAGCCAGGACCGCTTTCTCAAGCACATCCAGAACAAGAACCATCGCTTCGCCCAGTACTTCGCTGCAGACGGCCTGCCGGGCGTCGTGCTGGTGGAGTGGGAGATGCCCTCGCGCGTGGCCAGCGGCACCCCTTACCGCCTGGTCACCGGGCAGGCCGTGGCTGCGCGCCCCAATGCCGACCATGGAGAGGTGGAGCGCGCCTTCTTCAGTTTCGAGGCGAACGAGGGCTTGCGCTTTGAGTCGGTACCGGCGCCCAAGCTCACCATGGCACCGGCCAACAGTATGGCGGAATTTTCCCGCTGGCTGCATGAGAGCCAGAAGGAGGCGCCAGACTTCTTTCATACCCGCACCCAGCAGGACTGGCAAAAGCATCTGCGCGACGAGCGCCTGATTGACATTGAAATGCTGCAGCTTCAGGTCAATTTCTCCGCCGAGGAGGGTGGCATCGACACCGGGTTCCTGACGTTTCATTCGGAGCCGGAGTTTGTGCGCAAGTTCTTTGACCTGACGCTTGACCCGGAGCGCTCAACCGCCGTTCGCAACGTGGTCGTCAACACGTGCGACAAGCTGCGGCGCAAACCCTTGTTCCGGCGCCGCCTTGAGGAGCTCGAAGCCCTCCAGGACCACCTGACGCAGTTCGATACGCTGGCACAGGCCTATCGGGCTGAACAGGAATCCCAGCGCGGCGCCCTACTGCGCGGCGGCGGCCTGGTTCTCAGCCTGGAGGGGCGACACCGCGAGCGCGTTGCCACAGCTGGCGCCGAGGCTGGGCGCTCGAAGGCGCAAGAGACACAGGCGGCCGCGCACACGGCGGCCGAGAAGGCACTCTCCGCCGAGGAGATCGTTCTTCAGTCACTCCGGCACCATCGCAATGTGCGCGCTGCCGAGGACAAGAAGGGCCAGGCCGACACGGCGCTGACCTGGGCCAAGCAGAAGCTGACGCACTTGCATGCCGCCCGCGCCCGCACGGAAATCACCGCGGCAGAAACCCAAAAGACCGTTCTGGAAAACCAGGCCAATGCGGTTAAGGAAGAGCTTGAGCCCTGGCGCCGGGCCGTCGACAAACATGGCGCGAGGCTGCGTCGTGGGTTGCACAATGAGGAAGAGCGCTTGCGTGCGGAGGCGTCCGCCGCCGAGAAGCAAGAGAGCACCGCGCAGGCCACGCACAAGGCCCTGGGGGCCGAGCTGGGTCACCTGAGCACGAACGAGACCGCAGTGATTGCGGAACAGGCCAAGCTCTCCGCGCAGAACGAAGCCTTCGAGGCAGCAAAGACTCAATTGCTGCGCGATGGGCTGCTGGAGCCGGAGGAGGAGACCACAGCCGCTGTTGGCCGATGGACCGACACCGCGGCCTCACACCGCTCGGAGGAGTCACGCCACCTGGCTGAGGCACAGGCGCTTCGGATCCAGGAACAAAGCTGGCGCAACCAGGCGAAGGCGGAAGGCGAAGCGGCGGCGCGCTTGCGCGCCATGGTGGAGCAGCGCAACCGGTTCTTGGCGGAAGGTCAGGCCGAGCGCGAAGCGTTGTCGCAGCTCTCCGTGATGCGCCTTGCCGTAGACGCGGACACCGCGGACCCGGACTCCCCGGTGCTGGCATCCGCGCTGGACCGCCTAATTCAAAGCAGCGAGCGCGAGCTGACCCAGTCGGACGTGCACCTTGCCGAGTTGCATGCCAGCAAGGCGTCCATTGACGAGACCGGCGTAGCGGGTAGCTCGCGCGACGTCGATGCGGTCATCGCCTGGCTGCGCGCAGCCGGCGTGCAGTCCGCCCGCGCCTACAACACCTACATCGCCCAGGCGATTCCGGACGCGCAGCAAGCCCGCGCGCTGGTGACCAGTCATCCCGCGAGGTTCCTGGGGGTGTGCGTGGCGTCGGCCGAGTTTGCGAAGGTGCGCAGCCTCACCGCGCCACGCCCCGCCTTGACGGCCCCGGTGATGATTTCCGTCACCACGCTGGACCCGGAGAACGCGGAGGACAACCGCGTCGTCATCCCGGCTGCAGACGACGCCGTGTTCAACGTGGAGGCGGCTGCCGCCCTGCTCACGACGCTGGAGGCCCGGCTTGCCGCAGAGCAGGCGCGCCGCAAGACGTTCGCGGACCGCCATCACGAGGCCCTGGCGGGCAAGCAGCGGCTTGCCGCCTATGTGGGGCGCTACGGCGAAGGCAAGCTTTCCGCGGCGGGGGCGGAGGTGACCCGGCTGTCCGCGGAAGCGGCCGCCACCGAGGAACGTGCGCAGCAGGCGGAAACGAAGGCTGCCGCTTGCAGGGACGCTGCCGTCCTGAGCCAGGCAGCAGCGGGTAAGTCCGCCCAGGAAGGCACCGAGGCACAGCGGCATGCCCGCACGCTGCAGCGGTTTGCAGAACAGCACGAAAGTGGCCGTGTCGCACGGGCGGCGCGCCTTGCCGAGATACAACGGGAGCGGGCCGACATCGTCCAGCGGCGGGCAGAAATCGCCCTCGAGCAGGAGCAGCTGGCTGAGGCAGAAAGGACCGCCTATCGCACCCGAGTCGACCTGACTTCGCGGGCCGACGGGCTGGGCGAAGAGCGYGGCACCCTCAAGTATTACGACAAGTCCTACCCGGCTGGGGAGGAGCTGGCCGCCAACCCGCAGCCGCTTGACCTGCTGCGCCGGCTGTACACCGACGCGCTGCAGACCTTCGAGACCCAGGAAAAAGACCGCCTGGGGCTGCTGCACCAACAGCTGGACGGCGCCCGCGAGAAGGTTACCGAGAAGACGCAGGCTTTCACGAACAACTTTCCCGGTGTCACCGCTTCCGATATCGCGCCTTTCCTGAGTTCAAATTTTGATGCCGTGATTCCAGTCACGCAAGCAGAGGTGAACCAGGCGGATTCCGCGGCGCGGGGCGCCGACAGGAACCTCGCGGTCGTCAAGGACCAGTTCAAGGCATTTCACAAGGCCAGCAAGCCCGCCTATGCGCCAGGAGCCGAGATGGAGGCGCTGGACGACGCGGCCCTGTCCGCACGTATCGAGCAGGTTGCCACCCTGAAGATTGAAGCTGACGACTCGGCACGCGCTGCCAAGGGCACATCGGTACGTGCCAAGGAGCTGGCCCGGCAAGCGGAGGCCGAAGCGAAAGAGGCCCAGGGCCTGTCCAGCATGCTGCGTGCGGCGCTCAGCCTGCCTGAGCTCATCGTGGCCGACCCAGTCACGCTGGGTGGTGACATCCCGGCCCAGGCCGAGACGCTCGTCCATGAATTCAACTCGCGCGCCTCTGCCGTCAACGGTGCTCGCACCAAGGCCCACCGGGCATTTGACGCCTTGAAGACCGCCGCTACCCGGTCTGCCTTGCAAGAGGTGGAGCCAGAGATTGCCGCTCAGCTGCAGCACAACGACTTCGATGCTGCGTGCGCCGATAGCCAACGGCTCCTGGGTGGCATCCTTGACCGCATCGGTACAACCCAGTCGAGCCTGGACGGCATGCAGGCTGACTTCGATGCCTGCGTGGGCGAGCTGGTCACGCTCACCAATAGCGCCATCACCCTGCTCAATTCGGCGGTGAACAACAAGAAGGTGCCCGCGGCCGCACCGTATGTGGGAGGCAAGACCATCCTCAAGATGCGCGCGCGGTTGCAGGACATCCCCCAGGATGCCCGGCGCCAATCATTGCAGAACTACCTGGACTCGCTCATCGACACGAATATCGTGCCTGCGAAGGGGCCGGAAATGGTGGCAGACGCCCTGCTGCGCATCCACGGCAAAGCTCTGGGGCTGCAGGTGCTCAAGATGGTGCCCGACGAAGCCCTGCAATATGTGCCGGTGGACAAGATTCAGAACTCAGGCGGCGAAGGGGTGGTGATGGCCATGTTCCTCTATTTGCTCATCAACCAGTTGCGTGCCGAAACGCAGGCCCGGCTCAAGAAAACAGGCGGTGGCCCGCTGATTCTGGACAACCCGTTTGCCAAAGCCACCACACCGACGCTGTGGAAAGCGCAGCGCTTGCTCGCCCAGTCCATGGACGTGCAGCTTATCTTTGCGACGGCGCTGCCTGACTACAACACGATTGGTGAGTTCAGCCGCTTCATTCGCCTGCGCAAGGCCGGGCGGAACAACAAGACGGGGCGTTGGCACTTGCAGGCGGCCGACCTCAAGCTTCACGCGCAGGAAGGGGAGCCGGCATGACCGCAGGTTTTCTGGAAAAGCTGCAGCAAAGCACGCGCAAACGCATTCCCTTGGACGAGGTTCGTCGCCTGTTCTTTGAGGCTAAGCCTGAGATCGCCGCGAACCCGTCGCGCAACGAACTGTTGCTCGACGCACTGCGCGCGCTGCAGGCGTCCAGCGCAGTTCACTTGCCGGCCGCCGGCAGCTGGGAGAAGCTAGGTAATCCGCCCTTACCCAACTGGATTCAGCTGGTCCGCGAGGTCCCTTCAGTGGAGCGAGAGGACTATTCCACTGTGCCTTGGGTGCCGGAGTTTGGTTTCTGGCCAGACCTGAAACCTTCCACGCTGGCGGCGGCGAAGGCCATCAACACCTTTTTACTGAATCGCCGCGGCAGTTTTCGCATGGTGCCCATCAAGGAGCGGTCGCTGGAGATATTCGGCGACGAGAAGCGGCTTGATGCCATGCAGTCAGGCGGCACGCTCTTCGGTAGTCGCCTGCCGCTCTCCGCGATTGGCGCCTTTCAGGTTCCGCTGCCCTTGCCCTATCGCCAGGCGGACGCGCCTGGGCGGCCTGTGCTGATTCTTGAGAACCACAACAGTTTTTGGAGCTTTGGAGAGTGGAATCACGATGCCAGGCGCTATTCTGCAGTCGTTTATGGCGCCGGCGAAGCCTTCCGCAGCAGCGGCGCTGCGCTTGGAGAGGTGCTTCGTGAGGTTGACGGCGTCGGCGCGGAATATCTAGGAGACCTCGACCCCACAGGGATTCGGATTCCCCTTGAGTTCAATGGGGCAGTTGTGCCTGATAATGTCCGCGTTGCGCCGGCGCTCGAGCTTTACCGCTGGCTCCTCCGCAACGGAACCCGCAGGGCGCGCGTGGACGGCCAGATGGCGCTGGAGGGCCTGGGGCAGGCATGGCTCGGCCCCGAGCTTGGCGATGCGCTAACGCTGCTGTGGGCCGAAGGGCACTGGATTCCTCAGGAGGCCCTCGGGTTTGAGGCCCTCTTGAAAACCGGTTCTTTTCTCTAACTCACGGGCGTCGCCGCGCGATTTCGGGTAATCGTCCCTTTCGTGTGAAATCTGGCGGTCACGCCACAAAAGCTATTGCGAATCAAGGAGTTGCATTATCTCTGGTTGCGCGAAAGGCGGGAAGGGGCAGAGCCTTGCTGCAGGCGGCTCTCCGGTCGATCACCGCCACTTTTCGCACGAAAGGGACGATCACCCCGCTCAAGGCGCCTGCAAAATCGCCAACTGTGGATGGTTCGAAAAGTCTTCCTTCGCTGTCTTAAACAAGCTGCCAAAGTTGATATTCCTGCCTCCCCCGCCCTGCTTCAGCGTTCGAAGCGCTGCATGCCAAGCAGCCTGACCTGTGGGATGAAACTGGAGACGGGACAGGTCACCTCCCGCGCGGCTCCACACCTCCTGATCCCTCGGTCCGAATGGGTAAAGCTCGACCAAGACTTCTTCTAACACGGACCAAGAGTCCGCCTCTTGCGCCGTGGCCGTGGTCTCGAGGCTGTACGGCGACTTCTTTCCGCCTTGGCTCAGCGCGACAGCAAAGTTGCCTTCAAGGTTGTCAGCCTTAAAGATTGGGTGCTGGTCGTCTGGGATCAGCTTAGGCACCTCTTCGGAGACGTAGTTAAACAGGTCAAAGACCTTGATGAAGCCGCTGGCGCTCTTGTCGGCAGCTCCGCGCAAACCTGCCAGCAGTACGGTTGTGAAAACGCTGTTCCTAGCGCCCGTGAATACGGCTGACACTTCGTCAGCGCGACACGATGCCATCAGGGCACGCCCGCTTCCGACTGCCAGCTTTGCGAAGGTGTTTTGCGAATAGCCAGACTTGAACTCGTGGCCTTTGCCATCGGTCAATCTCTTCGAAATTGCAGCGCCACCAGCATGACAGGCGTCGATGAAGACCAACACTCGCTTCGCCTTGATCCGCGCAAGAGCCGCGGCTAACTCGGCCGAGGCAATGGATGTGTTTTCAATGTCAGCGAGGTCGCTATCCACGGTTACGAGCACGCTGTCCTCATTACCTGGGCTGCCCACGACGGCACCGTGGCCGGAGAAGAACACGCAGGCCGTGTCATCAGGGGCCGCCCGAGCAGCTAGCTCGTCCAGACCTTTCAACACAGCTGCCCGAGTAGCGTTCGCGTCCAGGAGAGTGACGACGTTGGCGAGGGCATAAGCACAGTACTTCGGCGATGCGAGCGTCGAGGCGACATCGTTGACGTCGTTGAGGATCGCAGCAGGTAGGCTAGAAACTTTCTGATAGTTCGCCACGCCGATAAGAAGGGCGTGGCCTTGCGGGTAGGCAGTTGGGTTCATGTTTCAACGATTGGTATGTAGGAGCATCAACGCCAGCCAACGATGTCCGTGTCCCTGGCATACAGGCGCAGCTTCTCGTTCCAAGGGAAGTCCTGACACATCACTGTAAGGAGCTCCCGCGTAGTCGGACGGCTGCCGTAACGGAGCGAATTCAATGCTGTGTGCCAACGTGTTGCCCCGTTTTGAGACGCTCCTCGCAGGTCGGAATTCTTTCCTCCAGCGCGTGACCAGAGCTCGTCGCAATCGGGACCGCTGGGATAGAGTTCACGAGCCTCTTCCTCAAACGCTCTCCACTTTTCGGCCGCACTTGGTTTTGAGATCCCAAGTGTCCAACGCGTATAAAGGCTAAACAAGCTTGCGCACAGCCGTAGCCCTGGCATTAGATCTGGACGATGGTCGGCAAGCCGGTCCGAAAGATACGTGGCCGCACGCTCCCAACGTCGGGACATTACAAGCGTTCCCAGCTGCTCAGATTCCGCATGAGAAAGAATGCGAACGCCCCTCAAGAGGTTGTTCAACCATTTGATAAACTTGTCTTCGGGGAACGACGGTAGAGCACTGACAATTGCTAGACGCGCATCAACCGCCACCGATGACCTCTCAAGCACGGACTGCAAACTCGAACTCGCCATGATTGCGCGCTCAAGCGGGGCTTCAGGAGGAGTCACCACCGTGGCTTTCGCAGCGAAGTCCAGCCAGCCGGTTGCGGTACCCTGCAGGTAGTGGTCACGATGTGAAGCGGGTAGTAGTGACCACAGCCGCGCCCGCTCCTGGGTGGCGGTCAGGTCAGCCAAGGGTGTCTGTGCCAGTGCCTCGAGTAGGCCGGTGTCGACTGACCGTCCTTCGACGAGTTGAGCTACAACTGTGTCGCGCACACCGAAGGCATTGCTTGGTGCGTTCCACAGGGAAGAGTTTTTGACGATCGCAGCACCCCACACCTCTTGCTCGATGATGTCGTCGCAGCGAATGCCAGATAGGATCTGAGGGTGGGCGGCGGCCGCGTCTGCGCACAATTCAACCAAGCGCGAGTCCTTGTGCGCGAGTGCGCATTCCAATATCTGGGGAGGGCTCGCGTACCGAAGGGCTGACTGCAAACCGCCGCTGTGGTCTGGGTCCTTGTCCACCGTGAGCTGCTGACCGATGGCATCGAGTGGGGGCAGCGTTGAAGCGAGTGCTGCGCCGTACGCAGTCAGCCAGCGCTTCTTCAGCAGCGGCGAAAGTAAAGAGTCCGGAGTGGTAACATTGAGCCTCCTGGGCACTTCGTCCGACAGCCGCTGCTCAATTGCTGCGTCAGCCGGTAGGTTGCCTACGGCTGCGGCGAATGCCGGTCGGCTACGCTCGGCCCATCTCCAGATTGCTTTGAAAAGGGCGGGCTCGACTCGACGAGCGGCAGTCGAAAAGCCGGCTGTCACCGCAGCGCGCCACGGCGCCAACGCGAGATCCTCATCAATCGAGGCCTCGACCATTTCCATTAAGTCGCTGTCGTCCACCGGCGCAAATCCGAGGTTGCTGACGAGGAGCTCAACGGCTGTCCACAGCGACTGCGTGTTGGCAAAGCCAGAGAGCGCCAAATTCCTCATTGGCAGCAATTGCTTGCAGCCTGCTGCTGGAATCAAGGCCGTGAACCGACCGATGAGCGTGTCCTTGATGTTTGCGCCGAGCGTCGGACTATTTGAGAGGCCGTCGGCCAAGCGTATGGCAGCCAGCAAACTATCGAAGCTATCTCCGCCAGAATAGAGGGCGTGCAGCCGTTCAAGCCTGCTCAGTTCCTTGAGCGTATGAACTTCAAGGCCCAAGTCTTCGGCCAGAGCCAGGATTGGCTGCACGTCGCGCTGGCCGCAGAGAACCCCTGCCGATTCAGATTCCGGGCTTTGATCGTCTGGCTTGACTATACGGTGCTTCGTCCAGCGGGCTTGGAGCTGCTCGGGCGTGCATACGAGCGCCGGCGTGGGTTGCTCTACCACGTCGTTCGGGCCGAAGCTCAGCCGAAACGCGAAGGTTCGTCTCAAGGCCGGCCAAAGGTTCCTCCACAGTGAATCGACGAGGAGCTCGAACCCCTCGACGCCCAATCGGACAACTGGAGCTAGTCCTTGGGCCGTCAACGCGTTGGCCGTACCGATCAGGTCAGCGGCAGGCACATGGATGCTGCCTGCAGTGTCAAGCTCTAGCGTCGCCACCGAATTGGGGCATTCTGCGGTCGATGGTGCCAGCAACCTGAACAACGCGGTGAGGCTTCCGACCTCGCACATGTCGTCCAGGCGGATGATTAGCGCGTGAGTCACCACCATGCCGCCGCGGGACGCAGTCGAGTCCAGAAATGTGCGAGCGAGAATGTAGTGGTCTTCGATGGGAAAGCCGCGAACGAACGGCGACCAAGCCTGGACGCCTGGAGGCACTGCATCTGGCAGGTCGAGCTTTGATGCAATGGCAGCGGCTATGTGCGCACTCGGACTCGATACCCTGAGTCCGTGGCCGCGGCCCGGGACCTCGCCATAGACGGCCTGCTCGACTCGCATTCGCTCAGAACCCATTGGCCATCAAGCGTTGGATCGGCAGGGTAATGTCGGGGTTCTTCACGCCGTCGGGTAGCACCACGTAGCCGAACTCTTCGGGGCCGCGGGTTGCGTACTCCGGGTCGGCATCCGTCTTGCTGAGCGCGCGTTCTAGGGCCGAAAGGCCAATAACCGTGGGCGACGTCCAATTGCTGCGTACGAACGACCACAGCATCGGCAGTCGAGACGCCAGAAGGTCAGCCGGAAGCTCCGTCGTTTCAAGTTCATCCCAGCAGCTCAGCAAGATGGTCAAGCGAGGCTTGCGAAGCGGTCGGTCCAAATGGAATTGCGCCAGGTAGAGCAGCATTTGGAGGAGCTCCACTGTTCTTGCTTGGTCTGACGGCTCGTATGCGGCTTCCTCTCCCTGGGGCTCAGCCGCAGCAAATGAGTGCAGCGGGCGCGAGAACAGGTCGTCTTCGGACCGAAGCGAATGCAGTCTGATGAGCAAGACCCAGTCCGTAGCTTCGAGCACGCGCTCATGCCAGGCGGTCGGAATCCGGCGCTGCGTGACAAGGTTGCGGACCTGTTCGCCGCCGTAGTCCGGCCAAACCAGTTCGGCGAAGCGGCCCGCCTCGTCCGTAATGGGCCAGACGCTCTCGACGTAGGTGTTAGCCGGTGTGTGGTCGGTCGCCATTCCCTCAGTCAAGCAACTGAGAGCATTAGTGAACGCCTCCAGGTTCGTTGGAGCGCCGGACATCTTCAGCGCACACGCCTTGACCATGAGCCGCTTCAAAAATTGGGCCCCGTAGTGAGTCTTCCCGACGTTCGACTCGCCGACCAACAAGATGGTGTGTTGAGCTGCCACCAACTACCTCCTACCGAATCGAAAAAGCGGGTCGTGACGAGACGATTCCGTCGTGGGCAAATCCAACCCAGCGCGCTTGGTGCAAAGAATCCAGCCAAATAGCTCGCGAAAACATTCTGCAGCGTCAACCTCGCCGCGGGGGTACACGCTGACTGTGAATTCCGGGACGCTTGATGAGACCGACGCCACCGCCTTTCTGATCTGCGCTTCCATGGCCGGCGCCACGTCTACGTCCCCCTTCGTCCAGACGAGTGCCAGACGCCGTCCGCAGGCCTCGGCCACTGCACGCTGAGCGAGCAGTTGAAAGTCGTTTCGAGCGGACCCCATCTTGGGTCCAGCAAGTGCCTCACGGTCAGCAATCAGCAGCGTGACGTCTGCGTGCCGGGCAATCCAACGAGCCCCTTCCGCGTCGGCTGCCTGCTCATTGGTCGCCCATTTCTGAAACCACTCGCCGGGTGCATCGGCAAAAAGAAGGTCGCGCAGCGACCCATCCTCACGGCGAAAGCCAAGGTGAAGCATGCCGGGTGCTCGAGCCGCTCCACTGGGCGTGTGGGGCGGAAAGCTTGGAGGCTGTCCCGGCTTCCAGCGCAGACAGGTCGCCACCGCCTCCCAACCTGCCAGCGTGTATGAGTTGCTGAAAGAATTGGCGTCAGTAGTCAGTGCACCTCGACCCAGCAGCAGGTAGAACGCGCCCAGGATAGTCGTCTTACCTGCGCTTTCGGGGCCGACGATACCGACAGTGATGGGTTTAACCCTGCCGCTGACGAAGTTGAGGTCAGACTCTCCCATTGCCAAGCCACTCCACGGGAGCAGCATCTGGTCGGAGTCAGACTGGGCGGCAACGCCGCCCGTGCTGACGACACGCTTCCACTCGGGGCACATATCGAGCCGGATGTGGCCCAGCGTGCAGGTGGTGTTGTCGTCAGCGAAACAGTTGAGTTGGGGGCACCTGTCCATGGACGCCTTACTTCTTCTTGGCCCGCTTAGCTGGGCCGTCGCCGGTGGCGCGTGCGGCCTGGAGCTCACGGAATAGGTATGTTCCCCAATCGGATGGGGTCATCGTGGTTAAAGCGTCCACGCCACCGAGTGCGCGCAGAGTCGTCGCTTCGACTGCGTGTGAATCCTGCGGGTGCCCAATCAACGATAGCAGCGGGCCTCGACCATCTGGTGCAGGCGCGTACTGAGCAGCCAGCGCGCGGAAAGGCTGCATGAATGCAGATGTCCTGGCGTCGTGCACAAGGCTAGCCATGTCACGCTTGCCGTTGCCTTGGCCATCTTCTTCAGCTGGAAGGCAGCGGACGGCCTCTCGCAGGAAGGCCGACACGCTCGCAGGTGAATAGGTTGGCACCTGTTCATGCAGGTCGAGCGCCATCAACGCAGAGGCCTCGAACGGCGGCAGGTCAAGGTAGCTCGCATGAGCGCTCGGGGAATACAGCGCTTCCTTCCACCAAAGCAGGTTCGTGCGGCGCTGCAGACCTGCCGTCGCGCCGCTGAAGCTGGCTAACGCCTTGTCAACGTGAACGGTAACCGCCTTCGCCAGCATAGACAGTGGACCCGAGAAGTCGACGGGAGCTGGCGCAAGCTTCTCGGCAATCCCATCCAACGCCTCTGCGATGGCGACGCTCATCTTCCTTGCAAAGTCTTGCCCCCATTCCTGAGGCTGGTTATGGGGATAATACTTATTCTTCGGTTCGGTGGCACTCCACGGCCCCGTGGCAGAATCGATTTTTGCGTGGAACGCATTTCGATCGACTGTGGGCGCCTCATAGTCCGTAGCCACCGGGGCTGGCGGCGTGTACCGCAATGGATCGACCGTAATCATTTCCGGCGTCGCCCACTCTGCCTCGGCGCGTCCATCGACCTTCGTCTCAATTTCGCTAACTGCTTCGCGCCAAATTTCAGCTTCGTCGGACGTTTCGGCGTGGGCCAGGGCATTTCGCGCCGTGTTGACGAAGGCGACGGCAATTGCATCGTCCAAACGAGCCGCCTGTACGATCGCGTCTAGCAGGATGGCCCGCAAGATGCCAACGGGGCGTCCGGTAAAGGCGTTTGCAACAGTCTCCCATTGTATGCGGAGGGCGGCCATTGCCTCATCTACCGTGGGGTCCGTAGCTGAAACGTTGGGGTCGGCCGCCACCATCGTGAAGCTGGCAGTCTTTGAGGGCGTCTTTCGAAGAGTCGCTGACAGTTCTTTGGCCGTGGACCGAAGCTTGCCGAGTTTGATGTCATCGCCTTTGAGGTCGATAGCTCCAATCTCAAGAAACCTCATCAGAAATTCTTGATCCATCCCCTGGCTCCAAACCTTTGTTGTGATGTCGATACTTGAGGCCCCCTTGGTTCGACATTGGGAACCCCACCGCTCCCTTCATGTCATCCGAGGCGAATTTGGCCGTCCAAGTCGGATGTGATCGGTTCCCCCCACATCCTTGCCGTGCACTGTTCGCCTCATCTCAATGAGGTATTTGTAACGAGATGATACCAGCACATCACTAATTTCCGGATCGTCCCTACGGTCGCACAAAGGAAGGAGAGCGGGCGTTGAGCTGCCCGCAAAAAAACTGAGAGATAAATATATATGGATTTAGAGGCACTTTAAACAGTCGGGGAGATGACTGTGGCTGTGCGCGCTTCTTGGGGTGATCGTACCTTTCGTGCGAAAAGTGGCGGTGATCAACCTGAGAGGCGCCTCCAGCAAGGCTCTGCCCCGCCCGCCTTTCGCGCGACCTGTGAGACTGCAACTCCTTGATGCGCAATAGCTTTTGGGACCAGACCGCCAGATTTAACATGGAAGGTACAATCACCCCTAGCCCTGCTGTTCACGGGCGCGACCCACCGTGAATTGTCCGACATGCTGGCGAGCGATCAGGAACTGGCCTGTCGTTTATGCCACAACGGCAAATGGAAATTTCTTCTCGGCGCGCGGCGCCTCGAAGGCCGGGGTCTGGCGGCCACCGCTCAACAGTTTTACCCGTGCTGCCGACGCATGGTGGCACTGCTGCGTCGAGAACGTTGCGTATGATTTGGTCAAATCGATATCGCTCAGCTTTTTCCCCGCCCACTCATTGGCAGAATCTATTAGGGACGAGGTGTAATACCCACCTGCAGATTCACTTTCGCCTGCTGTCTCATCGATCGCGCACGAATTCATCACAACGATTCCGCCGTCACAAAGCGAAATTTCCTTCTCGAAATATCGCCGGCATTCCGCCGGAGTCAATGTCTGACCCCTTGCGGAATCGAATGTCATTGATTCCATTGCAGCCTTGGCGAGACGTTTTTCATCCTCCCGCTTCCGGCAGCAGTCCAGAATCAGAGTGTGCTTCTGGGCGCCAGCTCGCAACTCCAGACTATTCATGGTCTCCCGTGAATTGATATGCAAAATGGTGCTGCCGCGCTGGTTGGAATGATAGCCGTGCCCCGCGAAGAATATCAGGGAATAATCCTTCCGCTTCAAAATCTCGATTTCTGCCCGGATATCGCTCGACGTCGGAGTAATTAGCGTCGTGATTTCACTTTCGTACCACAGCCCTCCCACGGGCGACAGGAAGAACCTCCTCAAATCCTCCAAATCAACCTTCACACCCGGAATTTTTTCATCCGGCGAACCTATAATCAAAGCCTTGCGCGACATCATCTTTAGCTCTCCTTTACGGGATCAGTAATTRAAGCAGAATCCACGATTCTGGTGATGATGGATGGTGCAAATCTTTCGCTAGCACCAGCCAATAACGCCAGAAGAGGAACGATGTACTGGGAGTTGCCATCAATAACCAAACTGGAAAATATAATTCCTGACTTGACGCCCAAATAAACAATCTGCCCCGAAATGAATCCGCCAACAAGACGGCATCCGGACTCAATAAAGTGTAGATACTTTCCCGCATAACTGGCATGCTGCAGGCGACCAGATCGCAGGATTATCGAAAGGCAGGCCCCGGCAATAGCCCAAGAGCCAATATCGATGCTGCGCACAATACCTTCACAAAGCGCCAGATTGCCTCGATTCAAAATCAAGGCAATGGATATCAGGGTCGCAGTTAGCGCCACCGTAAAGCTCAGATACCACTCCCTGGATTTCTCAACCACACGATCCAACCGGAATTCATCTCCCTGCGCCAGAATCTCGGTTGCGCCTTCACAATTATTTTCCAGACAGTTGACAATTGCCTCCCCGACAATTGTCTTGAAGCTCAACACGGAGGCCTCGCTCAGACCGCCGGTCGGCTTATGCTCGGCAATCGAACACTGGCTGAGCGTCTTCTCGACATTCTTCTTGTCCTCTAGCGATCGCGAATCATCGTAGGACTTTGTCGTCTCCCAGTCTATGCCATTGTTTCTGTCAATAAGAACAATATAGTCCGCGGTGATTCTAATGATCCGTTTGCAATTACCTCTGTGCCCACCCCAAATCTCTTCATATTGACCAAATTCGCACTGCGGTTCTTTTTTTCTCTCACCCACATCGTCATTATTCTTGATAGTAGTTTTTATGTGTAACTCGGCACGGATTGTACCCAGATATCGGGGGCACTCCTCCACCGTGTTGATCCGCTGCGCAGGCTAGCGCAATCCCTTGAAGCCGGGGTTATATCGGTTCTGGATCGTATCGGAGTTCTGGCGCAGAAGTTCCGACTTCTTGGCGCGGTATTGCGAGGCCGATGAAACCTTCTGCGAATTCGCCATCAGGTTCGTCAGTTGGAAGTCCGCAGTGTGGCCACCAATCGATTCGATGATGACATCACCGGTCTTGGTAGTGAAGATGGGGATTTCCAACTCGTACAGGATCCCGCGGATTTCCTCGCACGGATGGCTGTACTGGTTGTCGTAATTCGAGGTACAGATGGCCAGTCTGGGCCGCACTTGCTCCAGGAACTTCTTCGTCGTGATATCACTTGGCGCGCCGTGGTGCGGCAGCACCAGTACATCCACCTCGCTGCTAAATATCCTGCAGCTCCGTAGGTAGGAGCCGATGTTTGCATGCTCGACGTCCCCCATGCTGGCGACATTGAAGACACCCCCACGGAACACCTTGACCGTAGAATTGTTGTTCGAATTGTTCTCGTAGATTTGCTTCGGGTGATAAAGGATGTCCTTGTACCCGAGATGCTTGCTCTTTTCCAACGATGATATATAGGACGGCGTGATCTGCACGGCCGTCACCTTGCCGCCAGCGGAAGCGGCAGTACGGTAGGCGGTAATCAGCTTCAGGCTTCGCTCAGCACTATCGGTGTGAGGCGCATAGCCTGGATACTCGACTCGTTGTGGCTTCAGATTGGTCAGTATCCATTCCAGGTCGCCTGGATTACAGTGATCTACATCCCAGCTAGTGATATGCAGCGTGTCGATAGTCTTCTTGCCGCAGATCGCAAGTTCGTGCACCAGTGTCTTGTTGCTATAGGCCTCGGTGCGGCGCGCCTCGATCAACGTGAAGTGACCTTCCGCCCAATACGAGTAGGACGAACCGGCCTCGCCAATCTGATACGCACGAAAGCGCGTCTTAACGGCTTTCACTCCCGTGCTAGCACGGAGCTTGTCAACCCACGGATTTACACTCATCTTGATCCAGAAATCACATCAGACAACCGACGCCTGGGAAAACGCCATGCCATTCCAGGCGGCCGTCTCATATCCATGCTGCGCAATCAAATCGAAAACCTCTGCAGAAACGACTTTGAGATTGGTCGGCCAGCTCGCGGCACGTTCGACCTCCCGTCGGGAAAGCCAAGCGCCATCGCTTTGCGCTCCAGACACCGCAGCGAATTGAGCCAATTTCTCCTGCGGCACGCTTCCGATCTGGTAATACCGACCGATCGACTTGTCCTTGAGGATGGCGTTCACAAAAGGCCGCACGCGTAGCGCGCGGGCCTGGTCCATCGAGATCTCCAGGATCCTGGAGAGCCTTTGCAGTCGCCATTGGGCGGGCAACGCCTTGCGTTCGAAGGCAGCGCCGGCATCGGAAACGATCAGATGGTCCACACCTTTGAGGCTCTGATCGCCGATGTCAAAGAAGGGCTCCATGCCGAGATTGTCGTAGACTCCCCCGTCAATAATATGAAGCGTCCGGTAGGCGCTGACCCCTCCCAGCTCGTCGCTAGCCGCACCCCCCCAAGACGGTCTTTTGAACCACGTCATGCCTGCGGCATCTATGCGCAGCGGTCCGATTAGCAGCGGGTACGCCGCAGAAGCGGCCATCGCCTGGGCAACGGTAAAATTCTTGGCGGCAGCGTAGCCCAATTCGTAGTCGCCGCATCGCTCCTCCTTGAAGCGGAAGCGACGACCCGTCTCCGCGGTGGTGCCATTGATCGACCAGGCAGGCGACGGGTCAAGCTGGTCCAGCGTGATGTCAATGCCCCAGGCGCGATCGATGGCCATCGCCAACACGTTGGCCCGCGAAAACAGAAAGCGCCAATTGTCAGGCCGGTATAGCAATAGCGAGCGAGCCTTCCGTTCCAGGCAAACGGTCGTCAGCAACTCCCGTAGCTTCGGCAAGACGGCGTGCAAGTACGTGTGAGAATCAGGCCAGCGCCAACCGTTCAGCCGTAGGACCAGGCCTGTTATCAGCGTGCCTCCGGATACGGAAGAGATAGCCGAAACCTGCTCCAATTGCTGCTTCTGCGCTAGCCATCGCAGGACGCCAGCATGGAAGACCATAGCCCGCAGCCCGCCACCGGATAGCGCCAGACTTATACGTTCTGCCATTCATGTCCTTTGCGAATCACATAAATGTGCATCAGGGAATATCAGCTACTTACCCGATCAATCCAGCCCGCTGTTTTTGCCTCGCTTCCGAAACGGAACGGCCTGCGTTGCAGACCGTGCAGCTAGCCGCTGCGGATAGCAAGAAAGCGCCGAGATCTGGGAGAACCGAATATTTGCGCATACTGCAAAGGCACCTGTGCACCCTCCGTTGGTGGGGCGCAGGCAAAAGCATTACACGCCGACTTTTTCCTTCGGGATTATCGCTGAATTTACCCGAGAGCTGTGTCATTTCGTTAGTTGCCGCTGCAATTCGGCGGCGTAGTGTTTGGCGGGTAAAGCCGGCATGTCGATCCTCGATTACGAGGCGCCGGTTTGCAGCGGATAGCCCCGGAAACTCCATTTGAACGGGCGAGCTACCTGATTGTGCGCGCGGACAAACTGGTCGGTGCGCTCGCGCACGCGTGCTTCGGACGCTTTCAGATAATCCAACTTCCTATCGGACGCGGAAATGTTCCAAGGTCTGCCCGGCGTTGACCGCCCGCTGCAGCCAGTCCGGCATGGCGCCGCGGCCGTCCCAGCCCTGCCCGTGCGCGTTGCGGTAACGCACCGCCCCAGGCAGCGTCGCCGGTGGCGGCTCGGCAAAGCAACCGGCGGCCTGCAGGTCGGCCAGGCTCAGCCCATGCTGGGCCATCTGGATGCGGATCCAGGTAATCGCTTCGGCGCGCTCGATTTCGATCGACTTCATTCTAGGTGCACAGATTTGAGGAAGCTGCGGGGCAGGATCCTGCGTTGTCGTCTCAAAGACCGTTAGGCCTCAACAGTGTCCCGGCGGATCGCTGGTGTAAAGCAACCCGCTCGCTTGCGGATTGTGAATCACGTGGTCACCCCGCCGCTCAAACATTAATCAGACCCGAGGAGCCCGCCGGGGATCTGGTCCTCGCGCGGCTTGTCCACAGGTTTATCCCGTGGCGCGGTGGACAAATCCAACTGCCGCCCACGCCCCTCATGCCGGCCCCGCCGCCGGCCCCGCC
>NZ_JBFTOQ010000067.1:0-24116 GCF_056398045.1 Cupriavidus sp. 05L411 | reverse complement strand
GAACAGGACCGTGAAACGACTCCACGCCGATGATAGTGCGGATACCCGTGTGAAAGTAGGTAATCGCCAGGCTCTCCCTTGAAACCCCCCAGTACGAAAGTACTGGGGGGTTTTGCTTTTGTGCGATCGAAAGTGCAACGGAAATCGCGACGGAAATAGCGATGAATTGCCGAGATGAAGATATCCAGATCAGTCGTGATAAAAAAGGCTGGCAAGCGCCGGCCTTTTTCCATGTGTAATCGCCGCTGACAATGGTCAGCGGCGACAGCATCTCAGTTACCGCACCGTACCAACAATACGCACGAATTTCTGCGTGTCGTCCGCAGTCGTGGATCGGATTTCGACAGTACGCTGGTCGCCCGCCAGGCCAAATGCCGGGAATACCGCGGTGTTGCAGGGCGTCAGCTGCGCGCTCGATGCCGAATTGGTTGCACTGACCGTATCGCTGCGAGCGGACCGCGCGACAGGCAATCCCTGAATCAGCACGCGCTCCGGCAGTGGCAGCGCACTCTGCAGGGAGCCAAACGCCAGGGCGCGGTCGACCGTCTCCGCGTTTTGCGTCCAGCTGATCTGCGTGCCGGACTGCGCCGCAGTCTTGCTGCCCCCCGTGGTGACAAAGTCCAGGCTGCCTGCGTCGATGCTGTTCCAGGTCTGCCGCGCCAGTACCGAAGGCGTGAGCACGCTGCCCGACGTAGTCACGTAGAACGTATCGTCAGCCGCTGCCAGGCTGGTTTTGTAGCTGGCGTTGAGGTTGCGGTTCCACACCTCGAACTTGTAGCGGCCATAGGCCGGAAGGCTCTCGATGGCGGAGTCCGACAGGGCTGCAGGCAGGTACGTGTTGCCGCCGGTGGATAGCCCGCCCCACTTTACTGCTTGGTTGCTATCGATTGCCGTGGCCGCCAGGACCACGGTGCTGCTCGATTGCCCGCTGTCGCCGATGATCTGGTTGGGCATCACAGGATCGTCTGCGGCGTAGGTCAGCGATCCGGCCAGATTTTGTACCACCAGATTGCTGTAGCTGCCGCAAACGCGCGAGCGGGAGAGGGTAATGCCCGCAGCCGGCAATCCCGGGCCCGTCACCCGTACCAGTTGCACATTCATACCTGCGCCCCGGGCGGGGTTGAACAGAAAACGTAGCGAACTCTCATAGCGCGATACGATCCCCTGCGCCGATAGCGGATTCAACTCGGTGACCTTGCTGATTCGCCGCGTGACCGCAGCTTCGTAGCTGCGCTGGTTGCCCGTCAACTGCCAGCCGGCGGGCGCACGATTTGTGACAATGCGTGTGATGTGGTCGGTGGATTTGTCGGCGCGAACGAAGGGCAGGCGTACCAGCGCGGTTGCCTGCTTCTGGGCATTGGTCGAATTGAACAGGACAACTGGCGCCTCGAACTTCGCGCCCTTCATGTCGCTCGCAGCCAGCAGGGTGGACAGGTCGTCGCGAGCGGTGTAACTGTTGTTCAGGTAATCGATCGAGAATGCGGTGCTGCAAGCGCCAAGCACGCTATTGCCATCCGCGCGGGCGGCGGGGTCCAGCGCAAAGCAGGCCTGAAGCGCAGCACGGATGCCTTCGAACGTCGCGGCATTGGTCTTGACTTCGGGCTTGGGTAACGCGGGCGGAGGCGATGTCAGCGAGTCCGCGGTCAGGATGACTTCGTGTGCGGCATTGTTGTCGGCGATCACGGAGCCGGTGCTCGTCAGCTTTGCGCCACTCGTTGTCAGCGTGACCCGGATGATATCGAGAACGCTATCGGCACCTTCCCCCTGTTTGCTGAGYGGCGTGGAGATCGGATCAAAGGCGGCGGGGTCCAGCCCCGCATCGCTCGTGACATTGGCAAGCACGGAGCGCAGCAAGCTGACGATTTGCTGCACCTGGGCGGTGCTTGCCTTGCTGCCAAGCACCGACGGCTTCGTCAGGTCCAGGGGGTTGCCACCAACCAGCAGCGCTGCCACGGCAGTCGTCAGTGGCGTGACATTGACGGTTGCAGAGCCATTGGTTGGCTTGGTCGCCAGCACCGAAACATAGGTCAGCTGGTCGCCGCCGCTGCTGCCCGTTGCGACAACCGCAAACGGTGCGCGGAAAGCGGTGACATCGAATTCAAAATGGCCACTGCCATCCGCCGTGTTGCTGCCCACGACTTTTCCGTCAGCGTTATAGACGGTGACCAGGGCATTGGCCATAAAGGCGCCGCTGGCTGCCGTGCCTTGCAGCGTTACCTTGCCAGCCTGGCTCGCCGGGGTCGTCGCCGTGCTGCCGTCTCCGTCTCCGCCTCCGCCACACGCACTCAATACGGCAAGCGTGATCGCTGCCACTGCGGGCGTGAGCAGGGTGCGGCGATTCATCCCCGACCTGGATTTCCCTCTAATATTCATTGGATTTCCCTTTCATTATTATCTGTAGATACAGCGGGTTTTCGAGTCCCTGACCACGCTGCGCACGCAGGTTACAGGAAGAGACGTCGAAGGCACCCCCCTCGGCGGTGGGGTGATTCGGCAATTTTGCAAAAAATGACAATTGGCATTTCGTGTCGGGGATACACCGGCGCTGATGTGAATGAAAAACCCTGCGCGTGCTAGGATCCAGCGAGATTTCGATGAGAAGCATGCAGGGGAGCCAGGACACAGATGGAAAGCGGCATCACGGAGTACAAAGGGTACGTAGCCCACGTCTTCTGCAAGACGATCAAGGACGGTTTGCACATCGCGTCATGCGCGATCTGGGAGGACGGGGCGGTAGTACAGGATTCCAGATCCATTGGCCGTAATCACGCCACGGCAGCCGATGCAAAAATCGCGGCTTACGAGTGGGCGAAGCAGTGGATAGATGGAAATAGCTGAGTGGCGCTGACGCGGCTGCGTGCACTCGCGAGCGTCCATGGAGCGGCAGTCGCCGCACGCCAAAAGAATGGGCGCTAGCACTTTTCAGTTCTTTTTGTATTAGGGCTATCCAGATGCCGCCAATCCGCGTATATTCTCATTCGCGGGGTGGAGCAGTTGGCAGCTCGTCGGGCTCATAACCCGAAGGTCGCAGGTTCAAGTCCTGCCCCCGCAACCAAATTCCAAAAGCCCGTCCGGTTCAAGCCGCACGGGCTTTTTGCTTTGTCGCCCTGCAGTTGTGCGCTAGGCGAAATCACCCGGCGGGTCGTCCGGGATGGTCCACTTGATCGGCTTTTCTTCCGTGGCCGGTGGCGGCTTCTGCGATCGCGAAGGGGGTTGGGGCGCAATCTGAGACAGGAGTTGAGCGGACGATACATTGACGGTTTCCTCATCGCCGTCTTCTGACCAATACCTGAGCGTCACTGACATGTTCCTCTCCGGTAAGTGACTCAAAGAACCCCAACTACCAGTCGCGCAGGCGGGGACCAACTCTTACCTTAGGGCCATTTGGCGTGCTTGCCTGTCGTCAATGGCGATGGCGATGGCGATGGCATGCGCAGGCGGCGCCCAGAATGGACAAAGCCGCACGCCAGGATGGCATGCGGCTTTGTAGTGCGAGCCGTTCTTCAGACCGGCTTGCGCTAAGGCTTCAACAGATCACCCGATCACCAGTTCGAGTCGCTCTTGGGCGGGCCCAGCGACTCTTCCTTGCGCGTTGCTGCCTTCTTTTTGGGCTTGGTATCAGCCGCCGGCGGCGCAGGCGGAATTTCCGCGCGCAACTGCAGGGAGCCAGCTGGAACATCGTCGAGCTTTACCTTGACGTCTTCCAGATGCCCGTACGACAAGGAGGGCGTGACCCGGTCCACCACCACGGTGCAGCACTCCTGCTCGSTGCGKCCGAGCGAACGGCCGGTCTGCGGATCGCGCAGCTCGTTGCCCAGCATGACGACCTGATAGGCTGTGCCGCTGCTCACCGACTGGCCACCCTGGCTCAGCACCACGTTGTGGCCATCGCGGGAGGCTACGCTGACCGGGTAGAGGCGCACCAGGATGTCGGCCACCACCTTGGAGACAACGGCGCCTTCCATGGCTTCCACGCGCTCGCCTGCCGCGCGGCCGGCGTCGCCCTTGGCGGTGTTGCTGAACAGGACTTCGCTGGTGGTCACGTTGACGAACTTCTGCGAGACCGACCAGTGCCCTGGCACGCTGCCCTCACCCTCTGCATTGGCGCGGCGTCCCGGCTCGAATGTATTGACGCGGCCAAACCAGATCAGGTCCGCACCGAGTCCCTGGCCGAGCTTGGCGAACTGGTCCGCCGAAGTCTGGCCGTTCGAGATGCGATCCATTTCGTCACCAAGCTCCGGCGCGAAATCGCGCTCCAGCACGGTAAAGCGTCCGCTCTGCGTCAGCGCGTCCATAATGCGCTGGCGCAGCTCGGCGGCGATGCGCACGGTGTCGCCGCCGGCGCGGCTGTCCACGCGCAGCGGCGCAATGGCGATGCGCAGCTTGCCCTGGTCCGCCGGCGCCTTGTACTTGGCCACATTGGCTTCGATGGTGGCCTTGATCATGCGCTCGGTCAGGCCGGGCTCGCTGATTTCAATCACCTTGAAGTTGCTGATGGCGCCACGGCTGCTCTGGCTCACCAGTTCCGCGAAGCCGGCCGAGCTCAGCGTGAGCGGATCGCGTCCCACGGCCAGGCCCAGCACCGACTTGAACTGCGTCGACGACTGCTCGATGGTCATGCCATTGACCTGCATGACGGCCTGGCGCAGTGCCTGGTCGATGGCTTCGGCCGGCGTATGGCCAAGCCCGGTGGTGGTGACCCGCACCTTTTCGACCTGGCCCACGTCGGGTGCGCCGCTGCCGCTCGCCACCGGCGCGGAAGCGCTGGCGGATGCGGCGGCAGGTGGCGGCTCTGCGTCACGGCCTTTGCAGCCAGCCACCGACACCGTCAATGCGAGGCCGCAGACGGCCAGCGCACGATGCCATTTCATGGGGAGTGTTCCGCTCTGGTTCACGATGGCAACAGGCTTAGAACTTGGCCGAGAGTGCCGCGGTGGCATCCTTCGGCACGGGGATTTCGTTGCTCTTCGCGTAGGCGGTGGCAGCCTGCAGCGTGCTGCCCAGGCGGGTCACGTGGCCTGGCGCTTCGCTAGCGATGTAGGTGCCCGTCGACAGCTTGTTGGTCAGCGTCAGCTTTTCCATCACCGATGCGCTGGTAAGTTGCGACTGTGCGGCATCCTTGAAGGCGATCAGGCTGGGACGCAGGCCCACATAGCGCAGCACGCCCAGGCCAAGGTGCTTCATGCCTTCGGCGTACGATTGCTTGCCGGCGGCGTCGATCTTGGTGTTCGAGTCTTTCAGCTTGGCTTCGATGGCGGCCGAGGCTTCGCTCTGCAGCTTGTCGGAGTCTTCCAGGTTGCCCTTGGTGGCGCCGTCGGTCAGCGCGTCGGCCGTCGCCTTTGCCTTGGCCGACAGTTCCTTCAGGCCAACCGCGTCCGCCAGGTAGGACTGGGCCACCAGCACTTCGCGGCCGGCAGCCACGTAGGCCTTGGACAACTGATCTTGCGCGCCGCTTGCATCGGCGGTGGCGCCGCCGCTGGACGAGGACGAACCACCCGTCAGGCTGCCCAGCGAAGGCAGGGCGTGGGCCTGGCCAGCGGCCAGCAGGGACAGTGCAGCGATCGAGATGACTTTCTTCAACATGTTTGTTCTCCAGGGAAAGCAAAAGGGGTAGGGAGGCCGGCCGTACGGTACCGTGACGCGCTTGCGCCGGCCTGGGAGCAATTAGCGGACCTTGGCGTTGTTCAGTTGTGCCGCCAGCTCGCGTGCGGCCGAATCGGCCGCGCGCTTGAGCGCGTTGGTCTGTGCCACGCTGGCATCCGGGCCGGTGCCGGCGTACTGGACGGGGCCGACCGACGACACCGTGCGCGGGAAACGCGTGGTCACGTCAAGCAGCTTGGCCGTTACCGTCACGTACACGCGGGTCAGGCCGGTGACCGGGTCACTGTCCTGCATGCCGATGTCGAGCGTGCCGAGCGCCAGGTAAGGGACCTGGGCGGTCTGCAGGCCCAGCACGGCCTCTCGCATGGTGGCGGGCTGCAGGTCGTTGCCGCTCTTGTAGTCGTTTTCCAGCGCGCTGATGCGCAGGTGGCCACCCGAGGAGGGCTCGACATAGGCGGCTTCCACCACCTGGAAGCCCGACTGCGCGAACACGCCGGTGAACACCGAGTTCAGGTTGCCCGACGGCACCAGGCGCCAGCTCACGTCATCCGCCTTGCGGGTGCGGCTGCCGCCCGTTTCGACGGAGACGGAGGCATTAGCCGAATAGCTGTTGCGGGTCGACTTCTCGTTGACGTTTTCCTTCACGTCCGCGCGCTTGTAGACGCGCGTGTCGAAGGACTTGACGGAGTCCTGCTGGCGCGCCACGAACAGGAAGGTCAGCGGGGATTTCTGCGCGTCCGAGGCGGTGGCCACAGCCGCGCCGCCCTTGACCGCGTTGCGCAGCTTGGCGACGTTGATGTCGACGCGGACCACCACCGAATACTGGCTGGCGTCCTTCTTGTCTTCCTCGCTGATGATGGTCGCGCCCAGCACGAACTTGTCGAGGTTGGCTGCGACCTTGTCGCGGATGCTGTCGAAATTCTCGGCTTGCGACTCACCGCTCTCGGCGTAGTAGCGTTCGATGGCGTTGACCTGCGCGGTCTTGAAGGCGCGGTCCTTGTCCTCGGCGCTGGCCTTGCTCGAGAACACCGAGCTGTCGTACTTCACGTTTGCCATGCCCTTGGATGACACCACTTGCGCCGACGCCAGGCTACACGCGAACAAAAACAGCCAACAGAGCTGACGGATTACTTGCATGACTTGACCACTCCTCTTGTGACATCTACTTGTTTACTAACGTTATCGCCCGACGAAGCCGCAGCCAGCCAGTCGCTGTCCTGGCCGCCCAGCGAACTGGACAGCTTGGTGAACAGGCCTCGCAGGGAATCCGCGTAAGCCGGGAAATCGTCGATCTCTGACTGCGTGACGGGGACGGCTTTCACTTCGCCGTTCTTGAAATCGGCGTCGAGGTACTGCTTGCCGGACATCGGCTCGCCCAGCTTGACGTGGCTGTACACCGCATAGATGTAGCTGGTGCCGGCCGCGGAGCTGCCGTACTCGACCCGCTTGAAGCCCTTCAGGTCCACCTGGATGGTGTAGTCGGGCTCGGGCAGCTTGAGGTTGAAGACCTCGCCGTCGGCGAAGCGCATCGCCATCGCATTGCCAATGGCATAGCCTTTGGTGAACGGCAGGATCGGTACGCCTGCCTTATCCAGCAGGGCTTCGCCGAACATGTCGGCGAGCCAGCCTTCGGCCACGCCGGAACCCGTTTTCAGGCCTTCGGGCAACTGGGCCAGCGCTTCGGGCGCCACGTTGACTTGCGATACCTGCAGGTAGCGGGTGCCCGACGACGGCAGCTTCGCGCCCGACAGGACCTGAGCGTAACGATCGAACAGGCCCGGCTTGTCGCCGCCGAGCAGCAGGCGCTTGACACGGTCGCGCTTCTCACGTTCGCTGGGCTGATGGTCGAGCACGTCGAGGTAGGTCACATTGATCGGGTAGGCGCGCAGCACCGTCATGGCCTTGAAATCGAACACCAGGGCCTGGCCACGCACGTTGGCCAGCACTTTGTACAGGCGGCCGAAGCGCTCGGACGAGATGGTCTCGCTGGTCACCACCAGTGCGGTGGCGAGAGCCTGGTCGCTATTTTTCAGGCTAGCCATGCCGTCGCTGGACAGCGAGAAATTGGCGGGCGGGCGCGCGGCCAGGGACCGGCTGATGGCCTTGTTCGGCGCGCTGCCGGAGGCGGTCAGCTCGGCTTCTACCTGTCGCGTGACCGGGAAGCGGGCCGCGATCTGCTGAGCGTCGCCGGCATAGGCAAAGCCGGCAAAGGCGACGCTATCGGCAGCGGCTGCCTGGGTAGCCGCGAGGGCAGTAAACAGCAAAACGACAAGTCGGAAAGCTTGCATGGGCAGAGTCAAAAATGAAGGGAAGGCAGCAAGAGATGCAAGATGCCGCGCATTCAAGCGAACGCGCCGGCCTGTGAAACTTGGTGGGCATCCGGAAATGTCTTAGGACTAAATCCGAAATGTCTTAGGACTCGCGCGCTCGCAAGGCCGGGATTCTACTGTAGAAAAACAGCAAAAATGACTTTAGTGACTTTTTTTAGGAAAATTGAGAATTGCCTTATTGACTTCTACATGCCTTTAATGGCATGGCATGCTGGAGTTGGCAATTAGAGGGCGGTGGAGGGCCGCCTCTCAAGGTCGCGGCGCGCTGCGTCAGCCTTCGCTTGGCTGGATATTCAGCAAGCCGGTGCCTGCCTGCGTGAGGAACGGCGAGAACAGGCTCATGACCTGCGACGCGCCCCAATGGATGTGCTCGCGCTTGATGGCATCGATGCCATGTCGGGACCGCAGGTAGTCGATCCAGTAGGTCGATACGATCCACGTGTTGACGACCAGTTGGTCAAGCTGTTCGGGCGTGGCGCGCAGCAATCCTTGCGCTTGCATGGCGCCGAACACGCGCCGGACATGGTGTTGTCCGTCGTTGGCCAGCGTTTCGGTGCGCAACCTCAGCGTTGGCGCCAGGCTGCGGATGGACGCCGCATCGCGATAGAAGAAGCGCCACTCCCACATCAGGTTGAACCAGCGGCTCACGTAGCCCGCGAAACGGTCGGGTGCATCGCCGTGTGCCAGATCCGCGACCGAGGTGTCGCGCAGCGCCCGCTCGAAGTTGTCGAAGAGGGCCTCGAGGATCTGTTCCTTGCGGTGAAAGTGGTAGTAGAGATTCCCTTCCTGTATGCCGACCGCCGAGGCGATCTCCGCGGTGGTCACGACGACTGGCCCGCGCTCGTTGAACAGGCTCAGGCAAGCGTCAAGGATGCGCTCGCGCGTTTTGGGGCGCCGGGCTGGCGCGACTTGCACCGTCATGGCTGGTAACTCCCTGCATATTCCGTTATCTGCATGTTCGCACGGCAGATGGTTAGGGGTAAGCCCTAGTTTTGGCAATCTCGGTTGATTAATTAGGGTGAACACCCTAGTCTAGTCTGAATACAGCACGGACGCACCGTGAAAATTCGACGCGGCAAGCGCCGCTTCGGTTTGGCCAACAGGAGACGATCGATGCTTTCAGGCAATGCGAAGCAGCCGCATCCCGACGTTCACGCCGGCACGACGGCGGCGGGGCGCCAGGACGAGCAAGCGCCAGGGCCGGCAGCGGCGCAGCACGTCGATGTGCTGGTAGTCGGCGCCGGGCTTTCCGGCATCTGCGCGGGCTACCATCTGCAGACCAGTTGCCCGGGCAAGACCTACACGATCCTGGAAGGGCGCGACGCCGTCGGTGGCACATGGGACCTGTTTCGCTACCCCGGCGTGCGGTCCGATTCGGACATGTACACCTTGGGCTTCAGCTTTCGCCCATGGCGAAGCGAAAAATCCATTGCCGATGGTGACGCGATCCTTGAATACATCCGTGGCACGGCGAAGGAATTCGGCATCGAGCGGCACATCCGCTTTGGCCATCGCGTATTGCGTGCGTCGTGGTCGTCCGAGACCGCAAGGTGGACGGTCGATGCCACGGTAGGCCCGCAAGGCACGCCTGCCCGTTTTACCTGCAGTTTTCTCTATCTGTGCAGCGGCTACTACGACTATGCAGACGGCTATATGCCCGGGTGGCCGGGCATGGAGCGCTTCAATGGCCGTGTGGTGCACCCCCAGCACTGGCCGGCGGACCTGGCGTACGACGGCAAGCGCGTGGTCGTGATCGGCAGCGGAGCCACGGCCGTCACGCTGCTGCCGGCGATGGCCGAGCGGGCGGCCCACGTGACCATGCTGCAGCGCTCGCCAACGTACATCGTGGCGCGCCCGTCCAGCGATCCTGTTTCCGCATGGTTGCAGCGGCGGCTGCCGGCGTCCATGGCGCATCGCGCCACGCGCTGGAAGAACGTGCTCTTGGGCATGTACTTCTACAATCTCTCGCGCAAGAAGCCGGACCTGGTCAAGAGCAAGATCCTCAAGGGGGTGCGCGCGCAACTCGGTCCGGACTACGATATCGACAAGCATTTCACGCCGTCTTACAAGCCATGGGACCAGCGGCTCTGCCTGGTGCCTGACTCGGATCTGTTCAAGTCCATCCGCTCAGGCAAGGCTTCGGTGGTCACCGACCAGATCGAGTCGTTCACCGAGACTGGCCTGCTGCTGCGTTCCGGCGAGCGGCTCGACGCGGATGTCATCGTCACGGCTACCGGGCTACAGTTGAAGGTGGCCGGGGGGATGAAGCTCGAGGTGGACGGCACCCCGATGAACCCGGCGCAGGCCTTCATGTACAAGGGCATGATGTATAGCGACATGCCGAACCTGGCGGTAGCCATGGGCTATGTCAACGCTTCCTGGACGCTGAAGGCCGAGCTCTCGTCGACCTACGTGTGCCGCCTGATCAATCATATGGACGCGAAGGGCCACGCCTGGTGCGCGCCGCGCCGCACAGATCCGGCATCCGATGAGGAGCCTTCGCTCTCGCTGAGCTCCGGCTATGTCCAGCGGGCCAGCAGCATCTTGCCCAAGCAGGGCTCCAGGCGGCCATGGAAGGTGCATCAAAACTACCTGTTCGACCTGATGGCCCTGAAGTTCGGCAAGGTGGAGGACAGTGAGATGGCCTTCGGCCGCGCGGGCACGGCTGCCTCGGTGGATGGCTAACGGACAATGCCTGAACGTGAAGGTTGAGCGTCAAGGTTGAATTTCAAGGTTGAATTTCAAGGGTGAAGGTACATACACAATGACCATATTGATTGCCTGTGTCGCCGTGGGCGCCGTCGTTCTGCTTGGGTTGGTGGCATTCTCCGGCCTGATTGCGCGCAAGGTGGAAAATGCGCTGCCGCCCAAGGGGAAGTTCATCGAGATCGATGGCGCCCGCCTCCATTACATCGACAAGGGCGAGGGCCCGGCCATCGTGATGGTTCACGGGCTGGGGGGGCAGACGGGAAATTTTTCCTACGCGCTGCTGGAAAAGCTGACCGGCCGGTTCCGCGTGATCCTGGTCGACCGGCCCGGCTCGGGCCATTCGACCCGGCCACCGGCGATGTCGGCTCGCCTGAGCGTGCAGAGCACGGTCGTGGCCAAGTTCATCCGTGCGCTAGACCTGCAGAATCCGCTGTTGGTCGGGCACTCCCTGGGTGGGGCGGTGGCGCTTGGCGTTGCGCTCGATCATCCCGGCACGGTCGGCGGGCTGGCGTTGATTGCACCGCTGACGCATCCGGTGGAGGGCGTGCCGCCCATGTTCCGTACGCTGTCCATTTCCTCAGCGACGATGCGCCGCGTGATCGCGTGGACGTGGGCGATCCCACGGTCTATCTTGCGCGGCCAGGCCATGGTCGAACTGGTCTTCAGCCCCGACCGGCCGCCGCAGGACTTCGGCATCGCAGGCGGCGGCCTTCTCAGCCTGAGGCCGCGCACTTTCTATGCCACTTCGACGGATATGGTCAGCGTGGAGGAGGACCTGCCATCCATGGCGCAGCGCTATGCCTCGCTGGCCTTGCCGATCAGCATCCTGTACGGGACCGAGGATGCCGTGCTCGACTGGCAGGCGCAGGGCAAGGCGATGAAGGACAAGCTGCCGGCGCTGGATCTCGAACTTGTCCCTGGCGGCCATATGTTGCCGGTTACATTTCCCGACCAGACCGCGGCCTGGCTCACGGCGGCTGCCGCGCGGCTCTGACGCGGCACTGACGCGGCGCGCGGCAGTCGCCGCGCTGCCGGTCAAGCGTCGATGGTGAATCCGATCTCCTTGATGAACTCGCCCCAGCGCAGGTAGTCCGCCTTGACCTGCGCGGCGAAGGCGGGCGGCGTGATGGCCTGCGGCGGCAGCACGCCGACCGCGAACAGCCGCTTGTGATAGGCCGGGTCGGCGAGCACCTTCTGGATCGCCGCCGAGACCGCGCCAACCACGTCCGCCGGCATGGCCTTGGGGCCGAACAGCGCGAAGTAGCCGCTCAATTGCTCCATGCCCGGAAACCCCAGTTCACGGAACGAGGCAACGCCCGGCGCCATGTCGGAGCGTTCGGGCGTGGTGATGGCCAGCGCCTTGGTCTTACCCGACTGATAGAGCGGCACGGCGGTGGTCAGCCCGTCGATCATTACCGGCACCACGCCACCCACCAGGTCTTGCGTGGCAGGGGCCGAACCCTTGTACAACACCGGCTCGAGCCGGCTGCCAGATAGGTTGTTCAGCAGCAGCGGGCCAAAGTGCGACGATGTGCCCGGACCATATGAGGCCGAATGCAGCGGCGACTTCGCGCTCTTGGAGTAGGCGATCATTTCCGCCACCGTGGAGAAGGGCGCGTTCCTGGTGGCGACCAGTAGGACGGGTGCCCGTGCGGCTTCGGCCAGCGCGGTCAGGTCAGTGAGCGGGTCGTAGGGAACCTTGTTGATATGGGCACCTGAAGTGGCCGAGGAGCCTAGCGTCATCAGCAGCGTGTGGCCGTCCGGCTTGGCGCGGATCACGTCGAGCGTCGCGGGTATCGTCGCGCCGCCCGGCTTGTTCTCGACCACGACCGATTGGCCAAGGGCCTTGCCAAGGAAGTCCGCGAACAGCCGCGCGACCACATCGGTGCCGCCGCCAGCAGGGTAGGCCACGACCAGGCGCAATGGGCGGCTTGGCCAGCCATTGGCAAAGGCGGGGGCTGCGCCGAGCGCGGCAGCTGCAACCGCGGTGGTAAGGAAATGACGACGATCCATGTTTTGTCTCCTGGCGGTGATGCACATTCATGTGCTCTTTAGTGCGCAAGGAAGATACTCATGGAAGAGGGGATGGTCATGGAATCGGGCGATACCCTTCCCATGACGGCGTGCATGGACGCAGATCGTGCACCTCGATGGCGTGAGCCAGCTCCCGGCCGAATCGCGCGGAGTCGCTCATGCTACGATCCAGCCTCTGAATCAACGTGAGCTAACGATGTCGACAGCCTTCCTGATACTCAATCCGGCCCCGTCCGACGATGGCGAGCAAATCGGCTTTTCCATTGTGGCAAACGGCGTGGACAGCAGCGGCTTTGTGTCGCGCTCGGCGCTGGATGAACTGGCCCAGGGCCAGATTGGCAGCCACCTGGATATTTTCGAGCGTAATCTCGACCGCATCCAGGAAGTGGCCTTGCAGAAGTGGTCTGCGGATCCGTCTATTAACCCCGTCATGCTGGGGGACCACGATTTCTGATTGGGTCGCGCGGTCCGTCGCTCGCGCTATGCCTGCGAGAACGTGCGGACCAGCTTGGATTTCAGTGGCCAGGGGCGTGAGGCGAGAATCCAGATGCACAACAGCGGCCCGATGAACGGCAGCAGCGCCAGATACGCGTAGAGAGGACCAAAATGGGCAGCCTTGAATACCTTCCTGAACGGGAAAAACCACAAGGCTTCGAAGAATAGGAATCCGAGTAGATAAAGCGTCATGGTTGTGCTTCCTGTGCGGCTCGCCTGGCGAGGCATATGCCCCGCGCAGCCGCATTGTAGAACCCATTCGTTCGCTCACAATCCCGCCACTTCGGGGGATTTTTGCCGGTCCGGCATCCATACTTACGTCGCAATTCCGTGCGCCGCTGAGTCCTCCGCCCCCTCCCGCCACCTTCTTTGACGCGGCTTAGCGCAGCGCGCGCTGCGCCACGGCGATCAGCGCCACGCCCATGCCCAGCAATATGACGGTCACCCAATCCATGCCGCCGGCGTTGAAGCCCAGGAAGAGGGGCCGGCGCTCTTCACGGGCGGCTGCCAGCTGGATGATGATGCGCGACGCGGTGAACAGGCCGCCCGCGCCAAGACCTTGCACCGCGCGCGCAAGGCTCAGTTCGAGCGGTGTATCGCGGACGGCGCGATACACCGCAGCACCAGGTTGGCGACGGTGGCCGCGGCGGCATAAGACGTGAGGCTCCAGAGAAAATCCTCGGGCGAGGCGTGAATGCCCCCCGGATATGGGTGCCCGCGACGCCCACATGGACGACGCCACGAAGTCCGCGCCGGTGGTGCAGCCCAGGGTAAAGGCGAAGAGATAAACCTGCGCAGCCGACAGGTCAGGGTGCTTGCCCAGCGTCGCGCTGCCAGTTGCCATGACGGTCCCATCTGATCCGGGCGCCCAAGCGGAACCGATGGGGGATGACAGGAGGGGGGGCTCTATGCCCGCGGCCTGGTGTGCTGGAACGCGTCGAGCAGCCGGTCGCGCAACGCGCGCCACGCGCGCGGCACCGTGCTGAGCCCGGCGGTCAGGCCGGGATCATAATAGTGGACGATCAATGAGCGGCGCTCGCCCGCCTCCGCATGCAGGTTGGCATGCAGCGTGACGAAGCCGTTGAACGCATAGACATTGCCCGGCACGCAGGCGATGCGGTCGCACTGGTGCTCGGCAAGATGGCGGAAAGTCTGCGCGCGGCGAATGACGAACGGCAGGTTACGCAACAGGATCAGCCGGATCTTCGCAACGATATTCGACATGGCCGTCACCGCATGGCGCTGGCGGCGGTAGATGATCAGGTCCCCGTTTTCCTGGGTGGCCTGCGCCTCTTGCAGCGGAATCAGCAGCGTCAGGATATGGGAGTCGTAGTGCCGCAAGTGGCTCTGGGCGGGCAAGCCGCTATTGACACAGCGCAGCACGCACAGTGGCGGCTCGCCGTTGAGTTCCCAACCGGCCTTGCGCGCCCATCGTCTCGAGATCTCGCAGGCCTGCCGCTCCGCCAGTTGAAAGCCTTCGTTTTGCCGCAGCATGTCTGCAAAGTGCTGCGCTGCCTGCGTGGCGCGGCGGCCATCCGCCGGCCGCCACGTCTCCCGGCTGGCGTCGATTGTTGCATTGATCTCATCGAGCAGATGTCGAGTCACGACGCCTTCGAATACCTGGAGCCTGGGCGGCTCCGCGTCGATGTCGTAGTCACGCATCGCATGTTGCTCCGCTTACCGCCCCGTTCCGCCCAGTACAAGGGCCGGGAAGGGAGCGACATGTTGCGGCCGGCCACAAATGGCCCGCCGCTACCGGACTAGGCGCGGCCCGCGTTGCCGGCCTTCCTCCTGATGATCTTGCGCAGGCCGCCGCTGGCATCGATCGGTGTTGCCAGGGAAGAAAACGCGGGCGGTTCCATATCCGGTGTTATGAATCTACGGCTTCAGAGCGTTACCGAACGGACAAAACTACTTTCAGATCCGCCAGACGACACCATCCGAGTCGCTTCGCTTGTGCACCTTGTGATGCACATTCTGGATGTCGCGCGTGCGGGTGGGGCGCTGCAGTCCCACGTGCTCAGGCTCCAGCTTTGCCGGAACGCAATCCAGGATGAAGGTGTTGGGCCAGATAAAGGAATCTGGTGGCTTGGTCATATTCATTCAATCAGGCGGCTCTTGTCGAAAAGATAATCACCAAGGTAATCACATGGGTAATCAAAAAGGTAATCGCCAGGATAATTTCAAAGATAATCGAGGCGGTAATGAGAGGCAGCGGTGGTCCATCCGCTTTCCAGTCAAATGCGCTGCGGTGGGGCCAGCGTTGGTGGGCGTTGGTGCGTTTGCCCTCACTGTTAAGCGTTGTTCAATTGACAACTCCGGTTGCCGGGAACATCATCGCTCGGGGAAAATAGACGCGCCTCTGTGCAACGATGTCGCCCGTTCGTCGGCGAAAAGCGCATGGAAGGTAGCCATTCCGACAAGGAACCGGGGTCATGATTATTTCGCTACGCCGAATTGCGAGCGCGCTTGCGCTCGGTCTGCTGTTGTCTGCCTGCGCTGCGGGTCCGCAAACTTCCGCGGTGCCGCAGCCAGCCTCGCCGCCGTCCGACGGGGCGATCAAGGCTTTATCTGCCCAGATTTTTGTTTACGCCTATCCGCTGGTGCTGATGGATGTCACGCGTGAGGTCATGAGTGCCCGCGTGCCGGCCAATACCTTCTCGCATAAGCGCAGTTTCCCGGACGCTACCTTCACCGACGTGGTCAGCCCGAATGCCGATACGCTTTACTCGACGGCATGGCTGGACTTGTCCGGCGGCCCGGTGATCCTCTCGCTGCCCGACACGCACGGGCGCTATTACCTGATGCCGCTGATGGACGCCTGGACCAACGTCTTCGCGTCGCCCGGCAAGCGCACCGCGGGCACCAAAAAAGCGGTTTACGCCGTAACGGGGCCGATGTGGAACGGCATCTTGCCGCCAGGGGTCACTGAAATCCGTTCGCCGACCGAGATGGTGTGGCTGATCGGCCGTACGCAAACCAATGGCAAGCAGGATTACGCAGCGGTCCGCCGCTTGCAGGACCAATATCGCCTGGCGCCGCTCTCCGCCTTGCAGCGTGGCGGCAAGGCGCGGCCCAGGCCGGCCGAGGCGATGCTGCCCGAAGCGGTTCCCGTGGATGTGGAAACGCCGCCCGTCGAGCAGGTGGCGGCGATGGACGCGCAGGCATTCTTCACCCGCTTCGCCGAATTGCTGCCGGCCAATCCTCCGGCCGCGGCCGATGCGGCCATGGTGGAATCGATCAAGAAGTTCGGGATCGTTCCGGGCATGCCCTTCTCCGTGACCGCGCTGGAGCCTTCGACGGCCCGCGCGGTGCAGGAGGGCGCCACCACCGCCCTGGCGGGCATCGTGGCCATGGCCAAGCGCGGCGGCGGCGAAGGGGACGGCAAATGGACCGTGCACCGGGATCTGGGCAACTACGGCACGGCCTATGGCAAGCGCGCGCTGGTGGCCTGGGTTGGGCTTGGCGCCAACCTGCCGGCGGATGCGCTGTACCCCAGCACGCGGGTCGATGCCGCTGGCAAGCCGTTGAACGGGGCAAACCGCTACGTCATGCATTTCAACAAGGGCCAGATGCCGCCGAGCTCGGCCTTCTGGTCATTGACGCTCTATAACGACAAGCAGGCGTTTGTCGCCAATCCGCTCAACCGCTATGCCATCGGGGACCGCGACCGGCTGCGATACAACCGGGACGGCTCGCTCGATATCTACATCCAGAGTGCGCGCCCGGCGGGCAAGCGGGTGGCCAACTGGCTGCCGGCGCCGCCTGATGGATTCAACCTGATGATGCGGGTGTATTGGCCCCGGCAGGTGATGCTGGACGGCACGTGGAGCGCGCCGCCGGTGATGCAGGTGGAGTGATTGCGGGCACCAAGCCGCGCGCTGAGATGAAAAAAACCCGCCGAGGCGGGTTTTTTTCATGACAAGGTGCAGGCTCAGAACTTGTATTTGACGCCGGCATAGAGCGCGCGGCCTGAACCGGGATAGAACACCGCGGTGTTGGCTGTCCGCGCATCGGCCACGGTGCTGAAATCGCTCACATAGCGCTTGTTGCCGAGATTGCGCGCATCCAGGAACACCGTCACGCCGCGCTGGAATTCGTAGCTGGCCTGCAGGCCAAACAGCACGTAGCCAGGCGTGCGCAGCGTGTTGGCGTAGTCGACATAGGCGCCGCCCGGCACCCAGTCGATGGTGCCGGCAACGCGCAGCCCGGCCGCGCGGCTGTAGGCAACGGTGGTGCGCAGCACGTGCTCGGGTATGCCGGCGATGCGGTTGTTGCCGTACTGCGGATCATTGTCGAAGCGGAAGTCGCTGTAGTTCCACAGTTGCGACAGCGTGAGCTTGTCGCCGGAGCCGAACAGGTTTTGCAGCACGTCGCCGCTGACGCCGAGCTCCACGCCTTGCAGCGTGGTGCGGTTGGCGTTGAAGGTAGCTGCCGGGATATTCGGGTTGGTGGTGTATTGCAGCAACTGGTCGCGCACCAGCGAGCGATAGGCCGTCACGTCCCAGGAGAACCGTTCGCGCTTGCCCCGCGTGCCCAGCTCAAGCGTCCAGCCGCGCTGCGCGCTTAGTGGCACAAAGCGGGTGGTGGTGGCCATGGTCTGGCTCAGGTCCGTGAAGTCGGGTACGTCCGCGCTGCGCGTGATGTCGGCAAATGCCTGCACGTCAGGCACCGGCTCCCACAGCACGCCGAATTTCGGGTTCACGCCGCTGTAGGTGGCGCTATCGGACTTGGCCGTGGGATTGGCCGGCAGGCCACCGTAGTCCTGATAGCGGCGGACATTGCGGTAGGCCTTGGCACCGGCCATCAGCGCGACGGTGGGGGTCACGTAAAGGCGGTCTTCGAGATAGGCCTCGTAGTTGTACGCATCCTGCGCGGCGTTGAGCGTCTGCGCGCCGCGGTTGCCAGCGTTGTTGACGTACTGGCGCGCATCGTTGTTGCCGCCGAAGAAGCGCGCGCCGACGATGAGCTGGTTGCGCAGGCCGCCGATGGTCTGCGTGCCGGTGTAGCGCGGCGCGAAGCCATAGGTCCAGTAGTCCTGGTCGATGACCTGGAAGATCGGGTGGTACAGACTCTTGTGGATGACCCAGGTGCTGACATCGAGCTGGCCGCTGTCGAGCTTGACGGTGGTGACATTGGCCACGCGCTCGGTGCGGGTGTTGCGCGCCTGGTCGCCGGACAGCGCGGCCGGCGCGGCCTTCTTCGGATTGTTCAGCGCATCGGTGAGCGACAGCGCACCGGGCAATTGCTGGTCGACGATATAGGCGCCCACGTAGAAACGGGTTTCCACCGCCGGGCTGAACCGATAGCCGAAGTTGGCGTTGAACTGCTCGTACTGGCCGCGCTCGTGCGCACGGAATCCGTCCGAGTGGTTGACGCTCAGGTTGGCGAGAAAGTCGAAGGCGCCGATCTGGCGCGAGACCTGGCCGCTGGCGCGCGCCGTGCCGAAGCTGCCGCCATCGACGCGCACCTGGTTGGGCGCATCGGCGGTGAGCGCGGTGGGCGTGGTGAAGTTGATCGCACCGCCCAGCGTGGTGGTACCGTAGGCCAGCCCGTTGCCGCCCTTGTAGATTTCGGCCGCGCTCAGGCCAAGCGGGTCGATCTGATAGTAGTCGCCGCTGCCGTCGGCAAAGTTGGTGGGCACGCCATCTTGCAGGAGATCCAGGCCACGCGCGTGATAGCCGCGCGCAACGCCCGAGCCGCGAATCGACAGGCGCAGTTCCTGGCCGTAGCGCTCCTGCACATACACGCCGGGCGCGTCCTTGAGCACGTCGCGCAGGTTGCTGGCGTAGGTGTCGCTGTAGGACGCGGCATCGACAAAACCGACCGAGCCGGCTGTCTGGTCCAGCGCCTGTTGTTGCTGCTGCACGTTCGGCGCGGTGAGCGAGCCTGGGGTCTTGGCTGTGACGGTCGCTGCGGGCAACGTGACAGCTGCATCGGGTGTGGCAGGCGCGCCGGCCTGTGCGAGCGCGGCGGTGGTGAATGTGGCAAAGGCGGCGGTGGGCAGGGCGGCGGCGCGCTGCTTCCAGTGTCTGGCTCGTTTCATGATTTCCCTTGTGGCGCCAAGCCTGCTTTGGGCCGCGCCTTTTTACCGTGCTTGGATAGCCGCGTACGATACGGAAGGGAGCCTTGTGTGCGCTATGTGACACGGTGCCGCAACGTGCGCCCCGGGGCAGTCTGTCCGTCGCGGTGCGGCGTTTTGCCGCTTTGCGTGCAAGGGAACGCAAGACGGCCAACGGGCCGGCATGCGCTGCATGCCGGCCCGTTGGCTTGGTAAGGCTTGTTGGTAAGGCGGTTGGTAAGGCTGACCCGACAGGGCGCGGATCAGGCCGCCTGGCTAGCGCAATCGACGCAACCCGCTGCGTGCGCGGCGCCATGATTTGCCGCGTGCCCGCCCAGCCCGGTGCGGCGGGTGGCGCGCTGCCACTTGGTCGCGCTGTCCTTGCCGATCTGCTCGCGCAGGCTGCGCGCGGCGGCGACCATATTGGCCAGCGCGGCTTCGGTTTCGGGCCAGGCGCGCGTCTTCAGCCCACAGTCCGGATTGACCCACAGCCGTTGCGGCGGAATCACCTCGCAGGCGCGCTCCAGCAGGTGCGTGATGGCTTCCACGCTAGGCACGCGCGGCGAGTGGATGTCGTACACGCCCGGTCCGATCTCGTTGGGGTAGTCGAACTCGCCGAAGCCTTCGAGCAACTCCATGGCGGAGCGGGAGGTTTCGATGGTAATCACGTCGGCGTCCAGCGCGGCAATGGCGGGCAGGATATCGTTGAACTCGGCGTAGCACATGTGGGTGTGGATCTGTGTTTGATCCGCCACCGAGGCGGCCGAGATCTTGAACGCATGCACGGCCCAGTCCAGGTACGCGGCCCAGTCGCCCTTGCGCAGCGGCAAGCCTTCGCGCAGTGCGGGCTCGTCGATCTGGATGATACGGATGCCGGCTTGTTCCAGGTCCGAGACCTCGTCGCGGATCGCCAGCGCGAGTTGCAGCGTGGTGGTGGCGCGCGGCTGGTCGTCGCGCACGAAGGACCATTGCAGCATGGTGACGGGGCCGGTGAGCATGCCCTTCATCGGACGCTCGGTGAGCGATTGCGCATAGCGCGTGGTTTCCACCGTCATCGGCTCGGGGCGATACACATCGCCGTAGATCACCGGCGGCTTGACGCAGCGCGAGCCATAGCTTTGCACCCAGCCGTTTTCGGTGAAGGTGTAGCCGCACAGCTGCTCGCCGAAATACTCGACCATGTCGTTGCGCTCGGCTTCACCATGCACCAGCACGTCCAGGCCGAGCGCTTCTTGCTTGCGCACGGCGGTCTCGATTTCACCGCGGATGCGCTGCAGGTACTCCAGCGCGCCGATCTCGCCGCGGCGGTAGGCGGCACGGGTCTGGCGGATTGCCGGCGTCTGCGGGAAGGAGCCGATGGTGGTGGTCGGCAGTGCCGGCAGCTGCAGCGCGGCGCGCTGGCGTTCGATGCGGGTCTGGAACGGGCTCTTGCGCTGGGCCATGGCAGCGGTGACTGCCGCGACCCGTGCCTGCACCTGCTGGTTGACCACGCGGCGCGAGCTGCGGCGCGAGGCCAGCGCGGCATCGGCGGCGGCCAGCTCGGGGGCGACCGCTGCCTCGCCTGCGTTCAGGGCGCGGGCCAGCACGCTGACCTCGGCCAGCTTCTCGGTGGCGAAGGCCAGCCAGGTCTTGATTTCCGCATCGAGCTTGCGCTCGGCCTCTAGCGAGACCGGCACGTGCAGCAGCGAGCAAGACGGCGCGACCCACAGGCGCTCGCCCAGTTCGGCATGCAGCGGTGCCAGCGCGGCCAGCGCGCGGCGCAGGTCGGTGCGCCAGATGTTGCGGCCGTCGATGACGCCGGCGGACAGCACCGCGCCGGCCGGCAGCACCTTGCGCCAGGCGTCGAGCTGCTGCGGTGCGCGCACCAGGTCGATGTGGAAGCCTTGCACCGGCAGGGCGGCGGCGCGCGCGGCGTGGTCGGCGGCGCTGTCGAAGTAGGTGGCCAGCAGCAGCTTGACGCCGGACTTGGCCAGTTCGGCATAGGCGCCGTCATAGGCATCGAGCCATGCCGGCTCCAGGTCCAGGCACAGTGCGGGCTCGTCGATCTGTACCCATTCGATGCCGCGTTCGCGCAGGCGGGCCAGGATGCGGCCGTAGGCGGCAGCCAGGCTGGGCAGCAGGCTCAGGCGGTCGAAACCGTCCACGTGGGTCTTGGACAGCCACAGGTAGGAGACCGGCCCGATCAGCACCGGCTTGGCCTTGAGGCCCAGCGCCAGCGCTTCTTCCACTTCATCGAAGAACCAGTCCACGCCGCCGTCGAAACGGGTGTCGGGGCCGAGTTCCGGGACCAGGTAGTGATAGTTGGTATCGAACCACTTGGTCATTTCCATGGCCGGCTGGGCTTTGTTGCCACGGGCCAGCTCAAAATACTGGGCCAGGCTCAGCTGCTTCGGGTCGAAGCCGAAACGCGCGGGCAGGGCGCCCAGCAAGGCGCTCAGGCTCAGCACCTGGTCGTAGTAGGCGAAGTCGCCCACCGCCACGCTGTCCAGCCCGGCTTGCGCCTGCGACTGCCAGTGGCGCTGGCGCAGGCCGGCTGCTACCTGGCGCAGGCTGGCCTCGTCCGTTTCGCCGCGCCAGAACGCCTCCTGGGCGAATTTCAGTTCGCGCTGGGCGCCGATGCGCGGAAATCCAGCGATATGAGTGCGTGCCATGCAGTGCTCCGTATTGGGAATGTGACGATGGCGCACAGTGTGGAATCCAGCGTAAAATGAATCAAGCGATAAGATTTAATCAACGTATGAATCAATTTCATATCGAGMCATCCAGGCGCCGTTCTTCACATTCCAGGAGCAAGCCGTGATCGAAGTCAGGCACCTGCGCTCGCTGGTGGCGATTGCCGAATCCGGCAAGCTCGCCACGGCCGCGGAGCGCGTGCACGTCAGCCAGTCGGCGCTGTCCCATCAGATCAAAGGCATCGAGGCGCACTACGGCCTGCCGCTGTTCGACCGCACCCGCCAGGGCCTGCGTTTCACGCCGGCCGGCGACCGGCTGCTGGCGCTGGCGCGCGAGACGCTGGCGGCCATCAGCACGGCCGAGCGTGACCTGGCCCGGCTCAAGGGTGACACGCGCGGCGAGCTGCGCATCGTGCTGGAGTGCCATACCTGCTTTGACTGGCTGATGCCCGTGATGGACGAGTTCCGCCGGCGCTGGCCGGAGGTGGAGGTGGACCTGGTGGCGGGCTTCCACGCCGATCCCCTGGCGCTGCTGGCCGAGGGACGCACGGACATGGTGATCGGCTCGATGCCGCCGGCCAAGCGCGGCTTGGCGGTGGCGCCGCTGTTCCGCTTCGAGATCCTCGCGGTGATCGCCAACGAGCACCGGCTGCGCAACAAGCGCCGGATCGAGGCGGCCGACCTGGGCGGCGAAACGCTGATCACCTACCCGGTGCCGGAGCAGCGCATCGACCTGATCCGCGAAGTGCTGGAGCCCGCCGGCATCAAGCTGCAGCGGCGCACCGCCGAGCTGACGGTGGCCGTGCTGCAACTGGTGGCCAGCCGCCGCGGCGTGGCCGCGCTGCCCAACTGGGGCGTGAAGAACTACGTCGACCACGATTACGTGCTGGCCAAGCGCATCGGCGCCAAGGGTTTGTGGAGCGAGCTCTATGCCACCACGCCGGCGCCGCTCGCGCAGCGTCCTTATGTGCGCGACTTTGTCTCCATCGTGCGCGATACCTGCGCGGCCGAGCTGGATGGGATCGAACTGCTGCCGGAGGGCGAATAAGGAGCGGCCCTACTGCACGAGCTGCCCGCTACGCTCGGCCACGCCGATGCGGGCCTCGGTGCCCGCGTTGAATTGCAGGAAATCCGCTTCGATACCGTCGCTGAAGATCACGCCGGTTTCCGGCATCAGCGAGCGCAGCACGATCTGCTCGCCGCGCGGCACGTTGCCGTAGACCAGTGTGGCCTGGCTGGCCCGGCTCGGAAAGGGCTCACGCACCGCAAATACCAGCCGGTCCGTATCCCATGGCAAGGGTTGATACGCGGCTTCGGCGCCACCGTCTGGCTGCGCAATGGCGCGCGCGCCGGTCACGATGCTCTTGAGCCAGGCAGTGGACCCAAGTCCCGTGGAGACAATGACGCCGCTCGATGACTGCACCTCGCTGCGYGCGCCGAGCTGGATCTCGTAGCGCGCCGAAGTGTGGCTGCGCGGGCCGATAAAGAAGTCGTTGACCGCGTACAGCACCTGCTGGTCCGACAGCTCGGCGCGCGCCATGGTAACCGGGCGCGCGGGGCGGCGGTCCTGCATGGCTTCGGCCAGCACACGCGCCAGGTCGCCCACCTGGAACGGCAGCAGCACACCGTCGTGGCGCGCCGGATCCGGGTTCACGCCGATTAGCGGCTGGCCGTTCAGGTATTTCATGGTGTTGGCAACCAGGCCGTCCTGGCCTAGCGCCACCACGATGTCTTCCGGGCCGAACAGGAAGTTGGGCAGGAACTGGCGGTCCACCACCTGCCGGCGCAGGTAGCGCGACAGCACGGCTGTCACCTGTTCGCGCGCGGCAAGATAGGTGTCGTGCTCACGCTGATAATCGGTAATGTCCGCGCCCAGGTGTTCCAGGTAGAAGCGCGCCTGCGCCAGCGAGTGGTAGCGCGCCAGCAGCTCTTCCAGCCGTGTCTTGCGCGTCACCAGCACTACCTTGCGATCGGCGGTTGCGCTCATTGTTCTGGCTCCTTTTTCTTTTAACTGCTTAATCCCGCTTAAAGCGTCTTAAAGCCTCTTAAGGATCGCCTGAAAAACTCAGTTTCGTGACCCGGGCGTCTTATCGACACCATCGCGGTTTGGATCTCCGCGGCTCTCCGGCTGGTTGCGTCAGCGCAATCCCGTTCTCTACCCGGTTGGGAGGCCATTTGGCCCCTCAATCGGCGCATTTGGCCCCTCAATCGGCG